>DASXFH010000015.1:0-6516 GCA_036489655.1 Acidobacteriaceae bacterium | reverse complement strand
CCGGGCGTAGCGACTAAGGTTCCTGAATCGAGTGGCTTAGCCCCGCTGTGGGAGCCGGCGCCGGAGCCGATGGCGTCCTGGTTTCCGACGAACGCAGCCAGCCGTCCATCTCACCCGTCGCGCGCAGCAGATTCAGCTGCACCTTCAGCAGTGAAAAGTTCGCGTCCAGCATGTCCTGGTACCGTTCGCGTTCCGAGATGTGCGCCTGCTGTTCCTCTTTGGGTGTGACCGGCGCGGCGTTTGCCGATCCCGTGCCGTTGGTGAACTGCGTCTCGACCGTCTTCAGCTGCTCCTGCGCCAGTTCGCTCTGCAGCTGGTTGACTTTTTGCTGAGCCGCCAGCTCCCGCAGCGCATGGCGCATCGACGAAGTCTGCTCGCTCAGCACATTGTGCGACGTCTCGGCATCTGCTTCGGCTTTGTTCGCGTCTGCCGCGGATTCCTCCGCCTTGGCTCGCCGCGTGGCGTCGAAGAAGGGAAGCGTCACCACCACCCCGATCGCCGCGTTGTTGTACTGCAGCCCCTGGGGAAAGTACTGCTGGTAGTTGGCGAATTTCTCAAACAGGCTGTACTGCGCCCCAAAGCTGATCAGCGGCCGCAGATTCTGCCGCTGGTCTCCCCATGACGTATAAAGCTTCGATTTCGCGTTGGCATAGGCGGCGGCGACCCCCGGGTTGGCGTCGATCGCCTTCTGATCGTCCCCCGTTGCCGAGAAACTCGGCATCGCGGGAATGCTCGCGCCCGTGGTGGTCAGCCCCTCCGCAGGCAGGCCGGTCAGGTGTCCGATCTTCTGTCGCATGTCGTCGGCGTCGTTCTCCAGGTGGATCCGTTTCGCGTCAATCTGCGCCGCCGTCAGCTCCGCCTGCAGCCCGCTCATATCCGGGTCGACGCCCGCCCGCACCCGGTCTTCTTCGATCCGCACCAGGCTGCCCGCATAGCCCTTCTCCTCGTCCAGCGCGGCAATCATTCCCAGATCGTGATTCAGCTGCACGTAGTCCAGCGACACATCGAGCGCCGTCTGCTGCTCGGTGTCTTTCAGGCTCAGCATCGCGCTCTTCAGCCCGGCACGCGCCGAACGTATGTAATCCGGCTGCGAAAACGAAAACAGGATCGACTGCGATGTCGCTTCAAACAGAGACGGGTAGCCGAGCGGGTAGCCATAGACATACCCGGGATTTGCGCCAAACACAAAGTTGGGAACATACGCGTCGCGCGCCTCCGACACCCCTCCCGCCGCTCGCTGCACCGTGGCCTGGGCGGAGCGTACCGCAGCGCTGTTCTTCTCGGCCAGCTCAACCGCGGTCGACAGGGAAATCTGCGCCGCCGCTACCGCCGGCACAAGCGAAAACAAGAGCGCCGCCGAGACGATTCCCGTAGCCCGAAAATCTCCCGCGTGCATCGGTCTCCACTTCCCCATCGTTCTGAGTGTACTGTTACTCGCCCGCTCGGGTGCCGGCCGGCGAAGGAACCCGATATCCGGAAGCCAGAGCGTGAACAGCCGCCAGCTGCTCCTGCGCCGCCCGCTGATTGCCTTCCATCGCCAGCAGCCTCGCCAGCTGCGTACGCACCACAAAGGCCGGCTCGCTTTCCGACTCCGCCTGCGAGCTCAGATATTCCCGCAGCCACGCAATGGCCGCTTCCGGATCGCCCCCTGTCTGCGTCAGCAGCGTTGCCGCTTCCACCAGAACCGGACCCCGCGCCCGGTCAAGCCTGACGGCCGTGTGCACCGCGCTCACCATCTCATCGGTGCGCCCCCGCCGCTGATAAAACTCAGCCAGATCAATCCACTGTGCGGCCGGATCGTGCGATTGCGCGATCGCTGCCTGATACGCGGCCTCCGTGGAGACATAGTCCTTCTTCTGGTTCGCAATCTGCGCCTGCAGCGTGGATGCCCGCACCGGGTCGACGCTCCGCAGTTGCCCCAGAACTTCTTCCGCTCCCTTGATGCCACCTCCTGCCACCGCCGGCGCCTCCACGTCGAACTGCCCCAGATCCGCCAGCGCTCCGCCGTTCTTTGCATCCAGCCGCACCGCCGTCTCGAACTCCGTATGCACTTTCCGCGCCAGCTTATACGCCCCTACCAGCGACCCGTGCGCCGCTTTCCTGCCATAGGCGCGTCCCAGCCACAGATGATCGTCGCTGTTGCCGGGCGCGGACTGAACCGCCGCTTCGCAGTCGGCGATCGCCGCGTCCCATTGTTGTTCTTCGTAGTACACACGGCAGCGCAGGCTGTGCGCTTCGGCGTCCCCGGGGTTCAGCGCCAGAGCCGGATCGAGGATCCGCAAAGCCGCATCGGCGCGGCCAAAATTCAGATCCTGCTGCACCTCGATCGCCGCTGTCGGGGCCAGCCCCCACAGCGTGGCGGAAAAAAGAAAAAGACCGGCCGCTGCTAATCTCCCGCGCAACACTATCATCCCCTTTGCTGAGTTATTGAACTACCCGAACCGGAACGCCATCGCTCAGCGGCTGTCCGTTCGTCGTATTCAGGGCCACCGTCTGCCCCGCCTGCAGCCCGCTCACAATCTGCACGTCGCTCAGGTTCACCGTGCCCACCGTTACCGGAACCCGATGGAGCGTCTCGCCCTCCAGCCGGTAAACGTAGCTGGCGCCCTGCTCAAAGTGCAGAGCTTCGTGCGGCACCGTCAGTACGTTGGATTCGCTCGCCACCGTCACGGTCACACGAACATTGGTATCCGGCAGCAGTGCGTCGTGTTTCTCCGCAATCGAAACCACCGCCTCACCCACGTTGCGCGTCTGGTTGTAGGTGATGATGGTGGAAGGCAAACGCAGAACCCGTCCCTGCCAGTGTTCATTGGGCCGCGCGTCCCAGGCGATCGTCACCGGCTGTCCCACCTGCAGCTTGCCAATCTCCGGCTCGTCGAAATACGCCAGCACCTGCAGCTTCGCCAAATCGGCCACGGAGAGCAGCCGGTCCCCCTGCTGCACAAACTCCGTCCGCGAAACCGGCAGCGAATATACCGTCCCGGCAAACGGCGCGTGCACGATGGCATGGTGCAGCGCATCCAGAGCCGCCGCATATCCGGCCTGCGCGTCCGCCAGATTCGCCTGGGCGTGGGCCAGATCCATCGTCGTGTAGCGCCGGGTCTGCCGCTGTTGCAGCACCTGCAGCGTGCTGTTGTCCGCATCCAGAGTCGCCTGCGCCGCGGCAATTTCGCTCGGCGAAGCCGCCCCCGACGCCTGCAGCTTCCTGAGCGCACTCAGATTTTGCTGCGCCTGATCCCGGTTGATTTTGGCTGTGGCCAGATCGCCGTTCAACGAGAGCCGCTCCTCCTGCGTCCCCCCCTGTTTGGCGGCCTGATCGGCGGCTTCAGCGCCGCGCAGAGCCGCTAACGCGGTTGCCACCCGGGATTGCGCTTCGGTGTCGTCCATGGCCAGCAGCAGTTTCCCCGCCGCCACTTTCTCCCCCTCATGCACATACACCGCCTGTACGATCCCGGGGAAGGGCGCGTGCGCCTCGTAGTTATCCTCGGGCTCCGGCTCGACCTTCCCGTTTGTCGCGACCGTGCTGGTCAGCTCGCCCATCGTCGCCGTCGCCACCCGGATCGGCAGCTTGCCACGCGTCAGCAGGTGTACGCCGTAGAAAATAAAAATCAGCGCGATGGCCGTAATGATCCATACGCGGCCCGTGCGCGGGCTCTTTTGATTCGTCGCCATTCGTGGGAACCATTCGTCAGTATAAAGTTATGAGACTCTCCCAACCCCTCCGCGGGTTCGGAATTATGCAACGATTGCCTCGGTAGTACCTCATTTGCATACCCTTGCTCGTCTATTGGGTTCTTTCTCAGGTCCGTGCAGGGGCACCGCCAGTCCATATCGGGGCACCACGGCGAACCCCGCGGAAAGCCCCGGACATCCGTCGACATCTCAGCCTTTGTATCGGGGCACGACGCCAAACCCCCGCGGAAAGCGCCGTCGCTCCCTCGGCTTTTGTATCAGGGCATGGCTTCAGTCATGCCGCAAGCGGCCCAAAAAATCTCGGGCTTTAGCCCCTGCAAAGATGACTGCGGTGCCTTCTGTCGCAGGCGTTCCACCGGTGCCGAAAACCCTCCGCAACGTAACGGCGCCCAAAACCCTCCGAGACCTGAATAAGCTTCATCCCCGCACAGCAATGCCGCGCAGCGGCATGACGGAGAAAGCCCCGGGCTTCAGCCCGGGGAATCAGAGCCTCAAAGGGTTCGGGCTTTAGCCCCGGAGCATCCCCGCGCCATCGAATCCCACCGGGCCACCGATTAAAATCGAACTATGCCCACTGCCCCCCGCTACACCGACGAGCACGCCAAAGCCGGCCTCGATTTCGACTTTCCCCCCATCGAGACCTGGCCCAATCAGTTTCCCGGCTACGAAATCGTCATCGACGACCCGGAGTTCACCTCCGTCTGCCCCAAAACCGGCCTGCCCGACTTCGGCGTGATTACACTCCGCTACATGCCCCGCGAGCGCTGCCTTGAGCTGAAATCCTGGAAGGAATACCTCTTCTGCTACCGCAACCTCGGCATCTTCCAGGAAAACGTCGTCAACCAGATCCTCGAAGATGTCGCCCGTGCCTGCGATCCGGTCTGGGCGGTGGTCAAAGGCGATTTCCGCCCCCGCGGCGGTATCTCGACGACCATCGAAGCCCGCTGGCCCCGCCCCCAAAGCGACAAGTAACCGCGCAAGGATTCATTCCGCCAGTCGTTCGGCTCTCTCTCGCTCTTTTCCGTTAGCCGCTGATAAGGCCGTGACGTTGTGCTGCGTTGTGCACTCCCCATCAACGGGGCGTTGATGAGGCAGGCGTTTCAGTAGGTTCGCAGCGAACGTGGTGTTGCTCACCGAAAGACCCCTTCTCAAACTTATGGGGCATGCAGGCATTTTAAGAAAAGGATAGCTCCAACTCCTGCAAGATCATCGGTTTTCCGGAACCTTCACCTGCTTCGCCCTACCCCCGCGAATCAGAATCCCGCAGTTTCTTCACGTCGAGCAGATCCTGCTCTCGACCGCTGGCCACCTTGTTGCGGATGAGGTCTTCACGGGAGATGACGGCCACCCGGGTTTCCCCCTCGATGTTCGCTTCTACCCGGTTCCTCCAGGCCTCGTCGAAGGTGATTCCGTCGATCTGCTGGAGGATATCGATGCGCGCGGGAGGACTGCCGATCTGGAAGCAGCTCCCATCCCGAAAATCGGCGGGAGAAAAGTCGTGCAAAGGAGCACCGAAGTCGGCGAGTGCCCGGTAAATGGCCTCGCTGTTCTCCTCATCGGATCGAATAAAGATATCCAGGTCTTTCGTGGCCCGCGGCTCCGTGTATGCACCGAAAGCATAGCCACCAACCACCAGGAATTTAACGCCGCGCGCGTTCAACACGCGTAAGAGTTCTTTCAAATCGGCGGGCATCATAATCCGGCGAACCTCCTTTGAACGCGGCGGCGAAGCTCCAGGCTGCTTCGCTGGCATCCCACACAGCAGACAGACGCTCGCCGAGCGGCAGGTTCTGCCAATAGCGGAGCGTGGCCTGCTCCTGCTCGCGAAGGTCGTGAATTCTCAGGATTGTTTTGTCAGAACCCATGCTCTCACCTCGCCCCTCGGGCGGCCAGGCGCGCCCATTGCCTGCACCTCATTATATCCGTAAAGAAAAGGCAAAGCTCTGTAAACGTCATCTGAGCAATAAGATACGGCGGATGGCGCGCGAATCGGAACCCGAAGAGCTCTGTGCCCCTTGCCCTCTGGGGTGAAAGACCTGGTGCCCTACTCCAGCGTCATCGTCCCCGTTCCCGTATCCCCGTTGCACGTCCCGCCCGTAATCGACCAGCTCGCGATCGTCAGCTGCGACGCTGCGCTGTTAAAGCTGCCGGTCGCCTTCAGAATGGCTCCGCTGCCCGGGTCGGCATAGGTCATCGAGAGACTGTTGCCGGTTACCAGCGAGCTGGTCACCGTCGGCTGCTCCGTGAAGCAGGTGTTCGACGAGAAGGTCGCGGTCCCGGAGATGGAGAACTGTCCGTTCTGGTCCGGCTGGGTCGTCTCCTGCAGAAACGCCGAGACCGGCAGTTGCTCGCTGCTCTTGTCCACGAACGTTCCCTGATAGGTGCCGCCAATCGTGCTGTAATTCGTCGCCGTCACGTCGGCCGTGCCCAGCGCGCCGCACGCGCCGCCGGCAAACGTCCAGGTCGCCGCCGCCATTCCCTTGCCGTTGACCGCCACCTGGCCCTTGAGCGTGAGCGTCGTTCCCCCAAACGGAATCGAAACCAGCGTCACGTTATTGTTCGCATCCACTGACCCGGTCAGCAGAATGTTGGTCTGCGGGGTGACGCACGTCGTCCCCTGCAACCGCCCCACCGCGCTCACCGTCTCATAAGCTCCCTGGGTGAAGCCAAGGTTCAGCACCGTGGAGGAGCCTGGGGCAAAGGTCCAGTTGCCGGCCAGGGCGGATCCCACCCGCAGCGTCGGGTTGATCTGGCCACATCCGGCGAGAAGAACGAAGGCAAGGCCGCTGGTAACGGCCAGAAAAGTGGAACAAAAGCGGTTAT
>DASXFH010000402.1:0-3589 GCA_036489655.1 Acidobacteriaceae bacterium | reverse complement strand
TTCCCCGGCCGAACCTCCCGGTGCATCCTTCACCTCCGCAACCGCAGAGGCACCCCTGACTTGTCCCTTCCCCCGCCGATTCGCGTCATCTGCAGCCCGCCGTGTTTAACTGCTTGATTCCAGGCGTGAAAATCCACAGCAATCCCCCAAAAATCCCATTGACCCACCCTTGTCCGGACGATTCGAATGGAGTAGGCGGTTTCGCGCCGGATCACCCTCGGAGATTGGTTCTGTCGCACTCAGCCCCGCATTCCCTCGCGCGTCGAAGCCGTCCGGCGCAGGCGAGCCGCACCAGCCATAAAGACGGAGATCGCCGTTTCGGCCCAATCGTATTGCCTGCGCCAGCTGTCGCTCCCGTTGCGAAAGGCCGTTTTCAATGACTGTCGGGTTAGCTGTTCCCTTCCCAGGTGGCTCCATCCTCTGCGCCGACGCCCGTGCCGACGCGAACGGCAGCCCAACCCCTGGCGACGACAGCCCCGCGCTTATGTCGGTCACCTCCGGCCGCCGCATGTTTGCCATCACCTTCGCCGCGCAGGATCCCCGCGCCGGTGCCATGCTCGCCTCCGAAATCGCCACTGTGGCCTGCGCCTCACCGAATCGCGCCGAGGTGGTCCCCGGCATCAAGCGCGTCATGGGCGACTGGTTCCGCTCCTACGGCGTCGCCCAGGTCCCGGCCATGCAGTTCCTCGTCGCGAGCAATTCCTCTGACGACACCGCCGGCCGTGTCCTGCTGTGCGAACCGCCCAGCACCGTCATGGATACCTTCGGCCCCTGCGTCATCGGCTCCGCTTCCCGCTCGGTCAGTACCATGCTCCGTCTGCTCACGCCGCGCGCCGGCCAGAACGTCAGCCTGCGCTCCACCGTGCTGCGCATGACCTATCTCATGCATCTCGCCCGCCGCTCCGATCCCAAATCCGTCGGCGACGATACCGAGATGGTTGTTCTTTCCAACCGCGGTTCTTTCCTCTACGTGGATCGCGCCGAGATCCAGCAGGCCGAAGGCCTCGGTGAAAAAGTCGATGCGCTCCTGCTCGATATGGCGCGTCAGATTCTCTCCGCTGAGCCGGAAGAGAACCCCCAGACCATCGCCGAAGAATTCCTCCGCGGCTACTTCGAAGTCATGGAACAGAACCCTCAGGTCTACTTCCCCTCTCTGAGCTACCTCGACAGGGCCTCCACCGTCGGTCCCGTCCCCGTTCCGCCCCCCGCCCATACCGGCACTCACGGCTGAGTGGAGCCGGTAGCCTGTAGCACGTAGCACGATCCGAGCTCTTCCCATCCCCTCTGTGCTCTCTGTGTCCTCTGTGGTGAATGGAAAAAACCTGCGAGCGATTCTCTGAGCCTCCCGGCTCCCGGCTCCCGGCTCCCGGCTCCCAGCTACGTGCTACCAGCTACCAGCTACCAGCTACCAGCCGAAGCGTTACAATCTGTAGCATTCCCGGAACTGTCACCGGCTCCGGTGCGTACTGAAGAACATCGCCCTTTCTGAATCTGCGATTTCGAGGACAGCATCCCGATGAGCGATTTCCGCAGCGATCTCCGCTACGCCTTCCGCATGCTGTTCGGCAATCCGGCCTTCACCATCACCGCCATTGCCGCGCTGGCCCTCGGCATCGGAGCCAACACCGCCATCTTTACCGTCGTGGACAACGTCCTGCTCAAGCCCCTCACTTATCCGCAGCCCGACCGCATCGTTCAGTTCATGAACACCTTCGAGGACGGCACCGGCGACAGTGCGTCACCCGTGAACTTCAACACCTGGCGAGCCCAGACCTCAGTGGTTCACGACGTTGCCGCTTACGATTTCGGCGGCCCGGGCTTCAATCTCACCGGCGCCGTCCCCGAGCAGATCCACGGCATCCACGCCAGCGAAGCCTACTTCCGGCTCTTCGGCGCACCCGTCCTCCTCGGCCGCACCTTCACGCCCCAGGAAGATTCGCCCAACGGCGGACACGTCGCCGTCATCAGCTATGGACTCTGGCAGCGCAAATTCGGCGGAGATCCCCGCATCGTCGGCAAGAGCCTTTCGCTCACCAACGAACCCTACACCATCATCGGCGTCCTCGGATCTTCCTTCGTCACCGATCCCGCCGCGGACATCTGGGTGCCCTTCCAGATCGAGCCCAACAGCACCAATCTCGGCCACTATTTTCTGGTCTCCGGCCGGCTCAACCCTGGCGTGACCGTCGCCCAGGCCAATGCCCAACTTAAGCTCGCCGCCAATCAATACCGCCGGCAGCACCCCGATGACATGGGGCCGAAGGATGGCTTCGCCGTCCAGCCCCTGCGCGACTCCATCGTCGCCGGCGCCCGCAAGTCTCTCTTCATCCTCCTCGGAGCGGTCGGCTTCGTCCTGCTCATCGCCTGTGCCAACGTGGCCAACCTGCTGCTCGTCCGCGCCACCGGCCGCAAGCGCGAGTTCGCCATCCGCGTCGCCATGGGCGCTGGACGCGTCCGCATCATCCGCCAGCTCCTGACCGAAAGCATCGTCCTCGGCGTCGCCGGCGGCGTCCTCGGCCTCATCATCGGCTACGCCGGCGTGCGTGCTCTGCTGGCTGTCAGTCCCGCGGACCTGCCCCGCGTGGGTGAGCACGGCGCCGGCGTCGGACTGGACTGGCGCGTTCTCCTCTTCACCCTCGGGATCGCCCTGCTTACCGGCATCCTCTTCGGGCTCTTCCCCGCCGTCGGCGCCTCACGCCCCGACCTCAACTCCACTCTTAAGGAAAGCTCCAACCGCTCCGGGACCGGCCTCCGCCACAACAAGGCCCGCTCCCTGCTCGTCATCAGCGAAGTCACGCTTGCCCTCGTGCTCCTCATTGGAGCCGCTCTGCTCATCCGCACCTTCGTCGCCATGCGCGCCGTCAATCCCGGCTTCGACCCGCAGAACGTTCTCACCATGGATATGTCGCTGACCGGCGACCAGTTCAAAAAGACCGCCGGCGTGGCCCAGGTCTCTCACGACGGGCGCGAGCGGCTCAACACCATTCCCGGTGTCGAAGCCTCCGCCTTCACCTGTTGTCTTCCCCTTGAAGGCGGCTACGGGCTGCCCTTCAACATCATCGGCCGCGCCCCCGAGGGCAAGTCTCCCTGGAACGGCGGCGCCGGATGGATGAGCGCCTCGCCTGGCTACTTCTCCGTCTTCCGCATCCCCATCCTGAGTGGCCGCGACTTCACCGAGCAGGACACCGGCTCCTCACCGCTCGTCGTCCTCATCAACGAAACGATGGCAAAGAAATACTGGCCGAAAGGCAGTCCCGTCGGCCAGCAGATCCTCATCGGGAAAGGCGTCGGCCCGCAGTTCACCGAAGGCCCGCGCCAGATCGTGGGCGTCGTCGGCGACATCCGCGATGGCGGCCTCAACCACGATCCTCGCCCCCTCATGATCGTCCCCACCTCTCAGGTCACCGACGGAATGACCGCTCTCAATTCCAACATTGGCCCCATGGTCTGGCTGGTCCGGACCCACGGCGACCCGCATCAGTACATTTCTGCCGTCACCAGCCAGCTGCGCCAGGCCAGCGGCGGCTTTCCCGTCGCGCGCGTCCGTCCCATGACTGAGGTCGTTGTCCAATCCATGGCCAGTCAGAAT
>DASXFH010000361.1:0-5830 GCA_036489655.1 Acidobacteriaceae bacterium | reverse complement strand
GATGGAGATCCCCAAAGTCCCCACGATTTTTCTCAAGCTTCCTTCGGCCGTCATCGGCCCGGAAGAGACCGTCCGCATCCCCGCAATGACGCAGCAACCCGATTACGAAGTCGAGCTGGCCCTCGTCATCGGCAAAGCCGGCCGCGATATCCCCAAAGAAAAATGGCGTGACTACGTGTTCGGCTACACGATTCTCAATGACGTCAGCGCGCGCGACGTGCAGCTCGCCACTTCGCAGTGGACCCTGGGCAAGAGCTTCGACACCTTCTGCCCCATCGGCCCGGTCATCGTCACCGACGACGAAATCCCCGACCCGCACGCGCTCGACATCCGCCTCTCCATCGGGGGCGAAGTCCTGCAGCACTCCAATACGCGCGAGCTCATTTTCAAGGCGCCGGATCTGATCGCGTACCTCTCCTCCGTCACGCCGCTTGAGCCCGGCGACATTATCAGCACCGGCACCCCTGCCGGTGTGGGCCTCGGACGCACGCCAAAGCGCTGGCTGCAGCCCGGCGAAACCATGGTTGCGGAAATCGAAGGCCTCGGCCAGCTCACGAATCCCGTCGCGGCAGCATCGGTCGGAGCAGGGAACTGATGGACTCTCGTCCCGTCACCTTCCGGCCCCCGGCTCCCGGCTCAGGCCCCGCCAAACTCACCGAGCCGCGCTACATCCTGCCGCTGATTCTGGTCACGACCCTCTTCTTTCTCTGGGCCGTCGGCGTCAATCTCAACGACATCCTCATCCCGCATCTGCACAGCGTCTTCCATCTCACCGACTTTCAATCCTCCTTCGTCCAGGTCGCCTTCTTCGGTGGATACTTCCTCGGCGCCTGGCCTGCCGGCAAAATTGCCGAGCGCCTCGGCTATCAGCGCGGTATTGTCCTGGGACTGGTCATCTGCGCCACCGGCGCCTTCCTGTTCATCCCCGCCGCGTACATCCACGTTTACTACGCCTTTCTCATCGGGCTCTTTATCATGGCCTGCGGCCAGTCCTTCCTCGAGGTCTCCGCGAATCCCTACGTCACCTTTCTCGGTCCGCCGGAGACCTCCGAGCAGCGACTGAACCTCGCGCAATCCTTCAACGCGCTGGGCGCCGTCCTCACGCCCGTCTTTGGATCCGCTCTCATCCTCGCCCGCGCCCACGAGCTGGCCAACGGTTCCAATACCGCCGCCGCTGAAGTCGCCATCGTGCGCCTGCCGTACATCATCATCGTCTGCATTTTTCTCGGCATGGCGGGCATCATTGCCCTCGCCCATCTGCCTCGCATCTCGGTCGAGTCAGCGGACGGCGAGAACACCGCCGCCGCGCGTCACGTGCTGCACTTTCCTCACCTGATTAAAGGTGTGGGCGCACAGTTCTTCTATGTGGGAGCCCAGGTTGGCGTCGCCAGCTTCGTCATTCGCTTTGTGGAGTTCGCGCACCCCGGCACCACCGACGTGCAGGCCGCGAACTACCTCAAGCTCCACCTGCTCGCCTTCATGATCGGCCGCTTCGGCGGATCGGCTCTCATGCGCCGCATCAAGCCCGCGCACATGCTCGCGGCGTTTGCCGCGGGATCCATCATCTCGGTCGCCCTCGTCCTCAGTTCGCGCGGCCCCGCGGCGCTGGTCGGCATCGTGCTGCTTGGCTTCTTCCACTCCATCATGTTCCCGACCATCTTCGCCCTCAGCATCCGGCATCTTGGCCCGTCTACACACAAAGGCTCATCGCTGCTGGTTATGTCCATCATCGGAGGCGCCTTTTTCCCGGCCATCATGGGCCGCATCTCCGACGCCAGCAACATCCAGACGGCCTTTTTCGTCCCGCTCGCCTGCTACGTATTCGTCCTCTACTTTGGACTCAGCGGCTACCGCCCCAGCCACAAGCCTGCTCTCGCCGCCGAAGCGAGCTGATCGATGTGAGCCGGTTGCCTATTGCCTGCTTTTCTACTCCGCCCGCAGCGCCTCCATCGGATCCACACTCGCCGCGCGTCGCGCCGGTACATAAGCTGCCAGCATGCCGCTCAGGAACAGCAGCACCGCCGCCCCGGCCAGCGTCCACCCATCGTGCGCCTGCACGCCATACAGGAATCCCCGCACCAGCCGCGCGGACGCCCACGCCAGCCCCGTTCCGACAGCCACGCCGATTGCCAGCATCCATCCTGCCTGCCGCAGCACCAGCCACAGCAGATTCCCGCGCGGAGCACCCAGCGCGATCCGCAGCCCCAGGTCCCGTGTGCGCTGCGAAACCACGTAGGCCAGCAGCCCATACAGCCCGGCCACGCACAGCAGCAGCGCCGATCCGCCGAAGATCTCCAGCAGATGCGCGGCCAGCCGCTGGCTCCCAAACGAATCCTCCACAATCTGATCCATCGTTGAGAACGTTGAGTTGGCCAGCTCCGGGCTGGCCTGCTTCAGCATCGATCGAATGTCCGGAATCATCTCGGCTGTCGGCATCCGCGTTCGCACCGCCAGGTCCATCGCAATCGTCGACGGCTGATACATCCCGCTGTCCGGCGTGAGCTGGCAGAGGCAAAGGTCCACCTCGGGCTGCGATGGGCGATCCACCTGCCACTGGCGTTGGTCGTCCATGATGCCGATGACGCGTGCCTCGGGTGCGCCCTTGCGCATGCTCCACACGCCCATCCCGATGACGGAACGCGGATCGTGTTTATTGGGAGCGAACTCCCGCGCAAATGCCGGATTCACCACCAGCACCGGCTCCGACGTCGGCGTGTCCTCCTCGTTGAAGAAGCGCCCGGCCAGCATCGGGAATCCGAAGATCTTCTGAATCTGCGGCGATACCGGCTTCATGCCCGCCGTAATCATCTCCCCATTCACCCGCAGTGACAGCATCACGTTGAACGTCTGCCCCAGCGGCACCTCGCTCATCATCCCCGCCGCCTGCACGCCATGCAGATGCTGCACCCGCTCCAGAAGCGGCTGATACAAGCTCGTCGCTACATTCTTGTCTGCATAGCGATACGTCGGGATCGAAAGGTTCGCCACCAGGATGTGATCCGTGCGAAAACCCAGCGGCACGTGCCGCAGCGTGTAGATCGTCCGCAGCAGCAGTCCGCACGCCACCAGCAGCGTGAGAGACATCGCCACTTCCACCGCCACCAGCCCGCTGCGCATCCGGTTGTGCCGCCGCCCCGCGCCCGTTTGCTGCCCGCCCTGTTTCAGCGCCGGTTCAATCGGCGCATGGACCGCCATCAGTGCCGGCCACGCCGCCGACACCACCGCCGACACCAGCGTCAGCCCACACAGCGCGGCCAGAATCGTCACATTGACATGCGTCGAAAAATCCACGTTCAGATGCGGCGAGGCGACGCTGCGTGTCAGGCGGACCGCCACCAGCGCAAGTGCAATGCCCAGTCCCGCTGCGCATCCGCTCAGCACCAGACTTTCGACCATCATCTGCTGCAGCACGCGCCCGCGGCTCGCTCCCAGCGCGCCGCGCATAGCAATTTCCCGCTGCCGTGCCATCGATCGCGCCAGCAGCAGATTCGTCACATTCACGCTGGCAATCAGCCACAGCACGCCGGCCGCCGCCAGCAGCGCCAGCAGCGCTTTCCGAATGTCGGCATCCACGAGCCTGTCGCTGTAGCGCTCGATCCCCACCTCGCTGTGCGCCTTCTGTGCGTCGGCGCCCTTGTATTGCTTTGCCACCTGCTTCTGGATCGTCTGCATCTCCGCGCGGGCCGCCGCCACCGTGACGCCTGGGCGCAGCCGCGCCATCACCTGATACCAGCTAGCATCGTCTTCACGCCTCGTGTCGGCGCCTGCCAGGGTCCATGCCGCCCACACCTGCCCCAGCGGATGATCATCGTATGGATAAACAAACCCTGCCGGCATCACTCCCACCACCGTGTAGGGTTGATCGTTGACGCGCACTTTGCGGCCGATGATCTCTTTGTCTCCGCCGAAGGCCGTCTCCCATACCTGGCGGCTCAGCACAATCGAGTCCGCGTTTTTCGTGGCGCCAGACCCCGGCTGCTCGGCAATGAATCCCGGTCCCAGCGCCGGCTTCGCGCCCAGCATCGCGAACAGGTTTGGGCTTACCTGCTCCCCGTTAATCTGCAGCGCGCTCGCGTTTCCCTGCAGATAACTGCGCCCTTCCATGTCAGTCGAGAAGGCGATGTCTTCGAACGAATGGCTCGCCGCACGCCACTGCTCCACGTCGGGCCATGGCACCGGACTGTTGAAGCGCGGATCCGGTCCCTTCTCCCACATCTGGACCAGCTGCTTCGCATCCTTATACGGCAGCGGCCGCAGCAGCACATGGTCCACCACCGTGAACATCGCCGTCGCTGCGCCGATCCCCAGCGCCAGCGTTCCAATCACCGTCGCCGCAAACCCTGGACTCCGCTTCATCTGCCGCAGCGCATAGCGCACATCCTGCAGCAGCCGCTCCGCCCAGACCCAGCCCCACGCCTCGCGCGTCACATCCTTGGCCAGCGGCAGATTGCCCATCTCCCGCTCCACCGCCGCGCGCGCCTCGTCTTCCTGCTCGCCCCGCGCACGACGATCCTCCATTGCCATCCGCCGATGCGCCTCCATCTCCTCGTCCAGCTCTGCTTTCCGCGCGTCCATCCCGAAAATCCGCCGCCAAAGACTCATCGTGTCCTCCCCGCTTACGCCTCGAGAATCGAAGCGATCGCCTGCACCATTCCGCTCCACTTCGCCCGCTCGCTGGCAAGCTGCCGCCGCCCCTCCGCCGTGATGCGGTAGTAGCGCGCGCGCTGGTTCTGCTCCGTCTTTCGCCACTCCGCGGCGATCCATTTGTACCGCTCCATCCGATGCAGCGCCGGGTACAGCGACCCTGTTTCCACCTGCAGCACCTCGCTTGACCGGCTGCGCAAACCCTGGCTGATCCCATACCCATGCTGCGGTCCCCACTGCAGCGTCTGCAGGATCAGCATGTCCAGCGTCCCCTGCAGCAGCTCGATTCGGTTTTGATAGGCTTCCTTTTTCATGTTATAGACAATCTACCCCCTGCACTGTAGATCGTCTACCCCCTGCCACGCTGCCGCCTGCCCTGCGCTATAGTCCGTACACACTCTTTTCGCGTTCCGAGGACCCTATGGATCGTTCCCGCCGCCATTTCCTTCTGCAGTCCTCCGCCAGCCTCGTGCTCTCCGCCGTCGCGCCCACCCTCGCCGATGCCCAGCAGACTCCGCCCGCACCCGGCACCCCGCCCGCCTTCGGCACCGCGCCGGCTGTCGGTCCGGAAGTCTCCGCCGCAACCTTCGCCGAAGCGGAAAAGCTGGTTCGCGTCGAGATGACCGAGCATGATCGTGCCGAAGCCGCCTCCAACTGGCGCCAGTCTATGGCCGCGGTTTACGAGCGCCGCACCGGTCCGCGCAAGGTCGCGCTCGAAGACGGTCTGCAGCCCTGGTCGCGTGTCTCCGCCGTCCAGCCCGGCATCGCTCCGGGCCCGGCTCACGACCGCTTCGCCCGCAGCTCCGCCGATCCCGGATCGCTGCCCGCCTCCGACGAAGACATCGCCTTTTCTCCGGTCACGCGCCTCTCCCGCTGGATTGAGCAGCGCAAGCTCACCTCCGAGCGCCTGACGAAGATCTACCTCGAACGCCTGCGCCGCTTCGACCCAAAGCTTCTCTGCGTCATCACCCTCACACCCGACCTCGCCCTCGACCAGGCCCGCCGCGCCGATGCTGAGATTGCCGCCGGCCATTATCGCGGCCCGCTCCACGGCATTCCCTGGGGCGCCAAAGATCTCCTCGACACCGCCAACATCCCCACCACGTATGGCGCGGAGCCCTTCCGCCACCGCGTCCCCACGAAAAATTCCGTTGTCGTCGACCGCCTCGACCAGGCCGGCGCCGTG
>DASXFH010000329.1:0-17794 GCA_036489655.1 Acidobacteriaceae bacterium | reverse complement strand
CCGTCAATGCCACCATCGACATCTTCTTCCGCTCCCTCGCTGCCGAGCACGGCCCCAACGCCATCGGCGTCATCCTCTCCGGCACCGCGTCTGACGGAACCTTCGGCCTCTCCGCCATCAAAGGCGAAGGCGGCATCACCTTCGCTCAGGACACCCGTTCCGCCAAATACGACGGCATGCCCGCTTCCGCCATCGCCGCCGGCTGCGTCGATTTCGTCCTCCCCCCCGAAGAAATCGCCACCGAGCTCGCCCGCGTCCGCAATCATCCCTACGGCGCCGGCCTGCCCAGCCCCTCCATCGACGAAGACGACGACGCCGACACCCGGATGCATCAGATCTTCCGCCTCCTCCGCCGCTCCACCCGCGTCGACTTCTCTGAGTACAAACCCCCCACCATCGGCCGCCGCATCCAGCGCCGCATGGTCCTCCACAAAATCGAGAAGCTCGCCGACTACGTCGCTCTCCTCCATCGCGATCGCAACGAAGTCCATCAGCTCTATGAGGACCTCCTCATCAATGTCACCTCCTTTTTCCGCAACCCCGAAGCCTTCGAAGCCCTGAAAAAAACCGTCTACCCCGCCATCCTCCAGTCCCGCAGCCGCACCGCTTCCATTCGCATCTGGGTTCCCGGCTGCTCCACCGGCGAAGAAGCCTATTCCCACGCCATCTCCCTCGTCGAATTCCTCGGCGAAGAGCGCATCGAAGTCCCCATCCAGATCTTCGGCACCGACCTTAGTGAAACCGCCGTCCAGCGCGCCCGCGCCGCCTCTTACAAAGAAAGCATCGAAACCGACGTCAGTCCCGCCCGCCTCCGCCGCTTCTTCCATAAAACCGAAAGCGGCTATCAGATCGGCAAAGCCATCCGTGACCTCTGCGTCTTCTCCACCCAGAACATCTTCAGCGATCCCCCCTTCTCCCGCATGGACCTGGTCAGTTGCCGCAACGTCATGATCTATCTCAGCCAGGCGCTCCAGAAGCGCGTTATCCCTATCTTCCATTACGCCCTCAATCCCACCGGCTTCCTCATGATTGGCAATACGGAAGGCCTGCTGGGCGCGGGTTCGGATCTATTCGAAATGACCGACAAGAAACATAAGATCTATCGCAGGAAGTTAGTCGCTAACCCTGTCACCTTCGGCTTCTCCGTGGGCGCGGTGGACCATGATGCCTCCCACGAAGCGCCCCCACCGCCCAGCCGCCCCCCCGATACGCTCAAAGCTCCCCTCGAGCTCCAGCGCGAGGCCGACCGCCTGCTCCTCGCCCGCTATGCCCCTCCCGCCATCGTCATCAACGATAATCTGGAGATCCTCCAGACCCGCGGCCGCACCGGCGCTTATCTGGAGCTCGCCTCCGGCAAAGCCAGCCTCAACCTTCTCAAAATGGCCCGCCCCGGCCTCCTCTTCGAACTGCAGAGCGCCATCGACGAGGCAAAAGCTTCCGGCCTCGAAGCCCGTCGCCGCGGCCTCCATATCGAAGCCAACGGCAACAGCCATTCCATTGACCTCCGCGTCCTCCCCTTCCGCGCTCCCATCCAGCAGCAGCACAGCTATCTGGTGATCTTCGAGCCCCTCACCGACAAGCCCGAGGCCGCTCCCCTCCAGGAATCCGAACCTCTCGTCGAATCCGAGCGCAAGGAGAAAGACAAGCTCATCGCCCACCTGCGCCAGGAACTTGCCGCCACTCGCGAATACCTGCAGTCCATCATCGAAATGCAGGAATCCACCAACGAAGAGCTGCAGTCCGCCAACGAAGAGATTCAGTCCGGCAACGAAGAGCTGCAGAGCACCAACGAAGAGCTCCAGACCTCCAAAGAAGAGCTCGAATCCGCCAACGAAGAGCTCCACACCGTTAATGAGGAGATGCAGCACCGCAACGATCTCCTCACCCAGCTCAACAACGACCTCACCAACCTCCTCAACAGCATCAACCTGCCCATGGTCATGGTCAGCTCCGACCTCGTCGTCCGCCGCTTCACCCCTCAGGCCGCTGCCATCCTCGGCCTGGCCCCCAACGACGTCGGCCGCCCCATCCCCCGCCTCAATCTCAAAGTCGATGTCCGCACTCTCGAAGAGGCCATGCTCAGGGTGATCACCGAAGTCCAGCCCCTCCACGTCCAGGTGCAGAGCGACGACAGCAACTGGTCCACCCTGCGCATGACTCCCTACCGCACCCTCGACAACCGCATCGACGGCGTCGTCCTCACCATGGTCGACCGCAATGCCGACGATATTCACAACCGCGCGCTGGCCCAGTCCGCCCCGCCCGCAGTCCTCAGAATCCCCGCAAAGAAAAAAACCCCGACTCCGAAAAAACGCTGACCCCGCACCCAGCTCCCGGCTCCGGCACCCAGCTCCCGGCTCCCAGCAGGCTACCGGCTGCTCTATCCCCGCATCCAAAGCCGCGAGGCCCATTAGAACCTTGTCCAACGCCCAGCTGACCTCTGTCCTCTTTGTCCTTCTGCTCCTGGTGGGTTTTGCTCAGCTCCTGGGATGGCTCTGCCTCCGCCTGCGCCAGCCCAAAGTCGTAGGAGAAATCCTTGCCGGCATCGTCCTCGGCCCCGCCCTGCTCGGCCGCTGGCCCGCCGCCGCCCACCTCATCGCCGGCGCCCGCCATCAGGGCGACATCCTCGACTTCGTCTACTGGCTCGGCCTTCTGCTCCTCATGTTCCTCTCCGGCGCAGAAACCCAGCAGCTCTTCACTCGCGACGAGCGCCGCGAGGTCGGCTGGCTCACCATCGTCGGCACCGGCCTCCCCTTTCTCCTCGGACTCGTCTTCGGCCCCCGCCTCATCCGCTCGCACCTGGGCCCCGCTCTTGCCGGACCCAATGGCAGCCGCATCTCCCTCATCATCATTCTTGCCGTCGGCGTTGCCGTCACCTCAGTCCCCGTCGTCAGCAAGATCTTCGCCGACCTCAAAATCCTCCATACCCGCTTCGCCCGCCTCGTCCTCGGCGTCGCCGTCCTCGAAGACATCGTCCTCTGGCTCGCCCTGGCCATTGCCACCGCTACCGCCGGCAAAGCCGTTCTCCATCCGAAGGCCATGGCCCTGCATCTGCTCGCCACCATCGCCTTCTTCGTCGCGGGCCTCACCATCCTCCCCCGCGCCATCAAGCGCATCAACAAAGCCGAGTGGAACGTCGTCGCCCGCCACTCGCCCGCCGGCTACGCCATCGCCGTCCTGCTCGCCTACTGCGCCCTCGCCGGAGCTCTCGACGTCTCCCTCGTCTTTGCCGCCTTCCTCGCCGGATTCGCGGTCGTCCACCGCAAGCGCCGCCTCTTCGCCGACGCCCTCGACGCCATCGGCAAAGTCGCCTTCGCCTTCTTTATTCCTGTTTATTTTGCGATTGTCGGCCTCAAGCTCGACCTCGCTCGCGACTTCTCGCTCTGGATGTGCCTCACCTTCCTCGCCGGCACCTGCCTCGTCAAGATCCTCTCCGTCTCCCTCGCCGGCCGCTGCGCCGGCTTCCGCGGCCGCGACCTCTTCAACCTCGCCATCACCACCAACGCCCGCGGCGGCCCCGGCATCGTCCTGGCCAGCGTCGCCTTCGACGCCGGCATCATCAGCGCAAAGTTCTACACCACCCTGGTCATCGCCGCCGTCGTCACTTCCCAGATCGCCGGAGCCTGGCTCGACTACGTCCTCCGCAAAGGCTGGCCCCTGCTCACGCCCAAACCCTCCGCCGACTCCCTTGAACCCGCCCCGGATGCCCCCCGCGCCGCCTAGGTGCCTGAGTCGCCCCGCTCCACAGACCTCGTCCACCCGTTTCGGATCGTCTCGGTCAGAGTCTCCTCATCGGCTTCGCGGTCCAGCACTCGATGGAAGAGACACCTCTCCACTCCCGCCGGCCGCCGCCACTCCACCAGAAACAGCCGGCTCCCCGCGCTATATCGCCGGATCGTGCACGCCAGGAACACCAGCGAAGCCTCTTCGACACTCCCGCACATCATCCACAACCGCAGCCTTCCATCATGCGCCGGAAACTCGGCCTGCTCCGGCGTCATTGAGTGCACGCTGATGCCTCTCCGCTCCATCGCCGACTTGCGGACCGTCATCAATGCGCGATCTCGCCCCACCAGGATCACCGGCCACGGGTTTCGACTGGGTATCACCGATTGGCGCGCAGACATAGGCCCCCTCAGCTCGATCAACGTCATCGACAAAGTGGTTTCAACTCCAGCAACTCCCCAGTTAAGCCAAACCAAAACAGTTCTTATCTCGGATCTATAACCACAGTAACCCCGCTCCCGAAACCGGGTCACGCCACTCCACGCCAGTTTGTCCTGATTTTTCCACAGACCACTCTGCCCCGGAGCCCTCCGCCCAGGCCTCCCCGATCAGCCGCCGTCTACTGCGCGTGATGCCCGATCAACGCATCCGCCCACTGCAGAAAATACGTCATGTTCGGCGCGTCCGTGTGCCCTCCGTCGTGCTGCCGCCACGCCAGATCGCCCTCCAGCAGCCCCGTATTCACCGGCGGCATCGGAGCCGTCCGGTAATCCCCGCCCACCCTGAACCCCGAGCCGCCCAGCCCCTTCGCCCCCAGCAGCTCCCACACCCGATTCGCGTCCACCGTCGCCATCCAGCTCCCCCGATGATCCAGCCAGTGCGCATCGCCCTTTTCCGGCACGCCGTAGCTGATGAACGTCAGCCGAGGCGCGCACAGCGCGATCAGCTCGTTCGAGTCCACGGGAATCTCCCCCGGGTTCATGCTCTCCACCTTCCCATTCACCCTGATCTTCGACGCCCCATACTTCATAAACTCCCCGGCCATCCAGTAATATTCGCCGCCGGTCAGATTCTCCACCGCCTCGCCATAACTGCGCCGCAGCGGCGTCGCCCCGCCCTTGCCCGACGACCCCACCAGCACCATCGCGAATCGCTCGTCGAACGCCATCGTCACCAGCGCCGCCTTTCCATACCGCGACACGCCCTCGATCCCCACATGCTTCGCATCCACCGCCGCATCGGTCTCCAGATAATCCAGTCCCCGCCCCGCGCCCCACGCCCAGGCCCGGAGCGCCCCCCACTGCTCCGGTGTCCGCGGCTGCCCGTGATTCACCAGGCCGATGATCCCCCGCGTTATCCCCGCTCCGTCATCCGCCTGGATGCTCGCCGGAGCCAGCAGCGCAAAACCCCATCCATCGCCCACCAGCTGCCATGGGTTTGGCAACCCCCCATCGGCGTTCAGGCGCGGAAACTCAAACGGCGTCTTCTTCACCGGCTCCCATGCGGGATGCGCCTCGAACACCGCCTCCAGAGTTGGGTCCTTCTCGACCAGCACCGCCTTCCACGCTTTGTTGATCCGCGAAAACTCCTCTTCGCTCGGTTCGTTGGGAGCAGGGAAGCCTGCCGGCGCAAACATCATCAGCACCGGCACCGACCCCTTCGCCCTCTCCGGCGTTACCAGAGTCATGTGGATCTTCACCGTGATGTCGGGATACGCTGAGTTGTCCGCCGTCCCGACCAGGTCCTTTGCAATCACAGGAGTGAATCCGATCCACTCGTGATCGATGGCCCGCACCGTCCACGTCACTTTGGGGACATTCTTCGGCACAAAGCCATAAACGTATTGCGACTCCATCTCCACGATCCGCGGACGCCGCTGCTTCCACCACATTTCCGGTGACGTCACCTTTTGCCCGTCGTTCAGAGTCAGCGGATCGGGCAGGTTGGGATAAGGATTCGCCTTCGACTCGTCATAGCTGGCGGGATTGGGGGCCTTCTCATCGCTGTTCCGCGCCGGACGCAGCGCCTCAATGCCCAGCTGGTCCATCAAGTTCTGGTGATCCTGCTCGGAGGTGAAGGTGACCGGCGGCTTGCCTGACCCTGTCTGGGCCAGTCCGGACACTGCCAGCAACAGAACACAACCCCATGAGAGATTTCGCACGCGCATGCCTCCGGGCTGATTGATTCGCGACCCATACTAAGCTTTCCTCAGGGTCTGCGGGTGGGATCGGCCTCGTATCCTTCTGTTTTCGATCATCGATCAACTTGTTCCGTTTCAGCGGGTTGCTCTCCGGGCGTTGAGCCCCGTCGGTTCGTGTACTTGCGGGCCGGGCATTGCATGGAGCCCCGTCGCGCAAATACTTGCCTGGAGCATAGATCAGGGCACAGGACTATGTGCGAGGGTGCAGACTTGCCGAGATTGGCGGTGTCGGCCCTTCCACCTCTCGGCCCATCGACTCGGTCGCTTGCGCGATCCATGGCGGCCGCAGCGGGCATGAAGGATGCCACCCGTGGGCAAAAGGATAGACCGCAATTTGGGCGGGGAATTGGATTTTCGGGAACGGGAAGGGGCTTTTCCGGGTCCGGAATCCTCGACTCAAGCGGCGTTTGCCTCTTCGGGGCCAGAAATCGGAGGGAGCCTCCGGGGCAGCGATTACGGAGGGGGGAGACGGACCGCCAGGATGCGCAGAGTTGTGATATTTGCTACAGAGATCGCGACGGGAATGAGGCATTCTGCATCGCAAGACGGCAGTTGACATTGTTGACCGCGAGGCAGACGATGAATGACCTTTGCACCCTGGCCCATTACAAGGAAGACGATCTTTCCACGCATGCCGTATCCGTGGCGGTGATGGCGTGGGTACTGCGGCACGCCAACGCGAGCGGCTCGGCGCTGGACCGGGCGGCGTTTCACCGGGCGGCGGATCTGGCGCTGGTGCTGTATCGGGAGGAGGAGCGGCGGTTCGCGCAGGCAGACGCGACGGCTCCGCTGCTGGATGCGGTGTATCTGAGGGCGTTTGTTCCGGAGCCGGATGAGGCCTGCGAGGCGGATCAGGCGAAGGCGTGCGACGAGGATGAGGAAGAAGGCCGCGTGGAGGGTCGGGCGGCGAGAGCGGTGGCGGCACGCTTCCAGAGGGAGATTCTGCGACGGATCCACCAGAGGCCGGTGGAGATGCCGCTGGGCTGCGAAGAGCTGGCGTGGTGAGGACAGGACAGGGTTTAGGGCGGCCCTCTGCCGGGCGAGGGCGTTCGCTCTTCGTCAGCGTTCGGCGCGCGCAACAGATTCGGAAGGCTCGCTCAGGATGACAGATCTCTCTTAAAATCCCTCGTTTTCGCGGATGCTCTATGTCGATACAGCCTGGCGTGCAGAGGCAGCGTATAGCGTCCAGCGGGGAAACGCAGGGTATCGCATATTGCATACAAAAGCAGCGTTCAGCGTTCAGCGTATAGCGCTCGGAAAACCTGGGTCGCCCTGGGGGTGACAAGTGCGCTCAAACGTAGAATGATCGGGCAGGTATGGCCTTTCGATCCGCGTCGCCTGAGCCGGAGGACCCGGGAAGAATGAAGGACTTCCGCGATCCGGAGGAGGGCGGGGACGAGTCTCCGGAAGGCGAGCCGGAGGGGCCGTTTCCCGTTTCCGAGGGGGAGGACTGGGAGGTGGAAGGGGCGGAATCGGCGGGGCCGGGCGAGGGGGACCTCGAAGAGGCCGAAAACGAGGAAGAGTCTGCGCAACTCCGCGACCCAAACGGGGTTAGCAGGGGTATGGCGACTGCGGCTCTCAATACGGGGGTGTTGCAGGGAGGGGTGGCGGGCGGCGGGACGCGGGCAGCGGGTTCGGCCGACTGGCGGACGATGACCGACGCGGAGATCATGCTCCGCGTACGGGAAGGCGATGACGGCGGGTTCAGCTACCTGATCGAGAAGTATCGCCGTCCGATTGTGAACTTCATGTACCGCATGGTGCACAATCAGGCAGTGGCCGAGGAACTGGCGCAGGAGTGCTTTCTGCGGGTGTACCGGTCGCGGCAGACGTATCGCGCGGAAGCGAAGTTCTCGACATGGCTGTACCGGATCGCGACGAACCTTGGTGTGAATCACGCGCGGGACACGAAGTACGAGCGAACGGCGCAGACGGTATATCTGGACCAGCCGGACGCGGAGACGGGGACGACGCCGGATGTGGCCGATGCGCGGCCGGGCGTTGAGGACGAGCTGGTGAAGGACGAGCGGATGCGGGCCATCCGCAAGCACGTGATGGCGCTGCCGGATCGGCAACGGACCGCGGTGCTGATGCACAAGTATCAGGGGCTGGACTACAAGGAGATTGGCGCGGTGCTGAAGCTGAGCGAGTCGGCGACGAAGTCGCTGCTGTTCCGCGCGTATCAGACGCTGCGGGAGCGGCTGAAGGAATTTGTGGAGCAGGATTGATGGATGGGGGAAGGGTTTTATGATCTGCCGGGAAGTACAAGCGAGAATGCCGGACCTGCTGCTGGACCGGGAGCGGGCGCCGGTGGAAGTGCGCGCGCATGCGGCGAACTGCGCGGAATGCGGGAAGGAACTGCGTGAGCTGGAAGCGACGATGGCGCTGATGGAGGCGTGGGAGGCTCCGGAGATTTCTCCGTATTTCGACGGGAAGATGGCGGTGCGTTTGCGGGAAGAACAGGCGGCGTCTCCGGCGGGGTGGCTGGAGCGGATGCGGGCGCGGCTGCAGTTTGGGAATTCGATGAGCCTGCGGCCGCTGGCGGCGGCGGCTTTGGCGCTGGCCGTGGCGGTGGGAGGCGGGATGTATGCGGGGTTTGCCGGCTATGGGCATCAGGCGCGGCCGACGCCGGTGCAGGCGGCTTCGCCTGTGATCCAGGATCTGCAGTCGCTGGATGAGAACGCGCAGGTGTACCAGCAGCTGAACTCGATGGAGCAGGACACGAGCGAGACGAGCGGAGCGCCGAACGGGAATTTGTAGTTGGGGCGGACAGAATTGAAAGACGGGCGAAGGCTGATGGAGAAGCAGAGAACAAGCCGGCCCGGGGACATTGGTAGTCTGCTTTGGGAAAGTCAGAGTATGACCCACGAAAGGCAAACCAGGAAGCGGGGCGGGGGGCCCGGACGCGGGATTGTGTTCGCGCTGACGGTGGTGGTGTGCGCGGCGATGCTGGCGGGGCCTGGAGCGTGGGGGCAGCAACACCAGGGCGGGGGCGAACGGGCAGCGCGGCCGGCTCCGGCGCCACGCGAGCAGGCGAAGCCGAGCCCGGCGCGTCCGGCGGCGCCGAACCGGAATGCGGGCGGCGCGCCGCAGAATCCGGCAGGTGCGGCGCGGAATTTCGGGAGCCGGCAGAATTTTGAGGGACGGCCGGCGATGCAGCCGGGAACGAATCCAAATGCGGGGTTCGGGCGACGGCCGGGGCAGCAGCATTTGCCGGAGTGGCTGAACCAGCACCAGAGTCTGTCTCCGCAGCAGCAGGAGAATTTGCTGCGGCGGGAGCCTGGGTTCGGCCGGCTGGCGCCGGAGCAGCAGCAGCGGGTTCTGAACCGGCTGCGGTCGCTGGACGCGCGGCCGCCGGCGGTGCGGCAGCGGTTGCTGCAGCGCAACGAGATGTTCGAGCGGCTGTCGCCGGAGCAGCGGCAGGATGTGCGAGCGGCGTCGCAGGCGGTACGGCAGATGCCGGAGGACCGGCAGCGCGTGGTGCGGCGGGCGTTCAACGATCTGCGGCAGATTCCGCCGGAGCAGCGGGAGGCGATTCTGAACTCGGCGCGGTTCGTGAACACGTATTCGCCGCAGGAGCGGCATGTGCTGGGGAGCCTGCTTTCGATTGAGCCTTATGGGGGCAGGCAGTAGGGGCAGGGAACAGGAATAGGCAACAGGGAATAGGGAAAGCGTTGGGGCGCTCCGGGGGAGCGCCCTTTTTTCTGGCGGGTGAAGCGTCTACTTGCGGAAGAAGTTTTTGGCGAGAAAGAGCACGTTGGCGGGGCGTTCGGCAAGGCGGCGCATGAAGTAGGGGTACCACTGGTCGCCGAAGGGGACGTAGACGCGGACCTTATACCCCTCATGCACGAGGGAACGTTGCAGGTCACGGCGGATACCGTAGAGCATCTGAAATTCAAAGCTGGCGGGATCGATTTTGTGGTCGCGCGCGAACTGCTTTGCGGCTTCGATCATGGCGGGATCGTGGGTGGCGATGCCGTGAAAGACGCCGCTGGGCAGCAGCATCTGCGTCAGGGCGACGAAGTTGCGATCGACGTCGGCTTTGTCGGGAAAGGCGAGGTCGGGCGGCTCCTTGTAAGCGCCTTTGCAGAGGCGGATGCGGATGGCATCGGACAAGAGGGCCGCAACGTCGGCGGCGCTGCGGCGGAGATAGGCCTGGATGACGATGCCGACGTGACCGCGGAAGCCGGGTTTGGCGTGAAGGCGGCGGACCAGATCGACGGTGGCCTGGGTGTACGGGGTGCCTTCCATGTCGACGCGGACGAAGGAACCAATGGTTGCGGCGTGCTGGACGAGGCCGGAGACGATTTCCTCAGCGAGATCGGGGCTGAGGTCCATGCCCATCTGGGTGAGCTTCAGGCTGATGTTTGCATCTAACTTCGAGGGGGCAATGGCGTCGAGGAGCCAGTGGTAGACCTGAGCGGACTGGCGGGCCTGAGCGGGGGTTGCGACGTTTTCGCCGAGGCTGTCGAGGGTGATGGCGAGGCCCTGGGCGCCGAGAGCGGCGGAGGCGCTCATTGCGTCCTCTATACGGAAGCCCGCGACAAAGCGGGAAGACATACGGCGACCGAGCGAGGAGCTTTCGGCAAAGCGGCGGAGGCGAGCGTTTTGAGAGAGGCCGATAAAGGCGGAGCGCAGGAGGGACATTGGATTCCAAAAAGGGACAAACAGTTCATTCTTGCACAAGGTCGCTGAATGGCGTCCCGAATTCACAGGAATTTCCCGGCTGAGGTACTGTGCGCGTGACAGAATAAGCACAGATCACTGGCAACGGAAGACCGGGATCGATGCAGCGGATTTTGCCGCAGACGGGCAAACGGTTTGTGTCCGGGACGGCATCCAAAGTACGGCAGACATCCGCAGTAACACGCCGCCGCAAGTGCGGCCAACCGAACGACAACAGCGCGAAGAAATCAGCGGAGGCTTGGCATCCGCGGGCCTCGGCAGCGCAATTGGGAGATGGTTTTATGGTGAGTCATTGCGCAAATCCTAAATGTGCGAAGCCCCTGCACTATCTGCGCGAGGGGCGGATCTTTGTGTTCGAGGTGGCGGGAACGGACCCCGATGGAAGCGGTAAGCGGACGCGCCGGCTGGAGCATTTCTGGCTGTGTGGGACGTGTTCGCAAACCATGGCGATGGAGCAGTCCGCGAACGGAGTACGAGCGGTGCCGCGCGTGCGGCGGCTCGTGGAGGTGGATATGGTTGTGACGCCGAGCGCGATGGTGTCGTGAAAAGGCAGGAAATAGGCTACAGGCACTGACAGGCAGCCGGGTCTCTCGATCCGGCTGTTTTCATTTGGTGCATGTTAGGTGGGCGACCTCTGGCTTACTGGGTGGCCGGGGGCGGATCAGGGTTGGGCGGGGTCGCCGTAGAGAATGCCGCGGCCGTGGGTGCCGACATAGACCCGGCCATAAAGGCGCGGGTCGCCGGTGATTTGCAGGATGAGACCCCATTGATGCTGGCGGTCGTTGATGCGGACCCAGGAGCGGGCGGCGTTCGTCGATCGAAAGACGCCGGCCTGGCCCTGGATGGTGCCGGCGAGGTAGAGCGCGGGGTAGGTCTGGCCGGGCGCGGCTTTGCCAAAGCCGAAGGCCTGGATCTGCTGGACGCCGGGGAGGCGGGAGAAGAGGACGGCGCCGGTTGGGTCGTGAGTGGTGAGCGAGGCGGCGTGCCAAAGGCCGTCAAAGGCGGCGATCCAGAGGTCGCCGGTGCGGCCGGGAGTGGCGTGGAACTGATCCTGCCCGCCGCGGGGGTCGCCACGGGGTGCGTGATTGGGCGGGGGCGCGTTCTGCAGAGAGAGATTGCCGGCGGTGAAATGGGCGGCGGCATCTGTGCTGCTGTAGATCTTTCTTTCGAAGAGCGAGAAGGCGTAGAAGGCGCGGGGCTGCTGCGGATCGGCGACGACGCGGGCGCCGGGGGGCAGGCCCTGGACCGGCGTCCACGTCGCGCCGCGGTCGTGGGTGACGGAGGGCGGTTCGCGGTCGGGAGTCCAGACCCAGGTAGCGCCGTCGGCGGAGACGGAGACGGTTCCGGCGTGGCTGTTGGGTTGAGGATCGTGGGGCGTGGGCTGCCAGGAGTGGCCGGAGTCGAGCGAGTAGCTGATGTTCGCGCCAGGCTTGTGTTCGGCGCTGATGCCGACGCGGACGAGGATGTTGGGGCGCAGAGCGGCGGAGGCAAGGCTGGTGGTGTTGCCGAAGCGGGGCGGGGCGGAAGAGCCGGCGAGCGGTGAGCGGTCGAGATCCCAGTGGACGAATCCGCCGTAGTCGCCGATGGCGGAGACGAGGGGTGCGCCGTCGGCGGGACTGTCGAGGGCGAGGGCGACGGTTTCCTCGATGCCCGGACCGAGGATCGACCAGTGGGTGGGCTGATTGCGATCGGCGGAGGCGAGGTCGTGGGTTTCCCATCCGCCGTAGCCGGTGGTGAAGAGGGCGTGATCGGGATTGGTCGGGTCGATGGCGATATCAAAGAGCCAGTGGATGGGCGTAGGCCTGACGTAGGGAGCGAGGGTGTAATCGAAGACGCCGCCGTGCGGTCCGCCGAAGAGGGGCTTCCAGGTTTTGCCGGCGTCCGTGGAGCGAAAGATATTTTCACCGGCGCCGAAGTAGTGGCCGTAGGTGCTGGCGATGACGGTGCTCGGGTGGTGCACATCGACCGCGACGGAGGCGTAGCCGAACTCTTTGCCGGGAGCGGGGCGCTCGGGGGTAATGTCGGTCCAGGCACCGGTGTGGGTGTCGAGTCTCCAGATAGCGCCGCTGGTCATTTGCGAGGGGCCGGGGGCGTTGCCGTAGGCGATGTAGAGGGTGCCGTCGGAGGCGAGGGCAGCGCGTGTCGGACGGTATTGAGTGGGAGCGCCGGGGACCGGCTTCCATGTGACGCCCGCGTCGGACGAGACGAAGAGGTTGGGGCTGTTCATCAGGGAGACTCCGGCGTAAATTGCCGGCGTGTCTGAGGAGGAGTGGCGCGTGTCGGACGCGGCCGGGCTGGGCGCAAACTGCACGAAGACGATGCCGTCGCCGGGGGACGGTGCGGGGTTGGATTCGGTGACGTCGGGGAAGCTGGCGACACGGGACCAGGTGACGCCGCGATCGGTGGAGCGCCAGAGGCCGGCGTGGCGAGTGCCCACATAAAGGATGCGGCCATTGCGAGGATCGACGGCGAGGCGCTCGCCGTTGCCGCGGCCGTCCTCATTGGCGCCGAATTTGAAGGGGACGTGGGCGATCTGGAAGGTGCGTCCGCGATCGGGGGAGCGCAGGATGGCGCCATCAGGCGTATTGGCGCTGGTGTACGTGCCACAGGCGAGATAGAGGCGGTTGGGGTCGGAGGGATCGATGGCGATGGAGGCGACACCCATGAGGTTCAGGTCTTTTTCGTCGATCCAGTCGAGGAGGGGAAGCCAGCGGTGCATGGCTTCGTCCCAACGGTAAGCACCGCCGATGTCGGTACGGGCGTAGCGCAGGCCGGGAACAGAGGGATCGAAGATGACACCAGAGACGAAACCGCCGCCGCCGATTTGAACGTTTTTCCAGTCGTAGGGCTGCTGCGGGGGGCGCTGTGCGAGCGTGCCGGCCGGTATTGCGACGACAAGTGCCAGCAGAGCAGCGAGGCGGCAGGAGGGCAACAGGATTCCTTTCGGAAAGGGCCGTTCTGGGGACAGTTTAGTGCAGGGCTCGGGAGGAGGAGTGCACGCAGCCGTGCGTCAGACAGAGCGGACGGGATGTCAGACACAGATTGCGCGTGTCAGACGGGTTCCGGAGAAGCGCCGGAGGGGTCCGCGAAGAGGCAGAGCCAGGAGGCGTCGAGGGCGAGCCAGCGCTGGGTGCTGAACCAGCTGGTGGGCAACTCTGGAATGTGCAGCAGCCCGTGGCCGCGAACACAGAGGAGCTCGGTGCCGTTCCACGCGAGGAAATTGCGGGAGGCCTGACCGACGCGGGCCGGATTGGACAGCCGGCGGAGACATTCCGGGCAGCGCTGGCGCTGGTCGTGAAAGAGCCAGCGAAGGGCGAAGAGAAGAGTAGGGACGCCGGTGACGAACTGGATGAGGAAGGCGGTGTTGGGGCTGAAGGCCGGTCCCCAGGTCAATGCGATAGAGGAAAGCAACACCAGAGGCGGAACCAAAGCCAGCTTGGCGGCGAGGAAGGCGGCACGGCGGGGGAAGGTGGCACGGGGAAGATGCCCGCGGCGGACGGGCGCTTCGCTGAGCGAAAGGGGCAGCGTGGCGGGCAGCGCAATGCAGGCGAGGAAGAAGACGAGGAGCACGTGGGCCAGGGGCTGGCCGAGCAGGGAGGGCAGGCTGATGCAGTGGTAGTGGTAGGCGACGCCGTGGCGCGTTTCCACCATGAAGCGGGAACCGTCGCGGGGCGGGGGAAAGACCGAGTCGCGAATGCGGGCGATGGCGAAGCCGCGGGCGGTTGGCGCGAGTTGACGGAGCATCGCGGGGCTTTCGAGGAGGACCGCATCGATGGAGCCGGGGAGGCGCCAGGCATCGTCGGCCAAGATGCCGGCGATCGGCACCGGCGTGCCGTCGATGTCGGACACACGTCCGACGAGGTGCGAATCACGGTGATAGCGGGTCTGCCAGGCGGCACGGGTGAGGAAAAGCGCGGGAGCGGCCGTGTCCGACGCAGAGCCGATGCCGAGCAGATGCAGGAGGTTCGGGCTGGCCTGGGCCACGACGAGGCGCCGCTCAGAGCGATCGGCGAGGTGGAGGGTCTTATCCGCCACGCGGTAGAAGGCGAGTTCGGAGAAAAGGGAAGCCGTGTTGGTGGCCCACTCGCGATAGTCGGAGACGTGGATGGAGGGAGTCGATGGATCCGAGGAGCCGCTGCTGGTGACGAGGACCAGAGAGGCCGTGTGCTGGTAGGGGGCCGGCAGGATGACGCGGCGAGCACCGGGGAGCGCGAGGCAGAGTAACAGGGCCGCGAGGGTTCCGGCAGCGAGGAGCAGAAGGCAGCGGGCGGGCGAGCCGGACTGCAGGAGGGAGCGCAGGCGGGGCAGGAGATGGGTGCGGAAGCCATGGGCGCGGAGCTGAGCGGCATCGTTAAGGGCGCCGGTGGCGAATGTCAGCGGCGTGGCAGACACGGGGGGTTCGGTGTCGGACACTTGTCCGACATGCCAGAGTTCGGCGAGCCATTCGGCGGTCCAGTCAGCGCGCTGTGCGCCGGGGACAAGGAGCGCGGCAAAGCGTACGACCCATCGGGCGGATAGCGCGGAGGGGCGGCGAGAGGGCTTCATGCGCGCTGGACCTCCGGCATGGGGAGCATGCGTTCGAGGAGCGGGTAGCGTTTCCAGGCAACCTCCAGCGTGGCTTTGCCGGTGCGGGAGACGCGGTAGTACTTGCGGGGTGGGCGCTGTTCGGCGTCGGCGATGGACTGCTGTTCCCATTTGGACGCGATGAGGTCGTCGCGTTCGAGGCGGCGCAGGGCGGGATAGACGGTGCCGCTGGGCAGGCCGGTGACTTCCATAATGCTGAAGCCGTAGACGTGGCCGGCAAAAATCGCCTGGAGGATCATGGCGGCGGTGTGGGAAAGCTTCGCCTCGGCGGGCATGGCGATCATTCTAGCACCCTATGTAGCATTCTGTTGACCGAGCAAAGAGCAGTATGCTACATAGGGTATGCGGAGGCGGAGAGTGCTGGAGCTGCAGAGGCTGTCGCGAAGCTATCGGGGGATTCCGGCGATCAGGGACGTAAGCTTCGCGGTTCGGCCGGGGAAGATTGTCGGGTTCCTGGGGCCGAATGGAGCGGGGAAGTCGACGACGGTGAAGATCATTACCGGGCTGCTGCGGCCGAATGATGGGCGGGTGCTTTTCGAGGGGCGCGATATTCACTCTGATCTGCAGCAGTGGCGGGCGACGCTGGGGTACATCCCGGAAGAGGCGCACCTGTATGCGTGGATGTCGGCGATGGAGTACCTGCAGCTGGTGGGACGGCTGCGCGGCATGCACGAGCGGAGGATCGAGGAGAAGGCGACGGCGATGCTGGCGCTGCTGGGTCTGGAATCGTGGCGGCACTCGCCGATGACGGCGTATTCGAAGGGGATGCGGCAGCGCGTGCTGATGGCGGCGGCCCTGCTGCATGATCCGAAGATGCTGGTGTTCGACGAGCCGCTGTCGGGGCTGGATGTGCTGTCGGCGCGGCTGTTTCGCGATCTGCTGCACGAGCTGGCCGCGCAGGGTAAGGCGGTGCTCTACATTTCGCACGTGCTGGAGATTGTGGAGCAAATGTGCGATCGCGTGGTGGTGATTGCGGAGGGAAGAGTGCTGGCGGATGCGGCTCCATCGGAGCTGGCTCAGATGATGGAGCTGCCGAATCTGGAGAAGGTTTTCGCGCAGCTGGTGCGGCAGCAGGACACGCGGGTGGCGGCGAAGGCGATGGTCGAGGTGATGCAGATCGATGGCTAGCGCGTTGCGGGTGCGGCGGGAGGAGCGGGATCGGGTGCTGTCGCTGGAAGTGCTGGCGCGCGAGGCAGAGACAGAGCCGCGCGAGGAGCCGACGCAGTTTCGCGTGCTGGTGCGGCATTTTCTGGAGCGGTTCTTCACGAATGAGATGGCGTCGGCGGAGGGCGATGCGAAGACGCGGCTGGTGCAGGCGGCGTGTGCGCTGGGGATTCCCGGGCTGATGGTGGCGATGTATTTGTATCCGGTGTATCACCTGCCGCGCGGGCACGTGGGGAGGTACTGGGGGCCGCGGCCGTACTGGTCGCAGGCGGGCGATCACTACTTTTATGTGGTGTATTCGCTGGTGGCACTGGGGCTGGTAACGATCTTTGAGTGGGACCTGTTGTTCCCGGATTTGCTGGACGTTTTCGTGCTGGGGCACCTGCCGGTGCGCAACCGGCGGGTGTTTGGGGCGCGGGTGACGGCGATCGCGGTGCTGCTGGGAGCGGCGCTGTTCGACGTGAATTTTCTGGCGCCGCTGGTGCTGCCGGCGGCGACCGATCCGCCGCATTTGTTTCGGTTTTGGGCGGCGCATCTGGCGGCGGTGGGCGCGAGCGGCCTGTTTGGCGCTGCGTTCTTTCTCGCGGTGGAGGGGGTGCTGCTGGGGGTGCTGGGCGACCGCTGGTTTCGGAAAATTTCGCTGTGGCTGCAGGGTGGATTTGTGGTGGCGCTGCTGACGCTGCTGTTTTTGTATCCAGCGATGGCGGAGAGTTTGCAGGGACTGACGGCGGGGCGTGGGGCGATGTGGCTGCCGTCGTTCTGGTTTCTGGGGATCTACGAGCAGGTACTGCATGGGGCGGCGACGCAGCCGGTGTTTGTGCGGATGGCGCATGTGGGATGGGCGGCGATGTTGGCGGCGGCGGGCGTGGCGGTGGCGGCGTATCCGCTGGCGTGGTGGCGGCGGACGCGCGGGCTGGTGGAGGGCGCGGCGAAGAAGGAGCGGCGGAAGGTGGCGTCGGTTACGGCGGGGCGAGTGCTGCATGCAACGCTGGCCCGGACGCCGGCGTGTCGCGCGATATGGCAGTTTATCGGTGAGAACCTGGTGCGGGTGCCGCGCTATCGCATGGTGCTGGTGATGGTGGGCGGGATGGGTGCGGCGCTGGTGTTCGCGGCGGTGACGCGGGTGAGCACAGGGCACGGGCGGATTGCATTTGTGTTCTCGCCGGAAGGGCTGCGCGCGGTGGTGCCGATGGTGGCGTTCTGGACGGTGGCGGGATTGCGGAGCACGTTTCTGATGCCGGCGGATCAGCGGGGGCGATGGATCTTTCGCGTGACGGTGGGGAAGGCAGGACTGGCCGAGGTGGGAGCGGCGCGGCGATGGGTGCTGCTGTGGAGCGCAGCGGTGAGCCTGGCGGCCGTCGCGCTTGCGGCGCGGGCGGAGTTATGGAGAGGGTCCGTTCTGGGTGGGCAGGTCATCGTCGCGGTGGGCTGGAG
>DASXFH010000255.1:0-9887 GCA_036489655.1 Acidobacteriaceae bacterium | reverse complement strand
CCTGCACCTTGATATTGGTCAGCGCGCTGTCGCCGGTGTTGGTCACGGCCACCTGCTGCGCCGCGCTGGTCGTTCCGATCGTCTGCGCAGCAAAGGTCAACGCGGTCGCGCTCAGCGTGTCGGTCGGGCCGGTCTGTCCGTCCCCGCTCAGCAGCGCCGTCTGCGTGCCAGCATCGTCCGTAGCCACCAGGCTGCCCGATGCCGTGCCCGACGCATTCGGCGAAAAGACGACGCCCACCGTGCAGCTTGTATTCACCGCCAGGGTAGAGCCGCAGGTGTTCGCTGAGATGGCGAATGGCCCGCTGATGCTCAGCGGCTTCAGTCCAGCGACTACTGTGCCTGTATTTGCGACGGTTATGTACTGCACCGGACTGGTCTGCCCGATGCGCACCGATCCGAAATCCAACCGCAGCGGCGTCAGCACCATCGTGCCTCCCGGCGTGCCGGTGCCCTGCAGATTGGCGGTCAGCACACCACCCTGCACATTCGCCGCCACCGTCACCGCCGCACTGCGCTGCCCCGTCGCCGTTGGCGCGAAGATGATCGAGATCGCGCACGAGGCGGCCGCCGCCAGGCTCGCCGGGCACTTGTTGCTCAGGACGAAATCGCTGCTGCTCACGGTTGGCGCGGCCAACGTCAATGCGATGTCGCTCGTGTTCTGGATGGTCAGGCTCTCCGCGCCGCTCGTGGTGCCCACCACCTGCGCGGCAAAGTTCAGCGTCGCCGGGCGTATCGTCGCCGTCGCCATCTGCGTCTTCAGCGCCGTACTGGCCAGCTCGGCCTGCCACACGCCGCGCCCCTTCGTTCCCGCGCGTAGCCACTTCTCCCCACTCGTATCGACTGCGCTCAGCGTCGTCACCCGCACCGCCGGCAGACCAGTCCCGTAGGCGCTCCAGCAGTTCTGGGTTACGTTGACGCATTGTGGCATCGATGTGGTGACATATACGCCGACATCGGTACCTACATACACAATCGCCGGATCCTCCGGATCCACCAGCACCGCGTTCACCGGCGCATTCGGCAGACCGTTGGTCACGTTCTGCCAGTCGGCGCCCGCATCGGTGCTGCGATAGAGCGCCGGCACACTAGGCCATGCCAGCGTCGCAAGCCCCTGCCCCCCAAAGCCGTCAATCCCCACATACACGGTGTTGCCCGTCGTGTCCGTGGAATCGACCACGATCGCCGAGATGCCCACCCCCGCCCGGTTGAAGACCTCGGAGTCCGTCGGATCGTTCGTGACCGCGCTGCCCGTCACATCGCTCCACGTCGCCGACGTCGCCACCGACGAGGGCGTCACCAGCGCCGTCAGCACATGGCCCGGGTGGGTCATCGCACCCTCTGGAGTCCCCGCCAGCCCCACATATATCCGCTCCGCCTGATCGCCGCGTCCGGAGACCGCCCCCGACGCCGCCAGCGCGCGCACTTGCGTATTGCCCGGCTGGCACACGGGCGCGTTGTTGCCATCCAGCATTTTGCTCAACGTATTTGCCGCGCTCCAGCCCGTGCCATCCGCCGCGCCTCGCCACACCCGGCAGGTCGCTACCAGCATGCGAGTCGGATCTTCCGGGTCCAGCGTCCATACCGCAGGCATGCTCAGAGCAGATCCGTCGCCACTCACCTGTCCATTGCCGATCGCGCCAGCGAAATCCGAGGGCCCGCATGCCGCGCCCGTCGTGCAACTGCTGATCGAAACCCCCGCGCCCGAGGTCGCAAACCACGTGCCAGAATTCGCGCCCCAACCGGCATCCGTAAAGCCGCCCATCCCATTCAGCAGCAACTGCCAGGCGCCATTGCTGCCGCCTGCGGTTCCCGCAGCGCCCATCCCCGCCAGCAATCGGGTCGCGTCCGCCGGGTCCTGGGCCAGCGACGTCACCTCCGCCAGCGATCCCAGCGTCGCATTCAGGTTGGCGAAGTGCGTTGCATCGTCGGCAAAACAGGCTGCCTGCTGCTGGTTCACCGCATCGCTGGTACGCCACAGTCCGCGATCGTTCGCAAAGTAGAGCGTCGCCGTATTGGCAACCCACGCGGCGCCATGCTGGTTCGCACCCACCTCGGCCGCCGCGCAGCCGTTCACGTTTGTCGTGTTGCGCCACACGCAACCGGCCGCCAGACTGCAACGAAACAGATCCTGCGTCCCCGCAAACAACAACGTGTCGTTACCCGAAGGAATCGCCTCGAGCCACAGCGTATGGCTCGCCCCCGCAATGACGCCCGCGCTGGTCTCGAGCGCCGCGATCACGATCTTCTTGCCGAAGACCGGCAGCGGCGCCGAGCAGGAGCCGCCCGCCGCACTGCACGCATCCTCCCACAGCCCGCTGTCCGCATCCGACTGGTTGGCCACCATCGCGAACATGTCACCGCTGCCCGGTTGCACCGCCAGTGCCGCGCTGTAGATGGGACAGTTCGGCGACCCGGCTGGCGAAGGAAGACACGTCGTCGTGGTCAACCCGGGCCCCGGCTGGTTCTGCAGCCGTGTCCACGCCACACCGTCCTGTGACGAATACAATCCATGGTTGCGCAGGGCCGCAACGAAGATTCGCCGAATCGGATTCCACACCACCGCCAGCGCCACCACGCCCGTCTGCTGCCCCGGCGCCTGCAGCAACTGGTTCGTTCCGTCCTGGATAGTCGCCATCTGCCAGGTCTGCCCGGCATCCTCGGAGTAGTAGATTCCGCTCGCGCTGTTCCCGCTCGTCTCCGTATACCCGGCATTGACCCTGGAAGCTCCCGGTGCCGTCGTTACCGCGGCCACCACCAGATTCGGCATCGTCGTGCTCCACGCGAATCCTGCAAATGCCTCGCCGTAGAAGCTGTTCTGCTCCAGACCGGTCCCCAGATCGCGCGAACCGGTGATCGTCGTCCACGAATTGCCGCCATCCGCCGAACGCAGAATGCCGGTGCCATACAGCGAGTCCGGTTCGTTCGTGGGATCGCCGGTGCCCGCCAGCACCACATTCGTGCCGCCCGGCTGCACCGTCACCGCTCCCGCGGCCACCAGATTGATGTGGAAGTTTGCCACGTCCAGCGCCGGCACCAAGTCCGTCACCGGCACAAATGCCGCCCCGCTCGACGCAGCCGCGTTGGTCGACTTAAAGACTCCACCAGTCGTGCCGATATAGACAGTGTTGCCGCTCGCGTCCGACGGATCGACGGCGACGCTCAGCACGCGTCCGCCCGCCGCTCCCGTCGCTGCTGTGGTCAGGCTTTCGGGCGCCAGTGGGGTCCACGGAACGTTCAGCGCCGCTGTCCCGCTCTGCGCCAGCACCGGTACATGCGCGATTGCCAGCAGCAACAGCAGCAGAGACAGGCCAACGTGCCGACGCGTCAGCATCCTCTGCTGTATGAGCCCGTGCTGTTGCATGATCCGGAGTCGGCCCTTTCCCCTCCGGCGCATCACGCATCGTGGAGGGTCCTGAGCCGATTATCCGTTGGAAAAGAAAGGAATTACGCCTGTAACCGGAACAGTCACGTTACCAAACGGGCAGGCCGCGTCACACTTGCCGGTCAAAGTTTTCCCGATACCAATCCACCGTCCGCTTGAGCCCCTCTTCAAACCCCACCACCGGCTCGTAGCCGAATGCCTCGTTCGCCGCCGAGATATCCGCCTCCGAATCCGTGATGTCGCCCAGCCGCGGCGGTCCATACTCCGGCGCATGCGAAAAGTTGAGCAGCGCCGCCAGAATGCCATATGTCTCGTTCAGCGTGTGCCGGCCGCCGCATGCCACATTGAAGGTCCCGCCGCCGATCTTCTCCTTCGGCGCCTCTGCCGCCAGCAGATTTGCCGACACGGCATTCGCAACATAGGTGAAGTCGCGCCCCTGCTCGCCCGTCCCGAAGATCGTCGGCGTCTGCCCACGCATCATCTGCAGGATGAACTTCGCCATCACGCCGCTGTACGGCGAGTCCGGCGCCTGCCGCGGCCCGAAGATGTTGAAGTAGCGCAGGCATGCCGTCTCGATTCCGTAGACCTGCCAGTAGCTCTTCATGTAAAGCTCGCCCGCCAACTTCTGCACCGGATACGGCGCAATCGGCGCCGGCGTCATCGACTCGCGGCGCGGCATTCCGGGCTGGTTCCCATACGCCGATGACGAAGCCGCATAGATGATCCGCCGCACCCCCGCAGCGCGCGCCGCTTCCAACAGGTTGAAGGTGCCGTTGATGTTCGAATCGTGGCTGGTCGCCGGATCCTTCACCGAGCGCGGCACGGAAGGCAGCGCGCCCTCGTGGAAGATGATCTCCACGCCCTCGCACGCTTCGCGCATCGCCGCCGCATCCCGCAGATCGGCTTCGCGGAAGTCCAAGCGCTTCAGAAACACTTCGATATTCGTGCGATTCCCGGTGGACAGATTATCGATCCCCCGCACATCCTCACCGCGCCCGACCAGCGCCTCCGCCAGCGCCGAGCCGATAAATCCCGCCACACCCGTAATCAGATATTTCGCCATCGCTCCCGCCAACACGATGATACCGGCTCTTCAGGAAAGCTTCGGCGGCAGCCCCGGACCCGCATACACTTATGCGGGTGATGGCTTTGCCTGCACCGGCAGACCGGCAGGAGCGATTGACCATGTGCTTTTCTGCAACCGCAAACTTCGTAGGCAGCGGAGCCCTGGTCGCTATCGGCGCCGTCACTCTCACTCGCGTCAAACACCGGCGCGAACTCCTCTTCGCGGCGCTCCCCACGCTCTTTGCGGTGCATCAGTTCATCGAGGGATTCGTCTGGCTTGGTCTGGATGGCATCCTCTCGCCGAAGACCACGCACAACATGGGTGCGGCCTTCATGCTCTACGCGCAGGGGTTGCTGCCATTTCTCCTGCCGCTCAGCGTGCTGCTCTTCGAGCCGGACAAGAGGTCGCGCATGCGCATGCGTCCGTTCCTTCTCATCGGCACCGGCACGACTCTCTATACTCTGTGGGCTCTCACTGCCTATCCCACCCAGATCTTCGTCCGCGGCAACAGCATCGTCTATCTCAACGCCGCCACCAATAACACCGTCGTTGCCATCCTCTATGTCATCGCGACCTGCGGCTCGCTCCTGTTCTCCAAAATCAAGGACATGGTGATCTTCGGCATCGCGAATGTCGTCATTCTGCTGGTCGTGATGGCCTTCAAGAGTTATGCGTTCACTTCTCTCTGGTGCGCCTACGCCGCGATCGCCAGCGTCATCATCCTCTCGTATTTCTGGAAGAGCCACGCCATCCGGCCCTTCCGCTATGCGGAGGCGCTGTGAAAGACGCGCGACACGAGGAGATCCACGTGTCTTTCAATTCGCACATCCCGCCAGAGGCACTCAGCAGCCCGAAGTCGGCACGGGCACAAAGCTGCCGGCCAGCCAGAAGTGAGGCCATCCGCGCTCGCCCCAGAGAATGTGGATCAGCGTGCCCTGGAGCGAACCGAAACTAGCTCCGAGGTCGCGTTCGCGCTCCTCGTCGCTGAGCACCGCTGCTGCCTGCAGGAGGCGAGTGTTCGCCCAGCGATTGTAGAGAGCCAGTGAGTGCAGTTGCTCAACCGTCACAGCTTGGAGACCTCCATGGAACCGCCTTCTGAAATCAAGCCAGAAAACCGATCGCCAGGATGGACATCAGTGCGAAATATGCCAGCGGGCACGCCCACTTTTCTTTGGCATGCAACTTCACCGCCAGAATCGTAGTTGCCGCAGATACACTTCACTTCGCATCTGTCTTCGCTTCCCACTGGAAGCAAAGCCCATATCCATCCGGATCGCGCAGGGACATTTGCTTCATCCCATAGGGAGCCACGTGCGGCTTCTTTACATCCACGCCCTTCGCGCGCAGTTCTTCATACGCTGCATCCACATCCGGACATCCGAGGAACAGCCCGGTATCGCCATGCGCCGCCACCCGTGCCTCATCCGGAGGCACCGGACGCTCCTCATCGAACTCATATGCGGTGTTCAGCATCACCTCCGCGCCTCCCAGCCGCAGCCAGCACCAGTGAAAGCGATCCGGGTCCCCGCCTAGGTGCGGCGAGTGGCTCACCATCTCGAGGCCCAGCACATCGCGATAAAATCGCACCGATGTCGGCATGTCGTACACCTGCAGCAGCGTCGTCACCCCACGCAAGTCCAGCGCCATTCTTCACCTCTCTTCGGACGTCCTGATAATGACGTCTTCATCGCACTTCTTACAGCGCAGCGCCTTCCCCAGATGCTCGCGCCGGCCCTTCGCGGTCGTCACCCACGGCCGCATCTCCCACGGGGGACGATGCCGCAGATGCTGCCCATGCCCGCACTCCAGCTCCGCAACCCAGTCGCCCTGCTCATCCCGATGAAATCCGACGATCGCCCGCTCCGCCATCTGCCGGCAATCATAGTGAGCCTGCGTAAACCCCGGACAGGCCGTTGAACGAGATTTCTTGCCACCCTATCCCCTGCTGCCGGTAGAATCCCTGCACTGCGGGGACACTCCCGCATAGGGGACCCTAATGAAAATTGCTTGCCCATCTATCGCCACCCTGCATCTCAACACGATGCCTATTTTTAGCAAGCCTGGCAGCAAACTTCTTCAGCGTGGATGGAAAGCGCTCCTCTGTACCGCCGCGTTAGTCACCCTTGTGGCCACGATGCCCAAGGCCGATGCACAAGTTTCCATCAACATAGGTGGGCCACCCCCGATCTGCTCCTACGGCTACTACGACTACGCGCCCTATGCCTGTGCTCCGGTCGGCTTCTACGGCCCCGGCTACTTCTATAACGGCATCTTCCTGGGCGTAGGCCCCTGGAGACACTGGGGCTATCGTCACGGCTGGGGCAGTCATCGCTTCGTATCCTCCGGCGGAGGAAGATATCGCCCGGGCCCATACCGCGGCAGACCCGCATATGCCCATGGCAGACCAGGCTACAGCGGGGGACACCGGCCTGCCCCACGTCCAGGCGTACGTCCTGGGAACGTACGTCCCGGCAACGTACACTCCAACGCCGGACGACCCGGTGGTGCACGGCCTGGTGGTGGACGCCCGAGCGGCGCACCGTCTGGCGGAGGACGACCCGGAGGCGGTCGCCCGGGCGGTGGTGGCAACGGTGGCGGACATAACGGTCATTGAGTCGGCTTTCGTGCGAAAGGCCATCCGGAATGGATGGCCTTTTCTACGTTCGGCCATCGCTTGTGACCTTAACAGCAGGCGCAACTCTGCCCGCGCCATGCCATGCGTCCTTCATGGATCAGGATCGGCACCGCGACCAGCGCGGCAACAGAATCGATCCACGCAATGTGAAACATAGCGTTTACCGCCAGCCCCACCAACGTGATGAGCGCCAGATAGGCGCAGGTTGCGGATTGCACCGCATCGGCCGCCAGCGCCCGATTGCCGCTCCGCCGCGCCTCGCGCCGTTTCAGCCACGCCAGTGCCGGCATCGCCAGCAGCGCCGCAATCGTAATCGCCATCCCCACCGCGCTCGCCTCGGGCTTGACTCGCAGCATCAGTGACGCCACCGCTGTCCCCGCAACCAGCGCCGCGAGCAAAAACAGAAGGCCGCCCGCAAGCCGGCTGGCGCGTCTCTCTGCGATCGAAATCCCGGGAACCCATTGCGCCAGAACCACCGACGCGGACAGCAGCTCCACAAAACTATCCGAGCCGAATGCCAGCAGCGCCGCGCTGTGCGCCATCTTCGCCGCGTAGATCGAGACGCCGCACTCCACCATCATCCACGCCAGCGTGATCAATTGCAGCCACAGGACTGTCCGCGACGGCCGCGCAGGAGTGCGCGCCGCCGGGCCAATACCAAACTGAACCAGCTCGGGCATGCCTGTATCATAGGCGTTCTCTGCAACACCAGAATTCCCGTGCAAACCGTGCCATCCGCGTGTCAGCATGATCTCCCCGCAATTTCCCACTGGATGTCCTCCACGTCCATAGCCTTGAGGTCATGTCATCATGCGGACTCCGCATCTTCTCGCCGTCGGGTTCCTCGCCCTGCTCTTCGCCTCGCCAACCCTCTCTGCGCAGGCTCTCGCGGAAAAAGCGCTCACCACGGCAGCCAGTCCCGCCCCCACTCTCAGCCTTCCGCACATCAATATGCCGCATGCCACCGTGCCCAGCACATCGATGCACTCTTACAGCGCACGCCACACCGCGTCCCACGCGCCAACGCACGCGACCACACGTCGCAGTAATACGAAAACGGCGCATAAGAGCAGCCGCGCGGGAAGCACCGCCGCTCACGTCACCTATCGCCGCATTCAATAGCGGCGTTCAACCCGAGCAGGTCAGATCGCAGGCACAGGACGCCCGCGCGAGCCCATCCGGCGATCGATCCAGACCATCGCGTAGCCGCACACCATGAAGGCAACGGCGATATAGAAAGCATTGAGCGCGGTGCGTGACCAGCCCAGCGTCAGCACGTTCAGGAACGGATAGGCATATCTGCCGGTGGCCGTTCCCCGTGCGATTGCATACGCAAAATAGGTCAGCGGATAGATCGCCCACCGCAGCGGATCTCTCCACGCAAGGCCGCCCTTGCGAGCAAAGACGATCCAGAACAGCAGCGCGCACGCAGGCGTCATCACGTGAAGAAGCCTGTCCACCAGCGCGGAGCCACCCGAGAGTTCCAGCAGCCCCCACAGCAGCAGAGCGTTGACCACGCCCACCAGCAGAATCGAGAGCGTCGTTCCACCAACGATCCAGTCGGCACGAAGCATGCCGCGATCGAGGGCGATGCAACTGAAGACAATCGCTACCAGGACGTTCGTTGTGATGGTGAAGAACGCGAACATCATCCACAGTGACATCACCGCCGAGTGAGCGCGATAGAGTTCGGCGAACTGGACGATGAGACCGATCCACGCGACAGCGGCGATACACGCGGCGAAGATGCGCCCGGCAACTCCAACGCTCATGGCCGCTATGCTCTCAAGCCGTCAGGAGTGATGCAAGCACGATGGTTGGGCGAGCAATACGGTGACATCTACTCAAGCGTTCGGAAACTACTGCAATCTTTCCTTCGTGATCCCCAACAACTTCTCGCCGTCGTCGCTATCGAGAATTGCGGCAGAGGCGCGGACGCACTCGGTGCAGATGTAAACCTCGCCTTGCCCCTTGCGAGCCGCCGCCTTGGGTGCCGCCTTTGGTGCTTTGATCAGTGCCTGCACAGCGCTGGCAGGTTTGTCACAAAAAGAACATCGTGCCTCATGCATGCCTTATCCTTTCCGCTCGCTCGGCGTTGCTGCTGGGATCAGGCACCGCAGCACACGCGTGTTGCGCCACCCCGTTGCCGCGAACAATACCCAGTTTCCTCGGAAATGACACCACCGTGGCAAGAAATATTAGCTTTGTGACCAGTTCTCCCGCAAACAAACCAGAATTATCGTGCAAATCCCACAATCCGCGTGGCAGCATAGAAATCCCCCGAAATCCGAACTGGGGTCTTTATGCGATTTGCACGCCTCCTCGCTGCCTTGTTCCTCACGCTCTTCCTGATTGCTCCGGCGGTCGAAGTCCGCGCACAGACCGCCCCGCGCCACGCCTCGTCAAAACCGGTGGTCCGTCATCCCGCCGCCCACAAAGCAACCCACCCGGCGGGCAACCCCCACATGAAAAAGAACAGCCATCCCGTCGGCGCGCCGGGCACCCGCAAGCACCACAAGTGGCTCTAGCCATTAGATAAAATCTGCGTTAGCCCTCAAGCCCAAGTCGCCGCAAATAACTGTTCCTTCGCCATCTCCGGGTTGGCGGCCAGCGCCATGTACGACCGCGAATCGAACTTCTTCCCCGTCGAAGCAGCGGACATATAGCGGATCGTACCGAAGATCTCGCGCTCGAACCACGGCCGGTCGAACTTGCCCGCGATCGCCCATGCAATCCCGGCGTAGGAGTTTGGATCGCGCCCATCCAGCTCGTAGGCGTCGTTCAGCAGCACTGCCCACTCAAAG
>DASXFH010000196.1:0-6773 GCA_036489655.1 Acidobacteriaceae bacterium | reverse complement strand
ACGATGCCGGGCTGGAGCTGGGGCGGCGCGGATGGACTGGCGGCGAGGGCGCGATCGAGAAAAGCCGCGGGGAAAATTGAGGCGGCGGACTGGACGAAGCGGCGGCGGTGCATGCGGGGTCCTCTTTCTTGCGGAGGAGGGTTGGGGGGATGGCGGGAGTGTAGCATTCGCAGCCGGGAGCCGGGAGCCGGGAGCCGGGAGCCGGGAGCCGGGAGCCGGGAGCCGGGAGCCGGGAGCCGGGAGCCGCTGCGCGGCTCATCCCCTCGCGATGGTCGGGGGGCCCTTGGCTGCGCTGGGGATGACAAGCCTTCATTACGCTCGGGAGGTCGAGGCCCGATTTAGTAGATACGGAAGTTGACTTCGATGTTGACTTCGACGGCGACGGGTTTGCCTTTGAAGAGGGCGGGTTTGAATTTGTACTGGCGGACGGCTTCCATGGCTTTTTCGTCAAGGCCCATGCCGAGGGGGCGGACGATGTGGACGTGCTGGGGATTGCCCTGCGCGTCAACGATGAGGCCAACGACAGAGACGCCCTGGTATTTGGCGCGGCGGGCTTCGTCGGAGAACTCGGGATCGGGAGCGTAGACGAGAACGGGGTTTGGAGACGCCTCCGCCGACGTGGTAGATGCCTCCGCCATAGCCGCCGCCGGTGCCGGGACCGATGCCGTTACCGTGGCCGGAGCCGATGCCTCCGCCTTCGCCGGAACCAAATCCTGAACCGGAGCCGCTGCCCTGGGAAAGGGTGACCTGGCTGGACTGCGGGATGCCGAGGTCGGGGAGACTGGCGGCATCGGGGAGCTTGATGGGGGGCATGACGACGGTGGGTTCGACGGGGAGTTTCGGATTGTCGAGGCGAAGGATCTGGGGCGGGGCGATCTGCTGTTTGGCAAATTTGGGGAGCCTGCCTTTGGAGGCTTCGAGGATCTCGTGATTGCCGCCGCCCCCGCCGCCGCCCATGGTTTCTTTGAGGGGCGAGGAGGGGATGAAGGGGGCGACGTCGATGGTCGTGGCGATGAGCTTTTTCTGCACCTGACGCATGTGCCACTGGCTTAGAGCGAAGAGGGCAATGAGGGCGCAGAGAACGGCGTGGGTTCCGAGGGAGAGGAGGCTGGTCAGGCGAGACTTTGTAGTGATTCGCAGGGATGCGAAGGTGGGGACAAAGTCGGACGGGTCCTGGCCGGCTGGGTGGATTCTGGGTTGAGATTCTGCGGCCGCCAGGCGCTGTTCGACCCCGCCGACGAGGGGATCGGCGTTCGTGGCTTCGCCCGCGAGGTCCGGTTCGAGTTGGGCATCTGATTCGATCACGGGGTGCGATATCCCCCCCTTCTCTACGCTGCCCGGTAATGCGACGCGCGGCTGTGAGGAATGTCACGGCTGCGGCGGGAGGCGCCATTTCCTGGGGAGTCAGCATTGGTATACGCCTGCGAGGGCGAACCCGCGCAGGAAAATGCCGGGCAGGCCGTCTGAGGGTCACGGAGGGCCGGGTACCAAAGTGGACTGGCGAAGGCGCGGCGGAGATGACGGGAAGGTGATGGGGAAAAAGAGAGATGCAGCGGCGAACAGTCTTCGAATTCATTGACGCCCTTTAAGGGCGTCCGTATCATCGGGCCACGCGCTTCGCGCTGCCCGGACACGTTTGGAAATGATCGACACGACAATTTCTCACTACCGAATCGTGACCAAACTGGGCGGCGGCGGAATGGGTGTTGTCTACAAGGCGGAAGACACGCGCCTGGGACGATTCGTTGCGCTGAAATTCCTGCCGGATGAACTGGCGCGGGATCGCGCGGCGCTGGAGCGGTTCCGGCGTGAGGCGCGCGCGGCGTCGGCGCTGAATCACCCGAACATCTGCACGATTTACGACATTGGCGAAGAAGACGGGCGGGTCTTCATCGTCATGGAGTACCTGGACGGCACGACGCTGAAGCACCGGATTGCCGGGCGGCCGATGGACTCGGGCGAGATTCTGACCCTGGGCGTGGAAATTGCCGATGCGCTGGATGCGGCGCATGGGCAGGGCATCGTGCACCGGGACATCAAGCCGGCGAACGTCTTCGTGACGCAGCGCGGGAATGCGAAGGTACTGGACTTTGGGCTGGCCAAGGTGCCGGAGAAGACGGCGGGGGAGGGAGCGGGGTCGGATTCGGCGACGGCGGCCTCGGGCGCGGCGCATCTGACCAGTCCGGGCGCGATGCTGGGCACGGTGGCCTACATGTCGCCGGAGCAGGTGCGGGCGCTGGATCTGGATGCGCGGACGGATCTGTTTTCATTTGGCGCAGTGCTGTACGAGATGGCGACGGGCCGGATGGCTTTCGACGGAAGCAGCCCAGGCGATATATGCGGGGCGATTTTGTACCAGGATCCGGAACCGCTGCTGCAGGCGAAGCGGGACGCGCTGCCGGGGCTGGATCCGGTGATTGGGAAGGCTCTGGAGAAGGACCGCAGCCTGCGATACCAGCACGCGTCGGAGATGCGCGCCGATCTGCAGCGGCTGAAGCGGGACTCGGAGAGCGGGCGGCACGGCAGCGCGAGCTCGCAAAGCGCGAGTGGGCAAAGTGTGAACGAGGCGAGTTCCGCAGTGAAGCCTGCTGCCAAGGCGAAGCGGCCGTGGGCGCTGGTGGCGGGCGGCCTGCTGGTGGTGCTGTTGCTGGCTGCGGCGGGAATCTATTCTCTGGAGCGGCGGAGCCGGCACCATCTGACGGATAAAGACACAGTGGTGGTGGCGGATTTTGCCAACAGCACGGGGGATCCCGTGTTTGACGACACGCTGAAGACGGCGCTGACGGTGGCGCTGGACCAGTCGCCGTTTTTGAACGTGCTCTCGGACACGCAGGTGCAGGCGACGCTGAAACTGATGACGCTGCCGGGGAGTGCGAAGCTGACGCCGGATGTGGCGCGGGAGCTGTGCGAACGGGTGGGAGCCAGGGCCTATATCGGAGGATCGATCGCCAGCCTGGGCAATGAATACGTGATCGGGCTGAAGGCGGTGAACTGCCAGAGCGGCGAGCCTCTGGTGCAGGAGCAGGTGACGGCGGAAGGCAAAGAGAAGGTGCTGAACGCGGTGGGCAGCGCGGCGGCGAAGCTGCGCGGCGAGCTGGGCGAGAACATCAGCACGGTGAAGAAGCTGGATGTGCCGCTGGAGCAGGCGACGACTTCGTCGCTGGAGGCATTGCAGGCGTACAGCGAGGCAACGAAGGCAATCAATGCGAAGGGGCCGGAGGTCGCTCTGACGGACCACCAGCGCGCCATCCAGCTGGATCCGAACTTCGCCATGGGCTATGAGCAGGTGGGCAACGATTACGGCGACCTGGGCGAGCTGGCCCGGAGCAGTGAGTACTTCACCAAGGCTTTCGCGCTGCGCGACCACGCCAGCGAGCGGGAGCGGCTCATGATCAGCGCCAACTATTACTCCGGCGTCACGGGCGATCTGAACAAGGCGGCGACTGCGTACCAGGAGCTGCTGGCCGACTATCCACGCGACGGACGTATGGTGAACGACGCGGCGCTGGTGTATGCGTGCCTGGGAGAGTATGGCAAGGCAGTTCTGATGCTGCGCCAGGCCCAGGAGCTTCTTCCGGACTTCGTGGGCGTCTACGGCAACCAGGCGAACTACCAGATCGCTCTGGGGCAGTTCGACGCGGGGGCGCAAGCGCTGCAGCAGGCGTCGGCCCGTGGGCTGGATGACTTCCTGCTGCGCAACGCGCTTTATTTTCTTGTCTTCAGGAACAGCGACACGGCGGGGATGAGCGCGCAGGCGCAGTGGTTCACGGCGCATCCGGTGGTGGCGAATTTCGGGCTGTCGCTGGAGGCGGATACGGCGGCCTATGGGGGGCATCTGGAGAAGGCGCGGAGCCTGACCCAGCAGGCGGCGGATTCGGCGGTTGCGAACGACGGCCGCGAGAATGGAGCCATCTGGTGGGAGAATGACGCGCTGCGCGAGGCGGCATTCGGTGATAGGGCGGAAGCGCGGAAGTCAGCGGCGACCGGGCTGAAGATGGTTCCGGCCAGCGAAGGAGTTGCGGCCGAGGCGGCGCTGGCCGACGCGATGATCGGAGACGACGCAGCCGCGCAGGCGCTGGCGCAGGATCTCAACAAGCGATTTCCGCAGCACACGCAGATGCAGGGCTTGTGGCTGCCGGCGATCCAGGCGCAGCTGGCGCTGAACCGCAAGGACGCGGCGACGGCCATCAGCGACCTGCAGCCGGCACTGCCGCCACTGGAATACGGACAGGTGGCGTGGATCGAGAACCTGAACAGCCTGTACACGGCCTATATTCGCGGCGAGGCGTATCTCGCGGCGGGGCAGGGAGCGGAGGCCGCAGCGGAGTTCCAGAAGATTCTGGACCACTCGGGACTGGTGTGGAACTGCTGGACGGGGGCGCTGGCTCATCTCGGGCTGGCGCGGGCGAATGCGCTGGAGGCGAAGAACGCGAGTGGCGCGGATGCCGATGCGGCGCGGGTGCGGGCGCTGGCCGCTTATAAGGACTTCCTGACACTTTGGAAGAGCGCCGACCCGGATATTCCTGTCTACAGCCAGGCCAAAGCGGAGTACGCGCGGCTGCACTAGTCCGCTGGAACGCACGGTGACGGGGGAACGACCCGTGGAACCAGGTCTCCGCTCTCTTCGTAGGAAGAAGGAACGGAGGGGCGAATGGACCGACTGCGGCAGGATCTCGTGCATAGTGTGCGACGGCTGGCGAAGATGCCGGGATTCGTGCTGGCGGTGGTGGTCTCGATCGGGCTGGGGATCGGGGCGAACGCAACGATCTTCTCGATGGTGAGCCGGTTTGTGCTGGAGCCGCCGCCGGTACACGATCCTGGGCGGCTGATGGCGCTGCACATGCAGGAGCGAGGGGAGGACTGCTGCAACAACTTTCCTTATCCGCAATATGAGGATGTGCGGGATGGGGCGAAGTCGTTCTCGGGCGTGGCGGGGTATGAGGATATGCTGCCTGCGTCGCTGGGGAGCGGGGGCGAGCCGGAGCGGGTTTGGGGCCAGACCGCGACAGCGAACTACTTCGATGTTGCGCAGGCGCCGATGGCGGTGGGGCGTGGTTTTGCTCCGGATGAGGCGAAGCAGCAGGTTGTGGTGCTGGGGTATCGGCTGTGGCAGCGGCGCTTCGGGAGCGATCCGTCGGTGGTGGGGCGGACGGTGCATCTTTCGGGAAAACCGTTTGTAGTGATTGGGGTGGCGGGCGAGGGATTTCGCGGACTGCAGCCGATTCTGAATGCGCAGTTCTGGGTGCCTCTGGGCGCGGGGGCTGCGCTGGGAGAGGGAGAGCCGTCGTGGACGTCGCGGGAGAACCACTGGCTGTCAGTGATTGCGCGGCTGGGTCCGGGGGTGACGCGGGCGCAGGCGAACGATGAGTTGAGCACGATTGCCGCGAATCTGGCGAAGGCGTATCCGTCGACGGACAAGGGCAATGGATTTTTGATGGACGAGGCGGGGTCGCTGCCGCCGCGCGGACGGACGATGGTGCTGGTGTTTCTGGCAGCACTGAGCGTGGTGGCGCTGCTGGTGCTGGGGATTGCATGCGCGAACGTGTCGAACCTGCTGCTGGCGCAGGCGGCGTCGCGGCAGAGGGAGATGGCGGTGCGGCTGGCGCTGGGGGCGAGGACCCGCCAGCTGGTGCGGCCGATGCTGGTGGAGAGCACGCTGCTGGCGCTGGCCGGCGGCGTGGCGGGCAGTTTGCTGGCGCTGTGGTCGACGTCGGCGCTGAGCGCGTTTCATGTGCCGAGCCCGGTGCCGCTGGATCTGGCGGTCGCGGTGGGCGGGCGGGTACTGCTGGCGACATTCCTGATCAGTGTGGGAGCGGGTTTGGTGTTTGGCCTGGCGCCGGCGTGGATTGCGTCGCGGCCGATGCTGGCGCGGGCTCTGCGGGGCGAGGACGCGCTGGCGCGCCCGGGGCGGCGATTCACTCTGCGCAATGTTCTGGTGGTGACGCAGATTGCAATGTGCATGGTGCTGTTGTGCGCGACGGGGCTGTTTCTGCGGAGTCTGAGAAACGCAACGGAGATCGATGTGGGGTTCAGGACGCGCGGGCTGCTGATGGCTTCGGTGGATCCGAGGCTGCATGGATACACGGCGGAGCAGACGAATGCGTTTTTGCGGGAGGCGCGGGAGCGGATTGCGGGGCTGCCGGGAGTGATGTCGGTAGCGGCGACGGATATTGTGCCGTTGTCGGGCGGGCATCGCAGCGACGGCTTTGTGGCAGAGGGGCGGAAGGACAGCGGCGGGACGCCGGTGGTGGATGAGTATATGGCGAGCGCGGGGTACTTTGACACGCTGGGGATTCCGCGGCTGGCCGGGCGCGATTTTGGACACGGGGCGGCGAACGGGGAGAAGGTGGCGGTGGTGAATCGACTGTTCGCGCAGAAGCTGTTTGGCGGAGAGAACCCAGTTGGGCAGCGGGTGACGGGCGGCGGGGCCACGTACACGATCATCGGGGTGGTGGGGAATCTGCAGTCGCGCACGCTGGGCGAGGCGACGCGGCCGGTGCTGTTCCGGTCGCTGGAGCAGGCGACAGGGAGCGATCCGTCGTTTCTGGGGTACACGCTGGTGGTGCGGACGGCGGGGAACCCGGCTGCGATGGGGCGGGCGGTGCGGAAGACGATTGCAGTGCTCGATCCGGCGATGGCGGTGTTCAACGTGGAGACGATGCAGGAGCATCTGGAGAGCGCGCTGTTTCTGCCGCGGCTGGCGGGGACGCTGTTCGGAATCTTCGGGGTGCTGGGGCTGGTGCTGGCGGGGGTGGGGCTGTATGGGGTGGTCA
>DASXFH010000159.1:0-26752 GCA_036489655.1 Acidobacteriaceae bacterium | reverse complement strand
GAAGTTGCGGAGAAAGGCCTGGAGGCTGGGTGCAGAATCGCCGGACCAGACGACTCCGTCGTGATTGCCGGGAATGGCGATGATGGGGGCGGGGTAATTGCGGAAGGAGTCGTAGAACTGGTCGTAATAGTAGGCGGCTTCACCGAAGTAGTAGACGACATCGCCGAGGTGGAAGAAGAATGAGGGGACGTCGGCGGGGTTGGCCTCTTTGAAGTCGGTGACGAGCTTGTCGGAGACGAGGTCTTCGGTGGTGGGACCTTTGACGCTGCCGGTATCTCCGGCGCAGTGGAAGACGATTTGGCCGGAGGCGGCGATGGCCTGCATCTTCGCAGAGCCCTGGGGGCCGTAGACCTGCTGGAGCGTGAGGACGGGCTCGACGGCGTTGCCGCGGGGTTGGGGGACGGGTTCGACGGCGTCGATTTCCTTGTCGCTCTGGTCGGTGACGGGGGTTCTGAAGCCGGTGGGATCGGCTGTGGGCTGGGGCTGGGCGAAGACGGGGTTGGCGGCCGGGGAGGGTTTTGCGCGCTTCGCTTTGTGCGACGTCCTGGATGGGGCGGAGGAGGGACGTTTCGGCATGGGGGGAACCTCGTGGGAGTGAGCGGGCTAGCGAGATAAGCAGTTGTACCACTGCGAGGTGAAGGCGACAGTAACAGGGCGGGGCATTCGCAAAGGGGAGGAGCGATTGCCAGAAAAATCGCAAAAGGTACCACGAAAGCATCTTGCATGGCGCAACAAATGCGTTAAATTACCGATCCATATACCAGCAACTTCTTCAGCCGGGAGCGGGAGAAGCCAGATGAGAGGGTCCTCTGCTGCCGGCATGGACGAAGGAGCGCGGAGGAACGACGATGATTTCCGAACGCCATCCATTGCGCCAGTTGTTCCATGAAGTCGTGGCCGGGTGCTACACGCGGTACAGCGGGATCAACGATCCGGAGCTGACATCGTATGTGGGCGATCTGCTGACGGAGTTCACGGCGTCGGAGAATCTGTATCAGATCCGAGACGCGGAGGGACGGCCTTTGACCGCGCTGCAGGCAATGGTGGCGGCGTCGGACCCGGTGTTTGGCGGGGCTGCGTCGTTCGATGAGGAGCGCAAGGTGCGGCGGCACATCGGGGATTATGCTCTGTTTGCAACGGGGATGTATCCGGAGACGGCGCAGCTGTGGCGGCACACGGGCGAGGCGGGTGTTGCGGAGCTGATCCGGACAGGGAAGGAAAGCTATTACATTGTCTCGACGTTTGATTTATTCGAGTATCAGAATGAGGCGGCGCTGTTCGCGCAACTGTCGGAGGAGTTTGAGCGGTGCCGGTTCGGGCTGACGAAGGTGCGGGAAGAACTGGACAAGATGGGTGGGACGGGGATGATCCAGTAGCGGGAAGAAAGAGGCAGGACCGAAGCCGTGTGAGCCCCGGTCCTGTTGAGGAGAGAGATTGGAGATGGTTGCCGATCGTGCCGGCTCGGCGCCGGAGTTGTTTAGCAGGCTGCCCCGGGACGCCGGCTGAAGTTGTATCCATACTGCGGGCAACGGGGCGGGGCGACAATGCCATTTCCGGGGCACGAGGAACGGACGGCAGTCATCGCGGCAGCGGGTACCGAAGAGGGAGTGCGAGCGGGAACGATGGGCGAGCGGGGGTGGGGAACTGATCGCCGGACCGATCGCAGAACCGGTCGCCGAATGTGGGCGGAGGGCCAGGCTGTATCGGCATGGAGGGCCGGCCGGCGTTGGCGTTGGGAGCGAATCCTTCTCGCCCCGTGAACTGAGCCAAAATGCCCTCCGTCGCCAACCACCTTGTATGTCGATACGGCCTGGGGATTGCGGTTGACAGTCGTGGTTCAGAGTTGCGCGAGGCGACCCGGCACCTTGCACGGTGCGGGGTTGTGAGCCGAGGGTCAGCCTGAGGAAGTCGGGCGGGAGAGGGATACAGAAAAGCAACGGCCGATGCTTTCTCGCTCTACGCGAGAGCCAGGGGCACAGCTTCTTCCCAGCGTCCCTGGGCTTTGAGGATCAGCTCGATGACTTCGCGCGCCGCGCCTTGTCCGGCGTGCTTTCGCGTGACGAAATGGCAAACGGCTGCCAGCTCGGGGGCACCCTCCGCCACGCAGACGGCCAGGCCCGCTCGCTTCGCCAGAGGGATATCGGGCAGATCGTCGCCCATGTAGGCGACTTCCTCTTCGGTGACGCCTGCCTTTCGCATGCATTCCTCGAAGGCGTCGGTCTTCTTCGCCTGCCCCAGGTAAACGAAAGTGACGCGCAGCTCGTGGGCGCGGCGAGCGACGGCGGGAGAGGATCGCCCGGTGATAAAGCCGGTCTGAATGCCCATGGTGTGGGCCAGCGACAGGCCCTGGCCGTCCCGGGCGCTGAAGACTTTCATTTCGGAGACGGCGGGGTCGGGTGAGCCGTCGGCCGAGGTGGTGGAGATCAGGCAGACGCCCCCGTCGGTGAGCGTGCCGTCCACATCCATGAGAAAGAGCTTGATTTTGCGGGCGCGAGCCAGCACCTCTGGCGAGGCGAGGTGGGCAGAGACAGTTTCCGGCATGGGACGATTTTATCGTCTGCTGCCCGTCACACTCCGCCTTCGAAGATCTTCTTGCTGAGGTAGCGTTCGGCGGAGTCGGGGATCAGGGTAGCAACGCGTTTGCCAGCGCCGAGGCGCTGCGCGATCTGGAGGGCGGCGTAGACCATGGCGCCGGAGCTGGATCCGGCGAGGAGGCCTTCCTGGGAGGCGAGGGCTTTGACGGTCGCAAAGGCGTCGGGATCGGAGACAGCGATGATCTCGTCGGCGACGGAGCGGTCGAAGGTTTTGGGGATGAAGCTGACGCCGATGCCTTCCACTTTGTGGTGTCCGGGCTGACCGCCCTGGAGGATGGAGCCCTGGGTTTCGACGGCGACGGTGAGGGTGCGGGGATTCTTCTCTTTGAGGAAGCGGGCGATGCCGGAGAAGGTGCCGCCGGTGCCGACGCCGCCGATGAAGGCGTCGATGCGGCCGTCCAGTTGATCCCAGAGCTCGACGGCGGTGGTGTCGTGGTGGAACTGCGGGTTGGCGGGATTTTCAAACTGGAGCGCGGGCCAGACGTTGGGGTCGGATTGGGCGAGCGCGATGGCCTGGCGGATGGCGCCGGCCATGCCTTCGGCTTCGGGAGTGCGGTGGACTTCGGCGCCGAATCCGCGCATGAGGGCGCACTTTTCTTCGGCGAAGCCTTCGGGGACGTAGAGGACGACACGGTAGCCGCGGTTGACGCCGACGAGGGCGAGGCCGACGCCGGTGTTGCCGGCGGTGGCTTCGGTGATGATGGAGTTTTTGTGGAGCAGGCCGCGGCGTTCAGCGTCGAGGATCATGCCGAGGGCGGCGCGGTCTTTGACGGAGCCGCCGGGGTTCAGAAATTCGAGTTTGGCATAGACCTCGGCGGAGGTGTCGGGGGCGAGGCGGCGGAGACGCAGGACCGGGGTGTGGCCGATGAGGTGGGCGATGTCGTCTGCGGCGCGGAGGGAGGCTGAGGATACGGCTTCAGGCATAGGACTGGATAGTCTAGCAGGGAGCAGCCGGGAGCTGGGAGCCGGGAGAGAGCCCGGGTTTACCACGGAGGGCGCAGAGGGGTTGGGGAGTCATTGGCTCCCAGCTCCAGGCTCCTGGCTCCCGGCTGGGCCTACTGCGGTGTGGCGTTGCGGTCGGTATTTTCGGCGACGCTGGTTTTGTGTCCGGGCTGGCGGCCGAGAGGGGTGGGATAGTAGCCGGTGCGGGTGCGGACGTAGAGTTTGCCGTGGTGGGGAGCGCGGGCTTCGACGTGGACCGTCCGATAGCCGCCGAGGCTGGCGGCCCGGGTGGAGTGATAGCCGAGGGTGTACTGATTGCGGATGTCCTGGGCGACTTCGGCAGCGATGCTGTCCACGTCGGCGAGCGAGCCTGGGAAGAAAGCGAGGCCGCCGGTTTGATCGGAGAGGAGCTGCAGAGCGCGTCTGGCGCGATGGGCGTCGGAGCCGCGGCTGTCTTCGCCGAAGAGGAGCCCGATGGTGTAGATGACGGGACCGCCGAGATCCTGGACGCGACGGATGGTCTGTTCGAGATTGAGGGTGGAGGCGTTATCCTCTCCGTCGGTCACGATGACCAGGACCTGCTTGGAGCGTTTGGCGCCGCGGGAGAGCTGATCGGCGGAGGCGACGACGGCGTCGTAAAGGGCGGTGCCGCCGCGGGAATCGACGTGAGCCAGGGCCTCGCGGAGCGAGGGAATGCTGGCGGTGAAATCCTGGTCGAGGAAGGCCTCGTCAGAGAAGTTGACGACGAAGGCTTCGTCCTGGGAATTGGAGGCGCGGATCAGGTCGAGGGCGGCGGTATTGACCGCGGGGCGCTTGTCGCGCATGGAGCCGGAGTTATCGATGAGCAGGCCGATGGAGACGGGAACGTCGGAGTGGTTGAAGGAGACGATGGACTGCGGGGTGTTGTCTTCCCAGACCTGGAAATCGGATTTGCTGAGGTCCTGGACCAGGTGGCCGTCCTGATCGACGACGGTGCAGGGGAGGAGGACTTCATCGACGTCGCGCTGGAGGGTATAGACACCGTGGTTGCGCTTGATTTCCTCGTCGGTATTGGGGTGGCCAGGGCTGACAGCGGCGTTGTCGGCTGCGTCGGGGGAGACGATGGGGTCGTGATCGACGCCGAGGGGCGGCTGGGATTCCGGCTGCAGGGGCGAGGGCTGGAGGGTTTGCTGGGGCGCGGGGGCCGGGGCAGCGGCGGTGTTCTGGGCCGGGGCCGGGACCGGGGCGGTTTGGGCCGCTACCGCGAGTGACCCGGCAACCAGCAGAAAAGAGAGAAGATACAGGCGTCGATAGGAAAGAGAACGCATAATGGCCGGGACGTGCGTCATCCCCGGGGGCGACGACAGCTTTGCATTCAGTGTACGCGTTTTCGCTGGGCAGGGATTACCGGGGTTCGAACTCAAATCGTGCTCCGTTGCGGACTTCGATGCGGATTTTGGCGCAACGGCTTCCCCACAGATAAGACGCAGGAAGCAGGGAAAAAGGTAGAGGGCTCCGTGGCGATTACTGGAGGGGCGCGTAGTAGCCGTTCCGGGCGTGGACGGTGAGCTTTGGCAGGCCTGGGGGCGGTGACACCTTCACCTTGATCCTGCGCCATTTGCCATCGAGGAGGACGTGATCGGGTTGAAAGCCGAGGAGGTATTCAGTACGGAATTCCAGGCTGAGGCGCGCGGCTGCGGGGCCGAGTTCGGCGGCCGAGCGAACCGCGAAGGAGCGTCCGCCGGATTCGTCCGCCAGCCCGGTGAGGACGCTCGGCCCGTTGCGTTCCTCAATGGTTTTGGCACCGAGGTCAAAGGTGTCGATACATTCGACCTGAACGGCGGCGCGTCGGATCGCACGGTGAACATCGCCCTCGCTGTGAGAGCTCTGGTTATCGCCTCCATCGGAGATGAGCAGAATGGCCTGGCGGGCGTAGCGCGCGTGCTGCATTTGATCGATGGCGAAGAGGATCGCGTCGAAGAGGGCAGTCCTGCGGCCTGCAGGCAGGCTGGTGAGGCGAGCTTCAATCTCCGAAGGAGAGGAGGTGAAGCCGCTGATCCGTGCTGGGCGCTCCGCAAACCCGATAAAGCAGTACTCGTTGTGGGGATTGGCGGCCTTCAGGAACTCGCGGACAGCAGAGCGCTCCCAATCCAGATGCTGTTGCATGCTCCCGCTCAGATCGAGAACGATGACGATGGAGGCGGGAGCATCGTTGCGGGCAAACGTGACAAGGGGGAGAGGGTGATTGTTTTCGAGGACCCGAAAGGACCTGGCAGGAAGGTCGGGGACGATCAGCCTGTCCTGGCGGTCGGTGATGGAAACCGGGAGATAGACAATTCCTGGACTGAGAGCGGGGGCGGCGACGCGGGCTGCCGGATGGGCCGTATTCTGCGCAGCGGCAGCGGCGAATATCCCGGTGAGGAGAAGGGCGGAGAATCCCTGGAACCTACTGCAAAGGCGCATAGTAGCCGTTGCGGGAGTGGACGGTGAGCAGGGGGAGGCCTGGGGGCGGGGCGAGCTTGACCTTGACTTTGCGCCACTTGCCATCTAAACGGGGGTCGTTGGTTTTGTAGCCGAGGACATATTCGTTGCGGAGCTCGGCGCTGATGCGGGTGGCAATGTCGCCCATTTCGGAGAGGTCGTCGACCCGGAAGAGGCGGCCGCCGGTGTCGTTGCTGATGTCGCTGAGGAGGAGGGGCCCGTTGCGTTCCTCGACGGTAGCGGCTTCGGGGTCGAAGATGCCGATGGCGTAGATCTGGACATCGGCTTCTTTGACCGCTGAGCGGACTTCGCTTTCGGTGTAACGGCTGTTGTTGTCACCGCCGTCGGAGACGACGAGCAGGGCCTTGCGCTGGAATTTGGCCTCCTTCATCTTGTCGAGGCCCATGTACATGGCGTCGAGCAGAGCGGTGCGACGGCCGGGCTGGATGGTGGCCAGGCGAGCTTCGACATCGTCGACGGAGGAGGTGAAATCGGTGAGCAGGTAGGGGCGGTCGTTGAAGCCGATAACGAAGAACTCATCCTGGGGGTTGGAGGTCTTCATGAACTGGAGGACGGCGCCGCGCGAGCGCACAACCTTATTACTCATGCTGCCGCTGAGGTCGAGGATGACGCCGATGGAGACGGGGGCGTCGTCGCAGGCGAAGCTGCGGATCATTTGCTTGTGGCCGTCTTCGAAAACGTCGAAGTTCTGCTTTTCAAGGCCGGTGACGAGGCGGTCCATGGGATCGGTGACGGTGAGGGGAACGAGGACGATGTTGGTATCGACGCGGAACTGAATGCCGGTGCGCAGGGAGGCGCCGGGGGTGAGAGGAATGGAGGGATCGGTTTTAGCGGCCACAGGCTGGGAGCTGACATGGACCTGATTCAGCGGATCTTCCTGAGCGATGGCCCGGGGAGCAAGGAAAGGGGCGAGCAGCAGGAACAGCAGCGGGAAACAACCGGTTCGGAGAGCAAGCCGGCGGGGTCCCGGGGTGATGCTGGCACCAGGTTCGCGCCCAGAGATGGACGCCATGATCCTACCTCACGTGTCAAGAATACTGGCACGATTGAGGGGACTTCTGCAATAGCCACCGGCGCCGGAGGACAGGGGGAAAAGCCGGTGGAACTCCACGCCCTCGTTCGCTGCCACTGAAGAGAGGGATGCAGGAAGTAAGAGAGACAGAAACCTCAAAGGAGGCGAAAAAGGAAGAGACGACGAGCCATTATGCGCCAGGGCGCCGCCAGGACGCTGGGATAGAATCGGTGGAACAGACAGATATGGCACGCATCTTTCCTTTTCGCGCCCTCCGTTACAACCAGGCGCAGGTATCGGCAGAGGATGTCGTTACTCAGCCTTATGACAAGATCACGCCGGCGATGCAGCAGGCCTATTACCAGCGGAGCCCTTATAACCTGTGTCGCATTATTCTTCGGATGCCGGAGTTATTCGACAGGGAAGGGGATGCCTACGCGAACGCAGCGCGGGACTTTGGCGCGTGGCGGGAGGCCGGGATTCTGGCGCAGGAGCAGCAGCCCTGCGTTTTCGCCTACAGCCAGCGATTTTCGGTTCCCGGCGAGACGGGCGTGGTGCGGGAACGGCGAGGCTTCATCGCGCTGGGAGAGCTGTGTGACTACAGCCAGGGCGTGGTGTTCCGGCACGAGCAGACGCTGTCGAAGCCGAAGTCGGACCGGCTGAATCTGCTGCGGGCGACGCGGGCGCATTTCGGGCAGATCTTTATGTTGTATTCGGATCCGGTGCGGAGCGCGGAGGAGGTTCTGTTCGGGAGCGGCACGGCCGGGGAGACGCTGCCGGAGATCGAGGTGACGGACGAGTACGGGGTGGTGCATCGGGTGTGGCGCTTCAACGATCCGGCGAAGATCAGCATGGTGGCGGCCGCGATGGACGACAAGAAGCTGATCATTGCGGACGGGCACCATCGCTACGAGACGGCGCTGAGTTACCGGAAAGAGCTGGGCCCCGGGGAAGTCCCGGAGAGCTGCGAGCGAATGAGTGCCGGACTGCCGCAGCCGCCTTATCCGGAAGCGGCGGCGATGATGACCTTTATCAATATGGATTCCGAGGGGCTGGTGATCCTGCCGACCCACCGGGTGGTGTTGGGTCTCTCCGGATTTACGGCGGGAACGATGCTGGAGAAGGCGCGGCCGTATTTCGAGATCGAGGAGCTGAAGGAGCGGGATGCGGCGTCGGCCGTGGCGCGGCTGGGCGCGGTGCAGGGGCGGACGGCTTTTGTGGCGGTGACGGGACAGGGCTGGTACCTGCTGTCGGCGAAGACGGAGGCGGTGGCAGAGGCGTTGCGCGATGTGCCGGCGCGGCAGCGGAAGCTGGACGTGGTGCAGCTGCATGGGCTGATTCTGGAGAAGGTGCTGGGGATTTCAGCGGAGGCGATCCGCGATCAGACCCATCTGCGGTATCTGCGGGAGGCGGCGGAAGCTGCCGATGCGGTGACGCGTGGGGAGGCGAACGCGGCGTTCCTGATGAATCCCGTGACCATGGAGCAGCTGCGCGAGGTGGCGTTCGCCGGAGAAGTGATGCCGCAGAAATCGACGGATTTCTATCCCAAGCTCCTGAGCGGTTTGGCGATCTATGCGCTGGATTGAAGGCTTGGCGGCTGTGGGACTGATGGCGGGGCTGGGCCTGGCGCAGACGGCGCCGCAAGTGCCGGGGAAGGCTCCCTTACCGCCGACACCTGGTTTGCCGCCGGTGGCAGCGCCGGCCCCGATGGCCCCGGTGCAGCCGCCACGGTTCGTGGTGGTGGTGGATGCAGCACACGGGGGCAACGATACGGGAGCGAAGATCGGCCCCGGGGTGCTGGAAAAGAACATCACGCTGGAACTGGCGGGGCGGTTGCGGTCGGTACTGCAGGCGCGGGGGGTGCAGGTGGTGATGACCCGCCAGACGGACGCGTATGTGACCCCTGTGGACCGGGCGCAAACGGCCAATCATGCGCAGGCGGGGGCTTGTCTGGTGGTGCACGCAACGGCAACGGGAAGCGGAGTGCATCTGTATACGTCGTCGCTGAGCCCGGCGGCGCGGGCGGCATTTTTGCCCTGGGCGACGGCGCAGGCGGCCTTTGCAACGCCGAGCCTGAAGCTGGAGTCGGAGGTGGATTCGGCGCTGGCGCATGCGGCCATTCCGGTGACACTGGGGCGGGCGTCGGTGCAGCCGATGGATAATCTGGCGTGTCCCGAGGTTGCGGTGGAGATGGCTCCGCTGGTGGCGGGGCATGTGACCAGCGGCCAGGCGGTGACGGATGTGAGCTACCAAAAGCAGGTGGTGGATGCGCTGGCCGCGGCGCTGGAGCAGTGGCGAAGCGACTGGAACAGCCGATGATTTCACGCGCGCAGAAATATCTGTTTGGGTTCCTGCTGCTGGTGTGCGTGGTGATGGCGGTGTTTCTGATCCGTCTGCGCAACCGGGCGCAGGACCGTCTGCAGGCGGAAGGGACGGGCGTGCCGCAGTCGATTGCCGAGCCAGGGGGAAGCCCGCCGAAGACGGTAACACTGTTTGTGCCCAACGATCTGGACGACTCGATGGTCGCGGTGGAACGGACGATTCCGCTGCCGGCGGATGAGAACGCGCAGGCGCGGGTGCTGCTGGAGACGCTGATCGAGGCGTACCGGGCGCCGGACTCGACGCACCCGCTTCATGTGGAGAAGGGCGTGGACGATGTGTACTTTGTGCCGGTGCCGGAGGGAAAGGGAGGGCCGGGCGGGGAGATGGCGGTGGTGGATTTAAACGGCGCATTGGCGGCGGCACAGCCTTCCGGGATCGAGCCGGAGACGCTGACGCTGCTGTCGATGATGGCGACGCTCAATGCCAATCTGCCGGATGTGACGGAGGTGCATTTTCTGGTGGACGGGCAGGCGCGGGAGACGCTGGCGGGGCATGCGGACCTGACCCGGACGTATCTGGCGGCGGAGGCAGAGCAGCGGCCGAGTCCTGCGGAGCCGGCGGGTGGGGGACGATGAAGATCGGGGTCTTCGACTCGGGCTTTGGCGGATTGACAGTGTTGCGGGCAATGCTGGGGCAGATTCCGGGCGCGGACTATGCGTATCTGGGAGACACGGCGCGGCTGCCCTACGGGGCGAAGTCGCGGGCGACCGTGGCGCGGTATGCGGCGTCGAGCGCGCGCTTTCTGGTGGAAGAGGAAGAGGCGGAGTTTCTGGTGATCGCCTGCAACACGGCGAGCGCGCTGGCTCTGGATGCGATTCGGGAGGCAGTGCGCGTGCCGGTGCTGGGGGTGGTGGAAACGGGCGCAAATGCGGCCGATGCGAGCTCGACGACCCGGGATGTGCTGGTGATTGCGACCGCAGCCACGGTGGAGAGTCATGCGTATGCAGCGGCGTGCGCGGAGCGGAAGATGAGGGCGATCGAGAAGGCCTGCCCGCTGCTGGTGCCGCTGGTGGAGGAGGGGTGGACGCAGCATCCGGTGACCGAGGAAGTGGTGCGGATCTACATGGGAGAGCTGATGGAGCAGGCTCGCGCGGCGCAGCTGAATGCGGACACACTGGTGCTGGCGTGCACGCATTATCCGCTGTTGCGGGAGACGATTGAGCGCGCGGTTCCGCGGCAGGTGCGGGTGATCGACTCCGCGGAGGTGACGGCGCAGCAGGTGGCGGGTCAACTGGGGGTCGCTGCTGCTGGAAAATCGGGGAATCCGCAGGTGGAATTTTTTGCTACCGATTCGGTGGCGAAATTCAGGGATCTGGGGACGCGGTTTTTGGGACAGGCGATTCCGGCGGTGCGGCTGGTGGACCTGGGGGGGTGAAAGCAGGTTACAGGGCACAGGGTGCAGCGCACAGGAAGCAGGAATAGAAAAGGGCTGATCCGGTTGGGATCAGCCCTTTTTCGTTGCGGGAAGCGTCTCTACTGCGGTTGGGGGCGTTGCTCCAGGGAGGGCTGGGGCTGCTGATTCTGCGAGGGAGAGCCGGGCGGGCGGAGGGTGATGGTGACGGAGAGCGGGGACTGCAGGGTGAAGTTGACGAGCGTTTCGGAGGGGACCTCGACCTGCTGTCCCCGGGTGGCGGCATTGATGCCGGTTCCGGCTCCGGCACCGGCGGCGGCGCCGATGGCTGCACCTTTTCCACCACCGGCGAGGGCGCCAATGACGGTCCCGAGGATGGCTCCGCCAGCGGCTTTTTTAGCGGTGTTCTTGCCTCGGCCTGCACCGCGCTGGGCCCAGGTATCCGTGACGATGGAGAGATGGCGATCGCGAAGGTCGATGCGGGTGAGTTCAAGGGAAAGCAGAGCGCTGCCGGAGAAATGTGCGGCATCCTGAGCATCGGCGACGCGCCCCAGGACCGGCGTGCCCTGCGGAACGACAACATGCCCGTCGCGGACCAGATCGGCGGCGAGGCTGGCGTGGAAGGACTGATTGACCTGAGCATTGGCGCTGGAGAGGTTGTCGTCCACGCGGACAGGAATGACGGTGCCTGCCGGGAAGGTGAAGGTGCGCACGACGGGCTGGGGAGGCGGCGGAGGCGCAGCGGGTTGCGGCGGAGGCGGCGGCGGAGTGTTCTGCGCCAGAGCCGGAGGCTGGGGCGCAGGCTGAGGCGGCGGGGGAACATCGTGACGCGCAGCGCGTTCGTGCCGGCGGCGATCGGAATGGCGGCGTTCAGGTGCCGGAGCGGGAGTATTGGCCGAGGCGACCTGAGGTGGAGTCACCTCGAGATTGTTGACGACGGTTTTGACGCCGGATACCTGTCCGGCATCGTTGCCGGCGAGGGCGCGCGAGGCGGAATTGCTGGCGGAGCCGGTAAGCGTGACCACGCCATTGCTGGCGGCGACCTGGATGTTTTCACCGGCCAGGGCGCTTTCCTGCTGCAGCTTTGCCTGCACCTGGGAGGTGAGCTGCGGGTCAGAAGGAGCGACGGAAGTGTCGGAAGCGGTGGAAGGGGTTGAGGGAGTGGATTGGCGCCGGCACCCAAGGCCGGTCAGAAGGAGGAGGGCGAGCGTTGCCGCGAGTCGTGTTGCATAGCTCATGGACAGTTCCTTTCCGTGCTGCATGCGAGAGGCAAGCGCAATTTCAGGACAACAAAGATGAGCATGAATCGATGTATATATTAGACGCATTCCAGCGACTGGCAGCTTGTGGTTTTGAGCGGGCATCAGAGTGAAGGAAGGTCGCGAAGAACAAAGCGCCAGGGGAAGAGCGGCGAGGGCGTCCTGGACTCAGGCAGCGTTGAAACAGCATGAGCGCCAGGTTATTTGCGCGGCCCTGGGGTTCCCGGTACCATACAGTGTCCGGGAATGCAGTTCATCTCGAAGGAGATAAAGCAATGTCAGAAGAGAGACAGTCGAGCGGATTTAGTTGGTTTTTGGCAGGCCTGGGGCTGGGCGCGCTGATCGGAGTTTTGTATGCGCCCAAGCCTGGCCGGGAGACGCGCGAGGAGTTGCTGAGCAGCGCGCGCGAGGGTACGGAATACCTGCGGCAGCGGAGCCGCGAAGCCGCCGATCAGGTAAACGACCTGGTGGACCGGAGCCGAACGCAGGTGAATGACTATGTGGATCGCGGCAAGGAATACGTGGAGCGTGGCCGCGCGCAGTGGGACGAGTTCGTCAACCAGGGGCGGCAGTTTGTCAACGACCAGGGGGGACGCGTGTCAGCGGCGGTGGACGCGGGGCGTCAGGCTTACCAGAGCAGCACCAACCCGACCGAAGGGTAGGGAATTCCGACGTCCACGCAGCGCGGCAGTGGGGGACGGCCCGCGTGCTGCAGCCTGAGGAGCCGGCTAAGCGAGGGGAACCACTATGCAACATGACGGACCGAGCTGGATCCTGATCCTTTTTACCGCCGTGACCGCCGCCGCATTTCTGATGCAGGCGGTGGCCCTGCTGATGATGGCGGTGGCGACCAGGGCCGCGGTGTCGCGGCTGAATGAGGTCACGAAACAGGCGCAGGAGCACGCGTTGCCGGCACTGGCGACGGCGCGGCATCTGCTGGACGAAGTTTCACCGAAGCTGAAAGTGGCTGTGCAGAACGTGCTGGAGGTGAGCCACACGCTTAAGGACGAGTCGACGCATGTGAGCGGTGCGGTGGACCACCTGCTGAAGAAGGCCGAGGTGCAGGTGGACCGAGTGGATGAGATGGTGACCGGGACCCTGGACAGCATTGCCTACGCGACCTCGACGGTGCAGCGGGTCGTAGTGACACCGGTGCGGCAGGTGGGGGCGGTTCTGAGCGGGCTGCGGGCGGGTTTCGACGTTCTGCGCAGCAAGGATCGCAGCGTGCACGCGGGCGCGGACGGAGATCACTTCGTGTAATCGGTGGATTCGAACGCGAAGGAAAATCCTCGCTGCGGCGGGGATTTTTGTTTCTGTGAACATGCCATGGGCGCAAACTCGGGCGTGGCGTGAGAGCATCCAAAGGCGTACGTATGCAGACAGGGAAAGAACCTCGAACGGCGGAGGAGATGCAGGAGTGCCTGGAGCAGGCGCCGCGCCGAGCGGTGCGGGCGCCGCTTTCGACCTGCCGGCTGCAGCTGCATGCGGGCTTCACGTTTGCCGATGCGGAGGCGGTACTGCCGTATTTGAAGAGCCTGGGCATCGGCGATCTCTATACTTCGCCGATTTTCGAAGCGCGGCCGGGAAGCATGCATGGGTACGATGTGACGCGGCACGACAGGCTGAATCCTGAACTGGGCGGGGAGGAGGGCTTTGCGCGGCTGACGGATCGGCTGCGAGAGCTGGGGATGGGTTTGCTGCTGGACATCGTTCCGAACCACATGGGAGTAGGCAACGACTCGGTGTGGTGGCAGGATGTGCTGGAGAACGGGCGGGCTTCGCGATATGCGAGCTATTTCGATATCGAATGGGAGCCGCTGAATCCGGACATGCGCAATAAGCTGCTGCTGCCCATTCTGGGGTCGCAGTACGGCGAGGAGCTGGAAGCCGGGAAGATTCAGGTGGTGGCTGTGGATGGGCAGCTGCGCGCGCAGTATTACGATCACCTGATTCCGCTGGCGCCGCGGTCAATGCCGCTGATCTTCCCGGAAGCGGAGCTGGATGACCTGGGAGTGCCGCAGCCGGTTCGTGACATTCTGCGGGAAACGGCGCATATTCCGCCGCACGAAACGACCGATGCGGCGCTGATTGCCCAGCGACAGAAGCAGCTGGAAGAGCTTCGGCCGCGATTGCGCGCGGCGCTCGTGAGTGAGGCAATGCGGGAGCCGCTGGGCAGGGCTCTGCAGCGGATCAACGGGGTGGCGGGCGATCCGCGAAGTTTCGACCGGCTGCACGAACTGCTGGAGCAGCAGCCGTGGCGGCTGGCCTACTGGCGTGTTTCCAGCGAAGAGATCAACTACCGGCGCTTCTTCGACATCAACGATCTGGTTGGGCTGAGGATGGAGAATCCGGAGGTGTTTGCGGAGACGCATCGTCTGGTGAGGCGGCTGCTGGCCGGAGGAGAAGTGACCGGACTGCGCATCGACCACTGCGATGGATTGCTGAATCCGCGGCAGTATCTGATTCGATTGCAGCGGCTCTACGTGGCCAGCCAGTGCGCAGGAGAGACGCCGCAGGGCGAGACGGGACCGACGGGAATCGAACTGCAGGTGCGAAGAGCCATGCGCGGACCGGGCTGGAACATGGCTCAGGGGCCTCTGTATGTGGTGGTGGAAAAGATCCTGGAAGCGGGGGAAACACTGCCCGAGTGGCCGGTGAGCGGCACCTCCGGGTACGACTTTGTGTATCTGGGCAATCAGGTGTTCATCCGGAGCGAGAACCGGGAGCGGTTTACGGATTTTTACGAGCGCCTGATCGGGGACGGAACGGATCCGCAGACGATCATCTACCAGTCGAAACTGAACGTGATGCGGAACGCGCTGTCGAGCGAGGTTTACGTACTGGCCAATCTGCTGAGCCGGCTGGCTTCGTCGAATCGCAGGGCGCGCGACTTCACCGAGGATCTGCTGGAGACGGCGATTCGGGAGACGATTGCGTGTTTTCCCGTGTATCGAAGCTACATCGACGATCGCGGACAGTATACGGAACGCGACCGGGCGTTCATCCGGCAGGCGATTGGACGGGCGCAGCAGCGGAACCGGGAGACGGACGCGTCGGTGTTCGATTTTCTCGAGGAGACGCTGCTGCTGCATGAGAAGACCGGTGAAGAAGTCGACGAGCGGGAGCTCTATTTTGCGCTGAAGTTCCAGCAGCTGACCGGGCCGGTGATGGCCAAGGGCGTCGAGGATACGACCTTTTATGTCTACAATCGGTTCATTTCCTCGAACGATGTAGGCAGCTCGGCAGAGGCATTCGGGATAGCGCCGGAGGTCTTCCACGAGGCGAATCGAGAGCGGCTGCGGGTCTCGCCGGATGCCATGCTGGCGACCTCGACGCATGATACCAAGCGCAGTGAGGATATTCGAAACCGGCTGAACGTGCTGTCGGAGATGACGTATCAGTGGCCGTCGTACGTGCGGCGCTGGATGAAGCTGAACGCGCGGCATAAGCGGACGCTGGAAGACGGGCGCGTGGCGCCGAATGCCAACGAGGAGTATTTCCTCTACCAGACGCTGGCAGGGGCATGGCCGTGGCATATGGCGAGCGCGGAGGATGCACAGGAATTCCTGGAACGGATCCAGCAGTACATGACCAAGGCTTTGAGCGAAGCCAAGGTGAACCTGAGCTGGACGAATCCTAATCCGGGATACGTGGATGCTGTGCACAGCTTTGTGCGGGCGATCCTGATGCCGGACGCGCGTGGGCGGCAGCCGAGGTTCGTCGAGACGCTGGAGGAGATTTTGCCGATGCTGAAGATGTTTGGCGCGGTGAATTCGCTGGCGCAGGTAGTGCTGAAGATTGCCTCGCCGGGGGTGCCGGATTTCTATCAGGGAACCGAGATGTGGGATCTGAGCCTGGTGGATCCGGACAACCGGCGGCCGGTGGATTACGCTGCGCGGCGTGCGGCGCTGAATGAATTGCAGGCACTGGAAAGGGACCGGGGGGCGGCGGCGGTTTGCCGCGCGGTGCTGGATCGGATTCGGGACGGACGAGTGAAGCTGTGGACGGTGCATCGGGCGCTGGCGCTGCGCAACCGGATGGCGGAGGTGTTCCAGCGGGGGGAATACGTGCCCGTGGAAGCGACGAATGGACTCGCCGAGCATGTGATCGCATTCACGCGGGGAGGGCAGGTGCTGGCGGCGGTTCCGCGATTTGCCTGCACGCTGATGGGCGGCAAGGCGCGGTTGCCCCTGGACGGAGCCTGGGCCCACGCCGAGTTGATAGTGCCGGAGATGGCAGGCGCCGAACTGGAGAATGTTTTTACGGGATCCGTCGCACACGTGGATGAGGCGGGAAGACTGCCGCTGCGGGCGGTGTTTGCGGAGTTTCCGGTGGCGCTGCTGGCACGACGCTGAGCACAGGGCACAGGGTTCAGGGCACAGGTTCGGTGCTCACTGCGAATCGCGGTCGTGTCTGTCGCGGTCGGTGACTTCCGTTAGGGCGGCGAGTCTTTCCGCGAGGGCGGGGGTGAGGGCGCTCTCGGGAAGACGCCAGCTCCAGTTGCCGTGCGCGCGGGAAGGAACATTCATGCGTGCTTCGCTGCCCAGCTCAAGGATGTCCTGGGCAGGATAGAGGGCAATATCGGCGACGGATGTGGCGACGGCGCGGATGAGGGGCCAGACGGGGCTTTCGCCGCCGGCCTGGGGCTCGCATTGAATATAGGCGCGGACGGCGGCTTTCTCGACGGGTGAAGCGCCGTTCTCCCACCAGCCGCGGGTGGTGTCGTTATCGTGGGTGCCGGTATACGCCACCGTGTTGGGCACAAACTGGTGGGGCAGGTGGATATGCGCGCCGCGGCCAGAGAATCCAAACTGCACGACTTTCATGCCGGGAAAGTGGAATTGGTCGCGCAGCGCGTCGACTTCTTTGGTGATCATGCCGAGGTCTTCGGCGATGAAGGGAAGCTCGCCCAGATCGTCGCGGAGACGCTGAAACAGCGCGGCACCGGGAGCCTTGATCCACTGGCCGTTGACCGCGGTTTCCTCCTGGGCGGGAATGGCCCAAAAGGCTTCAAAGCCGCGGAAGTGATCGAGGCGGATGAGGTCGTAGAGGAAGTGGGCGCGACGGATGCGGTCGATCCACCAGGGAAAATGATCGCGCTGCATGACATCCCAGCGGTAGAGGGGATTGCCCCAGCGCTGGCCGGTAGCGGAGAAGTAGTCCGGGGGAACGCCGGCGACGCGGATGGGGGCGAGGTTGGAGTCGAGCTCGAAGAGTTGGGGATGGGTCCAGACGTCGGCGGAATCGTAGCTGACGAAGATGGCAATGTCGCCGAGGAAGCGGATGTCGCGCGCGGCGCAGTATTCGCACAGGTCGTGCCACTGCTCGTCAAAGGCAAACTGAACAGCCTCGGCGGTGGCGATTTCCTCCGCGTGCTCGCGGCGGAGGCGGCCCAGAGCAGAAGGGTCGCGGTGTTTGACCTCGTCGGGCCACTGGTTCCAGGAGGCGTAATTAAATTTGCGGCGGAAGACAATATAGAGGGCCCAGTCGTCGAGCCAGGTGCCGTTTTCGCGGCAATAGGCTTCGAAGCGGGACCACTCTTCGTCGGTGTGACGATGAATGAAATTGCGCGCGGCTTCTTCGATGAGCGGCAGCTTTTGCGCGGTGACGGCTTCAAAATCGACTGGACCCGAGGGACCGGGAAGGCCGGCAAGACGGTCATGGCCGATCCAGCCGCGGTCGGCGAGCCGATCGAGCGAGAGCAGAAGGGGATTGCCGGCGAAGGCAGAGAGCGAGGCATACGGGGAGTTGCCATAGCCGGTGGGGCTGAGCGGTAGCACCTGCCAGACGCGCTGCTTGGAGGCCGCAAGAAAATCGGCGAAGGCGCAGGCAGCGGGTCCAAGATCGCCGATGCCGCCCGCCGAGGGAAGAGAAGTGATGTGCAGCAGGAGGCCCGAAGAGCGTTCAAAAGGCATGGATGAGTCCAGTATGAGACGGAACAAAGGAAAAAGCCCGCTCCATCGAAGAAGATTCGATGAACGCGGGCTTTGTTGCCCGGGGTGGGATCACATGCCGCTCATGGGGATCTGGGTTTGCATTTTGCGGTTGATCAGGACGCGGTCGGCCTTTTCGTAGGTGGACACCAGATTCGTGACGAAGACCTCAAAGGCCTGGTCGCGGCGCTGGTTGAGCAGGGTATCGCGGGTCGAGTCGAGGTTTGTCGCGATGTCCTGGGGCGAGGGCTGCTGCTTGTCGTCGACCCTGGCAACGACGCCGGTGGTGCCGTTGTTGATGGCGTTGCTGATACCGCCGATGGGGAGATCGAAGAGGCTGGGCGCGGCGCTGCTGAGCAGGCCGACGTCCGGAACCTGCTGATCGCGGCCGACCAGATCGCTGGTCTTGACGGTGGCCCCGACTTCCTTCGCGGCCCTGGCCAGGTCGTGCTCAGCGTGAGCGCGGTCGGCCAGCTCGTTGGTCTTGCGGGCCAGCAGCGCGGTCACCTGCTGGTCGCGGAAGTCGTCGAGGATATGCGATTTGTATTCGTCGAAGGTGGGCGTGTGCGCGGGCTTGACGTCAGCTACCTGGAACAGGGCATAGCTGTTGTCACCGGTGGAGACGGCCTCAGGCGCGCTGTTGGCTTTGGCGCCGAAAGCAGCGGTGATGAGTTTGGAGCTGTCGGACAGATTCGGCAGCGTGGAACCCTGGGCGACGTAGTCGCTGGTGACGACCTTGAGATGATGGGCGGCCGCGGCCTGGGCGAGGCTGGTCTTCTGCGCATCGCCGGCGAGTTGCTGAGCAAAGGCCTGCTCGGCCTGAGCGTCCTTTTGCTTCGTGAACACGTCGACGATGGAGCTCTTCACTTCGTCGAGCGGCCTGGTGTGGGCGTCCTGCTTCTCCTCGGTCTGGATGATGTGGTAGCCGAAGCGGGTGCGGACGAGGCCGGAGATCTGGCCGGCTTTTTGACCGAAAGCGGTCGCGTCGAATTCCGGAACCGTGGCGCCCCGCTTGAGCCAGCCCAGCTCGCCGCCCTGATCTTTGCTGCCGGGGTCGTCGGAGTCCTTCTTCGCCAGCTCGGCGAAGTCTTTGCCGTTGTCCTTGTGGAGCTGGTCGAGGATGTCCTGGGCTTTGGCTTTTGCTTTGGCGTCAGCGTCGGGGCCGGCATTGGGATCGACGGAGATAAGGATGTGGCGAACCTTCACCTGCGCATCCACCTTGTACTGCTGCTGATTCTGTTCGTAGTACTGCTGGATCTCGGCAGGAGCAATCTGCGGTTTGCCGCCGGGAAGATCCTTGTCGGTGAAGGCGATGTATTCGATCTTCCGGGTCTCGGGCAGAGCGTCGCGGTAGTGGGTGGTGTTCTGTTTGAAGTAGGCCTGGAGCTCGGTGTCGGTGGGATTGATGGTCTTGCGCAGGTCGTCGGCGCTGAGAACCGCGTAGTCGAACTTAATCTTTGTGGCCTGGTTCTGATAATCCTTGCGGACCTCGGCGTCAGAGACGGTGATGCCGCCGGTGACCAGGTCGCGGAGACGGTCGGAGGCGATCTGATCCTTGATCTCGCTCTCGAACTTCGTGACCGTCATGTTCAGATTCTGGGTGACGAAGTCGGTGTACTGGGCGTCGCCAATGAATTTGCCGTCGGGAAAGAGGTACTGGCCCCACATGCCGGTGTGGAGGTAGCGGCGGACATCGTCGTCGGTGGGGGTAATGCCCATCTGGTGGGCCTGCTGCAGCAGGATGCGCTGCATGATGATCTGCTGGCCGGCCTGCTGCATGACGATGGGCATGTACATGTCAGGAACCTGGCGCCCGCGCATCATGTTGTGGGCGGCCTGCTGGACATCACCGACGGAGATCTCAACTTCGGCGGGCATGAAGCGGCCAAAGACGCCGCCGTGCCGGATGCTGGCGTAGGTGGTGCTGGTATTAGCCGTGTCGTTGAAGATGCCGGGAACCAGGAAGATGACCATGAGCACGCAGGTGGCGGCGATGATGATGCCGAACAGCCACTTGGTGAATTTTGTGTCCTTCTGCAGAAAGCGAATCATGCGATGGGTAACAGCCTTTTCTGTGGCCCGATCCGGCAGCCTGGCCCTGGGGCAGCGGTGCGCGGAGAGGCGATTTTCCTGAAAGCAGGAGCTGGTAACAGTATAAGGTGCGGGGGGAGCCGGGGGAAGGCATGCGGCGCGCGCATTGGAAATCCGAAAGAGGCGTTCACGGCGTACTTCAGTCAGTGGATTTGGCCGCCGGGATGTTATTCGAAGCTGATGACGCACTCGCCGAAATGGGCAAAGGCGGCGCGGGCGGTCTGCCCGGGGTGGGCGAAGGTCTTGCCGGACCAGCTGCCGGTGGTGATCCAGTCGCCGGCGCGGAGGCCGGTGGTCCGGGAGGATCCCTCATTGGCGAGCCATACGACGAGGCGGAGAAGATCGGTTCCGGCGCTGTTGGAGGCGGTGCCCTGGAAGCGAACTTCATGGTCTACAGTGACGGTGACGGATTCCTGGGCGAGGTCGAGGGATGGCCAGCCGGGGAACGGAGGTCCAAAGGCGAAGCCGCCATTCATCTGCAGATCGCCGATGACGGAAAAGCGGTCGGTCCGGTCGGGATCGGTGAAGGCGGATTCAAGGATTTCGATGGCGGGATGGGCGCTGCCGATGGCCGCAACGACCTCTTCACGCGTGTAGGGCTCGGGGCGGACGGGCAGGTTCCGGCTGAGGTGAAAGGCAATCTCCGCCTCGACGCCACCGTATCGGTGGCAGTGGCGGCTGATGTGCTGGCCCGAGTGGGCGTAGCCTCCCCACGAAGGCATGGGCGAAAACAGAGGAGTGGCCTGGGGCGAGGGGGCGCCGATTTTCCAGCCGCCGATGGGGGCGAAGGCTGCGGCGATGACGTCCTGGAGAGCATAGGCCTGGGCGAGATCGCCGGGACGAAGGTCTTCCGGGAGATCGGAGATGGGCTGGCGCTCACGGCGTGCCTGGAGCAGCGGCTCGGCGGCGCGGCGCATGCGATCGCGGTCAGCGGGAGAGAGCGTGGAGGGGAGCGGGTGCGACCGGGTGGCCATCTTTATCTCCTTTGTTTCTCTATAGACTAAGACGCGGCCGACGGGGTTTGCGACCGAGGGCGCGGTGGAACGTCGAATGGACAGGGGAGTAGACTCAGGAGCGCTTATGGGGATCGACAGTCGAAGCGATATTCCGTCTTCGGAGATTACGCCGAAGGAAGTCTGGATGAATCGGCGAACGTTCATGACGGCGGCGGCCGCGACCGGGGTCGCGGCGGTGGCGGGCGAGGGCGTGCGGCGATTTCTGGGGCCGTCTGCGGTCGACGCGGCCGAGAAGCTGACGACGGTGAAGAGCGCTCTTTCGACGCCGGGGCTGACGCCGACGCCGCTGGAAGACATCACGCATTACAACAACTTTTACGAGTTCGGCGTGAACAAGGACGATCCGGCGCGGAATGCCTGGCGGCTGCACACGCGGCCGTGGTCGATCCAGGTCGAAGGTCTGGTGAAGCAGAAGAAGACGTTTGACATCGATACGCTGCTGAAGTTGAAGCCGCTGGAGGACCGGGTGTACCGGTTCCGCTGCGTGGAGGCGTGGAGCATGGTGATTCCGTGGATCGGGTATTCGCTCTCGGAGTTCATCCAGCAGTGCGACCCGCTGCCGTCGGCGAAGTATGTGCAGTTCCTCTCGCTGGAGGATTCGAAGCAGGAGCTGCTGCCCTGGAATGCAGGCATCAGCTGGCCGTATTCCGAGGGACTGCGGATGGATGAGGCCATGCATCCGCTGACGCTGCTGACGTTCGGGCTGTATGGCGACGTGTTGCCCAATCAGGATGGCGCGCCGGTGCGCGTTGTGGTGCCGTGGAAGTATGGATTCAAGTCGGCGAAGTCGATCGTGAAGGTGAAGTTCGTCAAGGACCAGCCGCATACCACCTGGAACGATCTGGCCTCGAATGAGTATGGGTTCTACTCGAATGTGAACCCTAACCGGGATCATCCGCGATGGAGCCAGAAGACGGAGCGGGTGATCGGCGCGCCCATCTGGAAGCAGCGGCAGCCGACGCTGATGTTCAACGGGTATGGCGATCAGGTGGCCAGCCTGTACAAAGGCATGAACCTGCTCAGGGACTATTAAAAAAGCCAGAAGCTCGGGACCGGAGGTACGACCAGGGTACCGTAGGGAGAGGTGTGCCAGAGGGCCCCAACCGACAAATCCCCGGAGGCAAAAATGACCCATCAGGAATTTTGGACGCGGGTGCAGGATGAGCTTGGCCCGTACGATTTGTTGAAGCATCCTTTCTACCAGGCCTGGTCGGCCGGCGAGCTGACCCAGGATGAGCTGAGCGTTTACGGACGGCAGTATCTGAACCATGTAGCCGCGTTTCCCGCGTATCTGACGGCGCTGCATGCGCGACTGCCGGAGGGAGAGACGCGCAGGGCGGTTCTGCGGAATGCGGCCGACGAGGAAGTTCATGGCACGTCGCACGCGGACCTGTGGCGGGAATTCGTGCGCGGGATGGAGAACGGCGCGGAAGGGGAGCCGGAGGCGATTCTGCCGGAAATGGCGGCGCTGGTCGAAACCTTCGCAGCGCTGGCGCGCGAGGGCTCGCCGATGTCGGCGCTGGGTGCGTTCTATGCCTACGAATCGCAGGTGCCGCGCATTGCCGAGGAGAAGTTGGCGGGACTGAAGAAATTCTACGGTGCGGACGACGCTGCGTGTGCCTACTTCCAGCTGCACCGGACGGCCGATGTGCATCATGCCGCCGTATGGCGGCGGCTGATGGAGCAGGAGATGGAGGCCACGCCCGGTGGCGCTGAGCAGGCGCTTGACGGCGTGCGGCAGGGAGCACAGGCGCTGTGGAGGGCTTTGGACGGCATTGAAGCAGAGCGCCTGGCGGCGCGAAACCGATCCGGGCATCCAGCCGCCTCCTGCTGCGCATGAGGGGCGTGCGTGACCGACGGGCAGCCCGAGCGACCGGACGGCTGGCGATGCCGCCCGGTTGCTCGGACCTCCTGTCCGACAAGGTGGGGACTGCATGAAACGGCGATGGATCGTGATCCTGAAGGTGCTGGCGCATGCGGCATGCCTGGCGCCCATCGCCTGGCTGCTGTGGCATTTGTATCTGTCTGTGACCAGCCAGCCGGATGCTCTGGGGCCGGATCCAACGCACACGGTGACCTTCTTTACCGGCCGCGGCACGCTCCGCCTGCTGGTGATCACGCTGGCCGTTACACCGGTGCGGCGACTGATTCCAAAGCTGAGCTGGCTGGTGCGGTTTCGACGGCTGCTGGGGCTGTACGCGTTTTTCTATGCCTGTCTCCATCTGATGACCTACGTCTGGCTGTATGCGGGATTCAGCTGGGCGGCGATGGTGGACGACATCAGCCAGCGGCGGTTCATTACGGCGGGACTCGCGGCCTGGCTCATGCTGCTGCCGCTGGCTCTGACCTCGACCACGTGGTCGATTCGCAAGCTGGGCGGAAAGAACTGGAATCGCCTGCACTGGCTGACCTACGCGGCGGCCAGCGCCGGAGTCATCCACTACTGGTGGGGCGTGAAGACCGGAGTGAAGACGCCGCTCACGATCACAGTGGTGCTGGGCGTGCTGCTGCTGGCGCGACCGGTGCTGAAGTACAGGGCACAGAGCGCAGGGCTCAGGGCACAGAAAACCGCGAAGGTGTGACGGGCTGAAGCAGAGGGCTCAGCCCAGCGGCTTGGACATGCGGATGAAATGGCAGGGCTGGCTGACGCGGCGAGCCATTTCCTCGGGGATGGGGTCTTCTCCGGAGACGGCGTAGCCGAGCTTCTCGTAGATGGGCAGCAGCTCGGTGCGAAGATTCACGACCGCCAGGTCCATGGCATGAGCGCCCACCTCGCGGGCGAATTCTTCAGCGGCGGCGGTCAGGCGGCGGCCGAGGCCGGTTTTCTGCGCGGACGGAGCCACGGAGAGCAGGCCGAGATAGCCGCGATCGCCGCGGAGTTCCACATAGACACATCCGATGAGGGCGCCGCGATCCTCTGCCAGCAGGAAGCGGCCTTGCCGGAAGTATTCTGCGGTGCGTTCGGAATTCAGACGGTCGTCCGTTTTGAAGAAGCTCTCGACCTCAAAGGCGCGGTTCACCAGGGAGGTGATCGCGGGCAGGTCGGATTCGAGGGCGAAGCGAAATTCCATAGAGACTGGGTGCAGGTTACGGAACTTCAGCCCGCGTTGGGGCGCCGGATGTCGAGACCGGTGCGCCAGCAAAGGCCGGCAGGCGGTTATTGAGCGACAGGAGCCTTACTGAGAGCGGCGTCCTTCTCTGCCACCACCTGCTGGGCATGCTGCTCGAGTTGCGCGGCCTGCGGAATGTCGTCGATGGCCGCCTGGATCTCCGGATCCCAGCCTGCTTCGACTTTCAGCCCCGCCGTCTGGCCGAACTCAGTGGTAAAGATCTTGGCCCTGATGTTGGTCTTCACCCACTCGAGATTCCTGCTCAGATCTTCCGGCGTGTACTGATAGTTTTGCGAGGCGAGGTATCCCTTGAAGTCGGACAGGACACTGTCGTCCGCCTGAAAATCTTTGCTGACCGTGTGGTGAGCGGTGTACTCCTCGGTGAAGCCGAGAAAGGCATCGCGGTCCAGCAGAAGATCCTGGAAAGGCGTGGCTTTGGGCGGCTGAACCTTGATGTCGGGGGTGATGCCGCCGCCGCCGTAGACGGTGCGCCCGGAGTCGGTGAGCTTGACTTCGCGATCCTTGTCGCTCTGCGGCTGATCGTGGTTGTAGTAGTAGTCGTAGAGCGAGACGCCGTTGTAATTGCGCTGGATCAGGCGGCCACTGGGCGTGTAGTAGTGATAGGTGGTCAGGGCCAGGCCGGTATTGTCCGACAGGGTGTATACGGTCTGCACCAGGCCCTTGCCGAACGTGGTTTCGCCGGCAATCAGCGCGCGGTCATGGTCCTGCAGCGCGCCGGAGACGATCTCAGCCGCCGATGCGGTGCCGTGATTGACCAGCACCACGATGGGGAAATTCTCGCCATTGTTTCCATGCGTGGCGCGATAGACCTGCTCGGGGAAGGCGCGGCCGCGCTGGGAGACGATGATCTGCCCGCGCTTGAGGAGGCGGTCGCAGACGGCCACCGCTTCGACAAGAACGCCGCCGGGGTTGCCGCGCAGGTCGAGAACCATTCCCTTCAGGTTCGGACCAAACGCATCGACGGAGTCGTCGAACTCGCGGCCGGTGGTCTCCTGAAACTGCTTGATATGGACGTAGCCGATGCCGGGACGGATCTCATAGCTGAGATCGATGCTGGCGTTGGGGATCTCGTCGCGGACCAGCTGAAAGGTCATCGGGGTGGTCACATCGGGGCGCGTCATGGTGACGCTGACCTTCGTTCCGCGCGGCCCTTTCAGGCGATTGGCGACGTCGTCGGAATTGAGGCCGGCGGCGGACTGGCCGTCGATGGCCGTGATCACGTCGCCCGGATGAATACCGGCGCGAAATGCAGGAGACCCCTCAATGGGATTCACCACGACTACTTTGCCGTTCTGCGGCACGATGTACATGCCCACGCCGTAATACTTCCCGTGCTGCTCCTCGCGCATGCGGGCGTAGGCCTTGGGGTCGTAAAAGTTGGAGTGGGGATCCAGCGTGTGCAGCATCTCGGGGATGGCGCCGTCGTAGATCGCCTTGTCCGGCATGTCGCCGGTGAGAGGCTCCGCATAGTTCTTCGCCACCACGTCGTAGACCGCGGCGAAGGATTTAAGCCCATCGCGGAAAGTGGACTCGTCAGCCGCGGACTGAGCGCCCACCTGCTGGCTGAGGACCATGCCGCCGAGCGCGCAGACGGCAAAGAAGATGACAAGAGAAAACAGGGTGCGACGGGTGCGGATGGACATGCTGTGAGGAATCCTGGCGCTCGGTCCGGCGTGGGAGTGCGATGCAGCCGGACGGAAACGGCTTAAGAAAGTATACCGTACCTGGAAAGACCGACAGGGGCGTCAGGATGCGGCTATCCGTTCCAGTTGGCCGAGGTGGTTCAGGTCGTGGCCGGCCATGGTTTCCACGATGGTGGAGAAGGTCATGGCGCCGCGCTCGGGGTGGGTGACCGGCTTGCGAGCGTGCTCCGGCAGGGCGGATTCGATCAGCAACAGGTTCCAGCGGCGGAGGAGCGAAAAGGTGGCGAGAGCTTCGTTGGCATCGATGCCGGGATAAGGTGCGGCCCACCTTTCCTGGTCAAAGGGCTGGATGACGTGATGGTCTTCAGCGAGGGTCTGGCGGAGGCGGAAGGCGAAGGCAATCTCGCAGTCGGTGAGGTGGCAGAGGATTTCGCGAGGAGACCACTTGCCGGGCGCGGGTGGTTCGGTGATGCGCCCTGGGCCGAGGGTCCGGGCCAGGTTTTTCAGCCGCGAAGGGGTGGCGGGAAGGATGGTCATCGGGTCTGTGGTTCCGAGGAAGCGGGCGTAGGGATTGAGGGAGTCGGCAGGGGTGCTCATGGGCAAACCTCAGAACAGGCGAGTCTTCGGCCCAGTATTCCACGCCGGTGGGCGGATTTGATAGGAACCGGGAAGGCGTTTACACTGAATGAAGAACACGGTTGTCCGGTTGCGCCAGTGGGCGGGGCCGGGAAAACAGTGGGCGCAAGCCCACTTTTTATTTGGCCTGAATCGCATCAGGAAGAGCTCAATCAAGGGCCATTCGACTCGCGGCTTCATATCTTGTCGCACCAAAGTCCGCGACGGATTCGGAAGGCTCGCTCAGGTGACATGTTCGATGTCGATCAAATTCGGGCCGTGGGGCAGCGCGTGGCGTCTTC
>DASXFH010000139.1:0-8268 GCA_036489655.1 Acidobacteriaceae bacterium | reverse complement strand
GCCGTCATGGCGCGCATTCGCAACATGGTCGTCGGCGTCGCCAAAGCGTACGCGGTACAAAAACAGCGAGCGGAGGCCGCGTAGCGGGATCGGAATGGCAGACTTACTGTTTGAAGCAGGGATGGAAGAGATTCCGGCGCGCATGATTGCGGCCGCCCAGGCGGAGCTGACCGAACGCGTCATCGAGCTGCTCCGGCGCGAGCGTCTGCTCTCAGAGGGGCACGAGGTCCACAGCTACTCGACGCCGCGGCGGCTGGCCGTGCAGGTGAACGGCGTCCTGGCGCGGCAGCCCGATGCGACCCGCGAAATGACGGGACCGGCGTGGAGTGTCGCCTTCAAAGACGGACAGGCGACCGCCGCCGGGCAGGCCTTTGCCCGCAAAGCCGGCGTGGAGGTTGCGGCGCTGGAAAAAATCACCACCGCGAAGGGCGACTATGTTGCCGCCAAGGCCCTGCAGAAGGGCCGCATCGCCACCGAGGTCCTCAGCGATCTGCTGACTGCCGAGCTGGCCGCGCTCTACTGGCCCAAAAACATGTATTGGCGACTGCTCAAGCCGGAGCGGTTTGTGCGGCCCGTGCGCTGGATCGTCGCCCTGCTCGATCACGCGGTGATCCCCGTCGAGTTTGGCGGCCTGCAGGCCTCCAACCAGACCTTCGGCCACCGCATTCTCCATGGGAATGCACCGCTCTCTATCGATCATCCCGACGACTATCTCGGCGTGCTGGAGGCGGCCGGCGTCACCGCAGATGTGCAGCTGCGGCGGCATCGCATCCGCAAAGCCCTGGATCTCGAGACGCGCAGCGTGCCCGGCGCCCGCTGGCGCGAAGATGCCGCCCTGGTGGAAACCGTGACCCACCTGACGGAGTCGCCCTCGGTCGTAATGGGGGGCTTCGACCGCGAATACCTGGAACTGCCGGAAGAAGTGCTGGTCACGGTCATGCGCGACCACCAGAAGTATTTCGCCGTCGAGAATGCTCAGGGCAAACTCGAGCCGTATTTCCTGGCTGTGCTGAACACGCGCCCCGAAGAGATGGGCGTCGACGTCATCCGCCACGGCAATGAGCGCGTGCTGCGGGCACGCTTCAACGACGCGCGGTTCTTCTGGCGAGTGGATCAGAAAACGCCTCTCGAAGAGCGCGTCGAGATGTTGAAGTCGGTCACCTTCCACAAGGAGCTGGGCAGCTACTGGGACAAAACCCAGGCCAACCTCGAGATTGCCGAGCGCCTGGCCGCCCTGCTGGAGGAGCGCGGCGTAGCTGTGGACCTTCCCGGGCTGCGCCAGGCCGTGCTGCTGGCCAAGACCGACCTGACCACCGAACTCGTCAAGGAATTCACCGAACTCCAGGGCATTGTCGGCGGCCTGTATGCGCGCGCCCAGGGACTCGGCGAAACCGTCGCCCAGGCCATTTACTGGCAGTATTCGCCGGCCGCCATCGAAGATGCCATCCCGCCCACCGTTGAGGGACAGCTGCTCGGCGTCGCCGACCGCATCCAGACCATCGTGGCCATGTTCGGCATCGGCCTCGATCCCACCGGCTCCAAGGACCCCTTCGCGCTGCGCCGCGCCGCCAACGCGATTGTGAAAATTCTTGCCGAAACCGGCCTGCCGTTGGTGCGCTCCGACCTCTTTCGCGCCGTGTCCGCCGGAGTGCCGCCGGAAATCCAGGAAAAGCTCGTCGCCTTTTTCCGCGAGCGTCTGGAGTTCTGGCTGCGGGAGCTGCGCGGTTTCTCCTACGACGTGGTCAATGCCGTGCTCGCCGTTCGCTCCGACAACATGCGCGACGCCATCGCCCGCGCCGAGGCCCTCACCGCCGTCCGCGGGTCGGACGACCTGGCCGCCATCGCCGCAGCCTTCAAACGGATCAAAAACATCCTGCGTCAGGCCGAAGAGAAGGGCATCCTTCAGCCCGGAGGAGAACCGGTCTCTGTGGACGAGAAGCTGCTCGCCGATGCCGCGGAGAAAGCTCTCTGGCAGCAGGCGGCAGGTCTGGCCTCTGTCGTGGAAGACCTGCGCACGCAGCAACAATATCGCCCGGCCATGGAACAAATCGCGACCCTGCGCCCGCATGTCGACCTGTTTTTCGATAAGGTGATGGTGATGGTCGACGACGAAGCCGTCCGCCGCAATCGTCTGGCGCTGATTGCCCATGTTCTGCGCGGCTTCTCCTCCATCGCCGACTTCTCCGAACTCGTCTCAGCCTGAACGCCGGCGTTTGCCATCGTTCCGCGGGACCCTGGGAGTTTCTCGCATGCCTCTGAAGATCCCCAATCCGCGCTGGACGAAGGTTGACCGCTACGTCGAAGACCTTCTCATTCCGCCCGACCCCGTCCTCGACGCCGCTCAAAAGGCCAGCAGGGAAGCGGGCTTACCGGATATTGCCGTCACTCCCAGCCAGGGCAGGTTTCTCCATCTGCTGGCCCGCATGCAGCAGGCGCGCCGCATTCTCGAAATTGGAACCCTCGGCGGCTACAGCACCATCTGGCTGGCGCGCGCGCTGCCCCCGGACGGTCGCCTCATCACCCTCGAAGCCGATCCCACCCACCTGAAAGTCGCCCGCGACAATATTGCCCGCGCCGGGCTCTCTCACCTCGTCGACCAGCGGCTCGGCCTGGCTCTGGAGATCCTTCCCCAGCTCCGCGGCCCCTTCGATTTCATCTTCATCGACGCCGATAAGGAGAACGCCGCTGCCTACTTCGACTGGGCCGTGCGTCTCTCTCGTCCCGGCACCGCGATCCTCGTCGACAACGTCGTCCGCGGTGGAGCCGTCGCCAGGCCGCGCGCGCACGACACCAGCTCCCGCGGCATTCATGAGATGAACGAGGCCATCCGCAGCAATCCCCGCGTGACCGCGACCGTTCTCCAGACCGTCGGCCGCAAGGGCTACGACGGATTCCTGCTGGCTCTTGTGATCGCCTGAGTCAGATGCGCTCGTGAAGAAGAGCAGCCAGAACGCGAGGATTGCGCCGCCCATGCAGCACGGCTACGACGCAGAGGGGCGCCTGGTCTGCTCATGCGCTGCGTCGCTGTGCATGATTATGCTGTTTCAGCAGACGCAGCGCCTCATCTCCGTCAATGAGCTGGGCTTCTCCGTTCCGGATGCTCTCATAACGGCCGTCCAGCATTTCACGCGTGCGCTGCAGTTCTTCGAAATAGCCTTCCATCGCGTCGGCCACCAGTTCATCAGGCTCGCGGCCCGTCTCTGCAGCCCATTGCTGCAGCCGAGCGGCGATATCCGGATTCAGGCTCACTTCCATACGAGCCGCGTAGAAGCGCTGCCAGGGGCTGTCAAGGAACAACCACTGCGGCCCCATCCACGCCGTCGTTCGCCACAGCCATCAGCGCCTCGTTCGCCTTCTCCAGCGGAAAAACGGTCGTCCGCGGCCGGATCCCGATCTTCGTGGCCAGCTCGATAAAATCGCGGCCATCGTCGCGCGTCATGTTGGCCACGCTGCGCAGCTGGCGCTCCCCCCACAGCAGCGAATCGTAGTCGAACTGCGGGATGCGATCGAGGTGGATGGCATTGATGGCCACAATGCCTCCCTTGCGGAGGGAAGCCAGCGCCGCCAGCACCACATCGCCGCTCGGCGCGAAAGTTACCGCGCAGTCCAGCGCGACCGGCGGCCGCTCCGTTGCGTCGCCCACCCACGTTGCTCCGCGCTCCCGCGCCAGTTGCTGGTGCGAAGCGCCCCGCGTCGATACATACACTTCGCAATCCCAGGCTTTCAGCACCTCAATTGCCAGGTGCGCCGACGCTCCAAAGCCAAACAGTCCGACGCGACTGCCCGGCGCAGCCTCCGCCACGCGCAAACTGCGGAACCCGATAATCCCCGCGCACAGCAGCGGCGCCAGATCGGTGGCTGCGGCCCCAGCGGGCAGCGGGATCAGGAAATCGGCGCGGGCCACCGCGTATTCGGCGTAGCCGCCATCAACCGAATACCCCGTAAACGTGGGATGATCGCAGAGATTCTCGCGTCCCTTGCGGCACAGCGGACAGGTTCCGTCTGTCCCGCCCAGCCACGACACACCCACACGGGCGCCGACCTCAACCGAGTCGACCCCCGTCCCCACCTTCTCCACCTGCCCCACGATCTGATGTCCCGGAGTCACCGCCGCGCGCAGGGGTTTCAGCTCGCCGGCGGTAATGTGCAGATCGGTCCGGCAGACCCCGCACGCCTCCACCCTCAGCAGCACTTCGCCCCGGCCGGGCGCAGGCACAGGTCGCTCTTCAATCGCCAGTGGGCGCGAAGAAATCGGAGCAGGGTGGTGCAAAACAGCGGCGCGCATCTCTTCCAGATTCGCTCCAGGGCGCGATAGAGTGCAAACCTACAAGGGCTTCAGGTCCTCCAGCGTCGTCGGAATCAGCTCCGCCACCGTGGGATGGATGTGCACCGAATGCGTCAGCAGGGACGCCGGCTTCCCCGCGTACATCGCCGTCAGAATGCAGTGGACGGCCTCATCCCCGCCCGTTCCGAAGACCGTCGCGCCCAGGATCTCCTTCGTCTCCGCATCCACCAGTACCTTGATGTACCCGAAGGTCTCGCCCTTTTCGATCGCCCGCGACACCCGTGTCATCGGGCGCATGCCCACCAGCGCCGGCCTGCCCCTCCGGCGCACGTCCTCATCCGACAAGCCCACCCGAGCCAGAGGCGGGTCGATGTAGGTGGCTTCAGCGAAGATCCGATCGCTCACCCGCCGCGACGCGCCATCCAGCAGGTTCTCTGCCACGATCTCGAAATCGTTGTACGACGTGTGCGTGAAGCCGCCCCTGCCGTTGCAGTCGCCCAGGGCATAGATCCCCGCGACCCTGGTGCGCAGCTCATCATCGACGGGGATATACCCATGCTCATCCGGCGTAATCCCGGCGGCCGGGAGATTCAGATCGTCGGTGTTCGGCGTGCGGCCCACTGCCAGGAGCACGTGCGAACCGGCAACGTGCGGCGCCCCCTCGTTGCACTCCATGCCCACCGTCACCTCGCGCCCGCTGCGCTCCAGATGGATGCAGTTGGCGTGGGTTCGCACATCGATCCCCTCGGCACGGAAAACCTCGTTAACGACCCTCGACGCATCCTCATCCTCGTGCGGAGCCAGGCGCGCGCTCCTCTCCACGATCGTTACCGCCGAACCGAAGCGGCGGAACATCTGCGCGAACTCCAGCCCTACCGACCCGCTGCCCACTACGATCAGGTGCTCCGGCAGCTCTTCCAGATCGAGAATCGTCGTGCTGGTCAGGAAGGGAACCGACTCCACCCCTGGCATCTTTGGCACCGCGGGCCGCGCGCCTACATTCAGAAAAATCTTCGGCGCCTCCAGGATCGCATCGCCCACCCGCATCGTCGTGGGCGACGCGAACGCTGCGGTCCCCGTGAAGACCGTGCAGTTCTTCTCCTCGCGCAGACCCTTCTCCACGCCCGTCCGCGACGGCGCGACGACCCCCTCCTTACGCGCCTGCACCGCCCGCAGATCCACCTTCACCGGCCCCGCGCTCACGCCGAAGTCGCTGCCACGGCGCGCCAGATGCGCCGCATGTGCGCTGGCCACCATCGCTTTGGTCGGCGTGCAGCCGGTATTCACGCAGGTGCCGCCAAACAGGCCCCGCTCCACGATGGCGATCTTCCGCCCGGCTTTGGCCAGACGATGCGCCAGCGACGGACCGGCCTGGCCCGCTCCCACCACAATGGCGTCGAAGGACTGATTCATTTCCGCTCCTGGACCTCAGATGCCAGCATAGGCGAAACCGCCGCACCCTCGATACAATCGGAGTGTTCAGTGGCCCCGTAGCTCAGGTGGATAGAGCAGCAGTTTCCTAAACTGATTTAAGGCCTTTCCGCACGAAAATGCATGGAGCTGCAAAACGCTGAAGTCTCCTTTATTTACAGTGAGTTGAAGCCAGTTCGCGAATTGCACCAGCTTGCAGCCGGATGCATGTTTCTCGGATGAACTGGTCACCAAATCGGTCACCAGAAAATTTGGGCTGTTCAGCTAGAATATGGAGCGCTTTGGCAATATGGAGCGCTTTGGCCAAATCTGAGCTCGAAGCGCACGGGCGGTAGTGGGCCAGTTTGAAACTACGATTAGCAGCCTAGTCTCAGGCCATGAGAGTATGACTGGCATGGGATACGTCTCCAGAGCTTATGACAAGCTGCCTCCCCTGGGCGAAGATTATCCTGGGCATCTGCGGAATCGCGGCCCATCGCGTACGGCACGGCTAAGGAAGGGCCGATTTTTCTGTTGAAGGCGCTTCTCAAACCGATCCCATAGTCGGTCGACAATATTTGTGCCCCTGTCCCGAATTTTCTAACGGACCCACCACTGCACGGGTTGTTCAGTTGACAGCAAGATGGCGAGAGCGACATTCTGACCGCATTGCCACAGGCAACAAGATTCTCGCGACCGAGCGTTGCGCTGCAGTGAACCTTTGGGTCAAAAATGAAGCGAGCGGAGTTCGAAGAAAAGTCTTATGAGGCACCGCTCTACAACCAGCTAGAGCGTGGGCAGCGAGATATTTTTACTCCGGGACAAGTGCTCGAAAGTCAACTTGGCTTCGACCGCGGCCTGTACCTGACGCAAACCGCGTTATGGGAAACTCTCGGATATGACACACCGTTGCGCGGAGCCGCTCTTGCTTATTATCAGTGGCCACCATGGTGGGAACCGCCAGAGCGCCGCAGGCAATTACCCCGATTCAGGCTGAATCTGTTTCTGCAGGCCAAAAGGCCTGTTACTACAACCAGAAACCGCGCACGCTGAAGGGCATAGATTCTATTCGTGCGCCCCTGTTGGCATTCAAGATTACCGAGCACCAGCAACACCTCCTGGAGCGTCTCGCGGTCGTGCTCACGTCGCTTACGCCTCACCTGCTTTTCACATGAATCAAGACCTGTTTACGCACACGCGCTGCCGCACGATCGTGCAAAACTCGACCTTTCCTTCCGTCGATGTGCTGGCGGGGCACGAGGCATGGTACTACCCGGGACCTGGACCGCATGGGGCGGCGAATCCCAACCCTGAGAGCATTGAGGAAGCACCGCTTATTACGCGGGTGCGCGCTCTCGCGCGCGCGACTGAGCCCCAACCTGCAGGCAGTCTCATTTGGCTGGACACGCTTGCAGGGAATGTTATTGGAGCTGCGGGTGCCGTCGAAGGAGCTGATGTTGTGAATGCACAATTTTTTGATGATCTCCAGACGCTTGATCGGGTCACTGAGGGGTACGGAATTCGCCCGAGCTTGAGAGCGTACGCACAGGTGGCATTGTTTGCTATTCGGTTTGAGCTGAACTGGCTCGTAGTCGGCGAGGCTTAACCGGTCTAGGCTGAGTGGGATAAAGGACATTATTGCTTCCGATGCTTCGGAAGGTTTATAATCTGACCTGCGGAGGGACAGATGAATACCTCAACCGAGACGCTGACGCCGACCGAGGTCGCAATCGTTTCCGGTGTGTCGGTGCGCGATGTGCACCGGGTGATCGACGAGCACATCTTGCCGGAGAGTTTCTATGACACGCAGGATGCCAGGTCGTTCAAGAGCCACGCCTGTGTGTTCATCGCCTTTTACTTTGGCGCAGCCGACCGGCTAACATCAGAGGAGCGGCAGCGCGCCATCACGCTGGCAAGCCAGAATTCCTCCGATGTGAAGTCGCGCACAAGGACTATTCAGGATGAATTCCTGACCATCGACCTGGCGCCGTTCTGGAAGGGTGTCGATGAGCGGATGGTGCGCTTGAATGCAGCGCGCGCCCAGGTGGTCGAAGACAACGAGATTCTGAGCGGAACGCCGGTCATCAAGGGAACACGAGTCCCGGTGCACGATGTGGCCGCGTCGGTGGCCGCCGGCATTCCGATGGAGAGGATTCTCTCTTCCTATCCCAGCATCAATCGGGAACAGGTGGAACTCGCCGCGCTCTTTGCAGAGGCGAATCCGCAGCGCGGCAGACCACGCCAGCACATCGTCGCGCCTGCGGGAGCTAAGATCATCTCGTCTCGTCGCAAACTTCGGTCCACTGCGCAGTGACAAAACTCCTCATTGACGAATGCCTCAGTTCAGAACTTGCGTTGATGGCCCGGCAGCGAGGCCACCACGAGGCCTCGCACGTCGTGTGGATCGGCAAGTCCGGCTGGAAGGACTGGGAGCTGAAGCGGCTATTGCTGACCGAAGACTGGGTGCTCGTCACCAGAAACAGCGGAGACTTCCGCGGACCTCGCGAGACGCCAGGCTCGAAGGGCCAGTATTCCAATGTGTTGCTCCATGCCGGGCTGATCTGCCTCAATGC
>DASXFH010000079.1:0-12819 GCA_036489655.1 Acidobacteriaceae bacterium | reverse complement strand
GCTGGAGGCGGAGGTGGCGAGGCTGCGCGAGGAGCTGGATGCGGTGAAGGCCAGGCTGGACAGGGGTGAGGGTCCGGCCCAGCCTTCGGAGATGTAGCTCAGCTGCAGGCTGCTTCGCGCTCAGTGGCGGAAGTGGCGTATGCCGGTGACGACCATGGCGATGCCGAGGCGGTCAGCGGCGGCGATCACTTCGTTATCGCGGACCGAGCCCCCGGGCTGAATGACGGCGGTGGCTCCGGCCTGGGCGACCGTTTCGAGGCCATCGGGAAAAGGGAAGAAAGCATCGGAGGCGGCGACGCATCCGGCGAGGGGCAGCACGGCTTTCATGGCGCCGAAACGGGCGGCATCCACGCGGCTCATCTGCCCGGCGCCCACACCGATGGTCTGGTTGTCGCGCGCGTAGACGATGGCGTTGGACTTGACGTGCTTGCAGACCTTCCAGGCGAAGAGCAGCGAGGCTAGCTCGTTGCCGGTCGGCTTGCGCTGGGTGACGATTTTGAGATCGGCCGCGGCGATGCGGGCGCGGTCGGCATCCTGAAGGAGCAATCCGCCGGAAACGTGCTTTACAACGCGGGTAGTCTGCGACGGCCTGACGATGACCAGGCGCAGATTCTTCTTTGCGGCGAAGCGTGCGCGGGCCTGCGCTGAGAAGGCGGGGGCAGCGATGGCTTCGACAAATAAAGCCGCCATTTCTTCGGCGGTGTCGCCGTCGATTTCGCGATTGACGCCGATGACGCTGCCGAATGCGGAGACCGGATCGGTGGTGAGCGCTTTGCGGTACGCCTCGAGCAGACTGTCACCGGTGGCGGCGCCGCATGGGTTGGTGTGCTTGATGATGGCGACGGCGGGCTCATCGAATTCCTGGGCCAGGTCCCAGCAGGCGTCCAGATCGACGAGGTTGTTGTAGCTGAGCTCCTTGCCTTGAAGCTGCTGGGCGCCGGCAATGCCGGAGCTGGAACCATCCGCGTAGAGAGCGGCGCGCTGGTGGGGATTCTCGCCGTAACGAAGCATCTGGGCGAGAGGGTCGTTGATGCGGAGCGCCTGCGGGAATTCGTCGCTGAAGCGGGTGGGCTCCTCGGCCCCGGCGATTTCGATGCGCTCGAGCGTATTGGCGATGGCGGTATCGTAGGCGGCAGTGGCGGCAAAGGCCTTCTGCGCGAGGCGCCAGCGGGTTTCGCGGCTCAGAGCGCCCTGATGTTGATCGAGCTCCTCGGCCAGGGCTGGGTAGTCGGCGGGCGCGGTGACAATGGCGACATCTTCGAAATTCTTCGCGGCGGAGCGGACCATCGACGGGCCGCCGATGTCGATGTTCTCGATGATGTGGGCGAAAGGCACGCCGGGTTGCGCGGCGGTTTTCTCGAAGGCGTAGAGGTTGACGACCACAATATCGATGGGCTGAATGCCGTGTTTCTCCACCGCGGTACGATGTTCGGCGTGATCGCGCCGATAGAGGATGCCGCCGTGGACTTTGGGGTGCAAAGTCTTGACGCGGCCATCGAGCATCTCGGGGAAGCCGGTGAGGTCGGAGATATCGCGCACCTGGAGGCCGGCGTCGCGCAGGGCGCGCGCAGTGCCTCCGGTGGAAACCAGTTCCACGCCATGTTGGGCGAGGCGTTGCGCAAAATCAACCAGGCCGGACTTGTCAGTGACACTCAGCAGGGCACGGGTGATCTTCTTCTGACTGGACGAGGGATTTTCAGGACTCAAGGATGTCTCCGGAGGTGCCCCGGCGTGCGGGCGTATGAAAGAAAAATTGTAAACAAGATGGAGAGACGAGGTGCATGCGAGCACATTTGTCAGGGAGCAGCGGGAACGGTAGGGTAGGTTTATGGAGCACGACGAGAGCGGGCGAGGGTTTACCTCGCGACCGGAGATTCTGCCGCCGGGAACGATGCCGGAGCCGGAACGTTCGGAACCGCGAGGCTGGTATCCGCCGCCGCAACCGGTGCAGCGGCCGCGCCGCCACTGGGCGCATGCTCCTGCCACCTACACGCTGGTGGGCATTAACTGCGCCGTTTTCCTTGCAACGCTTTTGCTGAGCGGAAATCTGGCGGGGCCGACGTTCCAGGACAACTGGTCGCTGCTGCTGGTGTGCAACGGCGGGGCAGTCCTTCAGTTCGGGCAGTGGTGGCGCGTGGTCACCGCTACGTTTACGCACTTCGGGTGGATTCACATTGGCACGAATATGTGGTGCCTGTGGAACCTGGGATTGCTGGGCGAGCCGCTGCTGGGCGAGTTTGGCATTATCGCGGCCTATCTGCTCACCGGGGTAGCGGGCAATCTGCTGGGCATCGCCGTTCACCCCCAGTTGCCGGACCACGGCGGCGTGCTGAGCGCCGGGGCATCGGGGGCGGTGTTCGGACTGGCCGGAGTGCTGCTGATGGTGCTGCGGTCGCCGCTGCTGCCGATTCCGCAGGTTGAGCTGAAGCGGCTGCGGCGCAGCGTGTGGTACTTTGCGCTGCTGAATTTTGTCATCGATGCCGGCCTGCTGGTGGTGCACACCCGGCTGCAGATCGACAACATGGCGCACCTGGGCGGATTCCTGAGCGGACTGGCCCTGGGGGCGCCGCTGGTGCCGCGCATTGGAGCGCCGCAGGCGACGTTCGTACTCCGTCGGGCCATCACGGTCGGAGTGATGACCTTCGCGCTGCTGCTGACTGCCTGGTGGCTGCGGGCGGTTTACAGCGGCGGGGCGGGGTAGTTCCGGGACCCGGAGAAACAGTTCTATCGCATCACGACATGAACGCTGGAAACGAGGAGGGGAGGCCCGGGGGGGACGCTTAGCGGGTCGCGGTAGCAGCGAACTTCTTGACCATGGCGAGCAGCAGCTTGCGGTCGCTGTCGTTCAGATTCGTCGAGTAGCGGCGGATCTGGGTCAGGAAGCGGAGTTCATCATCGGAGAGCTTCTGTGACTGCAGCTGCCGTCCGAGGGTGTCTTCGGCGAACAACTGAGCCAGCGGAAGTTCGAGCGCGCCGGCAATTTTGGCCAGAGTATCGAGGGAAGGAACGGTGTGCCCGTTTTCCACTCTGGAGAGATAACAGCGGAGAAGCCCCGTACGCTTCTCGATGTCTCCCTGGGACAGCCCCTTCTGGAGACGATAGCCTCGGATAGTGATTCCAATTTTCATAGTGGTGACGTGCTTTCCCCTGTGTACTGCAAGGCAGGAATCTGTAGATTATTGCCTGCATAGTTAACACGCCAGGAAGTAGGCACGCAAGAACTATTTTCCATACCTTAGTAACCTTGCGAGAAATCCAAAGACAGTTACCGGATCGAGCCGGTACTTACTTTTCAGCAGGATGCAGATGCTGCGCCAGGAAATGCGAGGAGCGTGCCTGAGCGTCCTGCGCGTCCTCGGGACGATAGCCGTTCTTGTTATTTGGATTTTCAAAAGCGTGCCCTGCATCGGGATAGATTTTGGCGTCGACACTCTTGCCCAGCGAGTGCATGGACGCAGCAAAGGCGTGGACGTCGTCGGGGGTGATGCCGCGATCCTGTCCGCCGAAGTTGCCTAGGACGGCCGCGTGAATCTTCTGCAGCGCAGCCTGGTCGGTGGGCAGCGACCCATAGTTGATGGAGACGGCCTGCAGGTGCGGATCCGCCACGGCAAGCAGCGCGGCGTAGCCTCCCCCCATGCACCAGCCGATGGCTCCGATGCGGTGGGGATCGACATTCTTCTGGCTGGCGAGCCAGGCGGCCGCCGAGGTAAGGTCGCGCACGCCGCGATCCTGGGGCAGCCCGCGGCTGAGCTGGTGGGCCGTATCCGCATCGGTGGCCACCTGCCCTCGGTAGAGATCGACGGCCAGAGCGACGTAGCCCTCGCTGGCGAAACGCTGCGCCTGGTCTTTGATCCAGTCGTTGAGTCCCCACCACTCATGAATCACGATGAGGCCGGGGTGGGGCCCGGGGCCGGCCGGCTCGTACAAAAGACCGTGTGCAGCTTCAGACCCGCTGGAGAAGGAAACCTCGCGGGGGTTTTGCGCATGGAGCGCGGTTGCGGCAAGAGCGAGAGCGGCGAGAGCTGGCAAGGCAGATCTGAGACCCCTGGGCTTCACAGGACCTCCTTCGGCAAACGCATCCATGTATCGCAGAAAATTGCGGCGGGGGCAAGAAAGGAAAGGAATCAGAGTGGGTTCGCGCATCCGCGAGGGGCTTCTTCGCCATCGGAGAAAGGGAACCGGTTGTTTCCGGAGGGCCGCCATGCCGCGCGATCCGATTTTGCTGGGACGGGGTTGTGACATGCCGGCCGATGGGATCCGGCGGGGGGAGTTGCCGGGGGACGGCAAGCCCCAGGGGCGATGGAAGCAGTGGATGAGGCGCCACGAGAGGGGAACCCGGCGTCTGGCGGTCATCGTCTTCGAGGAGCTGATCAGAACGCGGGCCATCGATGTAGCGGCGGGGCTGGCGTTCTGGTCGATGATGTCGATGGTTCCGCTGCTGATGATGCTGGTTTCCCTGGTGTCGCTGCTGCACCTGCCGAACCTGGTGCCGGAAATGCTCGCCGTGATGTCAATGCTGGTGCCACCCAGTGCGCTGACCATGGTGGAACGAATGATGGGAGCGCTGCTGACGCCGCACCGGGGGGTGCTCTCGTTTGGGGTGGTGACCTACGTCTGGTCGTCGACGACGGTGTTCACGGCAGTCATTTCGTCGCTCAACATTGCCTACGATGTGCAGAAAGAGCGTACCTGGGTGCGGGCGCGTCTGCGGGCCGTGCTGCTGACATTCACCAGCGGCGGGCTGTTGGTTATTGCTCTGCTGGCGCTGGTGCTGGGTCCGGATTTCGCTCACTTCCTCAACCAGGTGATTCCGGTGCCGCAGGCGCTTGAGAGGTCCTGGCCGCTGATCCGCTACGGGGCGGTTTTCCTGTGCTTTGTGGTGGCACTGGAGCTGGTGTATTTCCTGGCTCCGAACCGGCACCAGAAGTTCAGGACAACCTTACCCGGGGCGGTCTTCGCCATTGCGGTGGCGTTTCTGGGTTCGGCAGGGCTGGCGTTCTACCTGGATCGCATGGGGAACTTCTCCCGACTGTACGGCGGCATGGGTGCGGTGATGGCGCTGATGTTCTGGATCTACCTGATTGCCCTGGCCACTCTGGCGGGCGGAGAACTGAATGCGGAGCTGGTCAAGCGGCGGGATGCGCTGTTTGGCGGGCACTCGGAAGACTGCTGGAATACGGAGCGGGCAGCGGAGGAGGTTGGTTCAGAGCAGCCGGCCTCGGCAGCGGGGCGAGCGGCGGCATAGGACCGGTCGGGATGGTCGAGACGGACGGTCGGGTCGGTCTGGTCGGGAGTTACTGAGGAGCGCCGATCGCGCTGGCGGCGACAGGAGCATCCGCCGGCTGCTTTTCGGCGAAGTAGCTGCTGTCCCACAGATCGCGATAGAAGATGCCGGTCAGCTGCGCGGCCTTCGGTCCGAAAGTGGGACGCCCGCCCTCCAGGAAGAAGACGGCGACGATACGACCGTATTGGGTGTCGGCGTAGGAAGCAAACCAGCCAAAGCGAGTGCCGTCGTTGGAGCAGGTGCCGGTCTTTCCGAGAACGGGGAACTCATTGAAACTGGCGCGCAGGGAACGCGCGGTCCCATAACGAACCGCAGCCTGCATACCAACCTCGATTTCAGGAAGGATGGGCGCGATGTTCAGGGTCCGCTTGATACGCGGCTGGAAGTTCAGCGCCTCTGCGGGCGTGGTGGGGTGTTGCAGGTAGTAAAGGGTGCCGCCGTTGGCGATGGCCGCGACCAGAGCTCCCAACTGCAGCGGGGTCATGGAAACGCCTTCGCCGAAGGAGCACATACGGCCGACGCCGCCTTCACTCTCAGGGATCGCCTGGTCGGGATAGATGCCGGGATGCTCGCCGGGAATGTTGTAGCCGGCCAGTTCTCCGAGGCCGAATTCGGTGGCATAGTGGCGCACGCGCTCAAAGCCGAGGCGGCGGCCGAGGGTCTCAAAGTAGAGATTGTTGGAGTGGGCCAGGGCCTCGGTCATGTCGAGGTGGAAGTGGCCACCCAGATTGACCGGGGTGTCTTTGGTGACGATGCCTTCTTCGAGGGCCGCCAGGGCGACGGAAAGCTTGATCGTGGAGCAGGGTTCGGCGCCGCTGGAAAGGGCGAGCTTCTGATTGACCATGGCCAGGATGCGGCCGTTGGAGGGATCGATGGCCACAACAGTGCCGTTCATATCGCCAAGAGCGTTAATGGCCGCCTGGCGCACCACGGGATCTTCGCCTGTGGTGATATCGCCCGCGGTGATGTCGGATGCGGCAAAGGAGCTGGCGGTGAAGCGCTCGTAGTAGCGATGGCGCCGCGTGTGCCGGTAATGGGTCAGGCTGGTTCGGACCAGACGAGCGTGGGTGGCGGAGGTTCTGCCTGCGTAGGCCCGCGTGACCCGTTCGCTGTGGTGGTGCGTGGCCAGCCGCCGCCGCGTGGCCGCCGACTCCCGGACCCGGTGATGATGGGCGCGGCGCGTGGTGGTGGTGGAGGCCGCGAAGACAAGCGTCGGCGCGATCAGGGAAATCAGAAGGAGAGAGAAAACCAGGCGCTTCATCGGGTGCCTCTTGGTGAAAAACCGAACCATCTGCCTCATCGTCCCGCAGAACCTGTCCGGCGGAGTTCGTCTTGGCTCGTATATTTCATCGAGCGTCCCGGAACGGAAAAACAGTTCCATTCCAGGTTGTGTTTCTTGCCGGTCCTCGTTCTGAACCCAGGAGCCTGAAAGGTGCCGTTCAGAGAAGAATCCCTCGAACGACTCTTCGCCGGTGTTTGGATGGCAGACGGGAACTCTGCGTTCACTATAACCGGAAAGTGTTGCCTGTACAGTACATTTTCGCACCAGGGTACTGACCCATTCCGGTTAGAGACTTCCCTTGCGCATGAAGGCAGGGATGTCGAGATTCTCGCCTGGTTCCTCCTCAAAAGCGGTGTGGGCCATCACTGAAATCTCATCCTGAGTTGTGTTGTCGGCTACGGCAACAGCCACCGGCTGCGCATCGTCGGCAACTTCCTCGATGGCCATGGCCGGCGCGGGTTCGGGCTCGCGGAAGGCGGTGACCAGATCGCGATTGGAAACCGGAACCAGCACCGAATCGGATTCGGTCTGGCGCGGGGAGGCAGTCACAAAATCGACGTCCTCCTCTTCCTCGCTGGCAAAACGCGGGGCCGGGGGACGGGATTCGATGCGCGGCGCCGATGCGCCCTGGCGCAGCGCCGCGGTCAGCATCTGCTCGCGGCGCTCGCCCGATCCCTGGCGGAAGCCGGTCGCAATGACGGTGATCTTGATGTCGTCGCCCATCGACTCATTCTGCACCGCACCGAAGATGATGTTGGCGTCTTCGTGGGCGGCGGTCTGGATGAGCGTGGAGGCTTCGTTCACCTCGCTCAGCTTGAGCGAGCTGGAGCCGGTGATGTTGATGAGGATGCCGCGGGCGCCGTCGATCGCTCCGGACTCGAGCAGCGGGGAAGCCATGGCGGCCTGCGCGGCTTCGATCGCGCGATTGCTGCCGCTGCGAATCGCGGTGCCCATGACGGCATAGCCCATGCCGGCCATGGTGGTCTTCACGTCAGCGAAGTCGCGGTTGATGATGCCGGGGATGGTAATGATGTCGGAAATACCCTGAACGCCCTGGCGCAGCACGTCGTCGGCGATGCGGAAGGACTCAAAGAAGCCGGCGTCTTTGGCCACGGCGAGCAGCTTCTCGTTGGGGATCACGATCATCGTGTCCACGCTGTCGAGCAGCTCCTGCATGCCGCGCTCGGCCTGAGCCATGCGCCGCTTGCCTTCAAAGGCGAAGGGGCGGGTGACGACGGCGACGGTGAGGGCGCCCATTTCGCTGGCCAGCGAGGCAATTACTGGAGCTGCGCCCGTGCCGGTGCCTCCGCCGAGGCCGGCGGTGACGAAGACCATGTCCGCGCCTTCGAGGGATTCGATGATTTTCTCGGAGTCTTCGAGCGCGGCACGGCGGCCGACGTCGGGATTGGCGCCTGCGCCGAGGCCGCTGGTGAGCTTGACACCCAGCTGCAGCTTGACCGGCGCCTGGGAGAGCTGCAGGGCCTGGCGGTCGGTGTTGGCGGCGATGAACTCCACGCCTTCCATGCTGGCCGCGATCATGCGATTGACGGCATTGCCGCCGCCGCCGCCCACGCCGATGACCTTGATCTTCGCGCCCCGGGGGAGCTCGTCGTGGTACTGGATGCGGATTTCTTCGGGCTGGCTCTTCATCGGTTTTAACTCCTCAGCTAGACACTTCCGGCCAAAATGGCGCGCAGCTTGGCGCGCAGTCCCTGGTTTTCCGCCGCACGGGTCACGCTGGTGCGGTGGGCGTAGAGCAACGTTCCAATCAAAACTGAAAACTCGGGCGTGCACAGCTCTTCCGGCATCCGGGAGAGGCGCACCGGCGAAGCCAGACGAGCGGGGACGCGCAGCAGGCTTTCGGAGGTCTCGAGCAGGCCGGGCAAACGAGCGCCGCCGCCGGTGAGTACGCAGCCGGCGCCCAGGGCTTCCAGCACGCCGCCCTGGCGGAGATTGTCACGCAGCAGCTGGAACAGTTCGCGGGCGCGGGGCTCGAGAATCTCGGCGATGAAGCGCTGACGCACGAGACGCGGCTCGTGTCCGGGCAGGCCGGTGACTTCCAATTCGTTGCTCTGCGGCACGGCGGTCACGATGGCATGGCCGTAATTGCACTTCAGCCACTCGGCCTCGGGCGGGGTGGCATGCAGGCCGACGGCGAGGTCGTTGGTGAAGTGATCGCCGCCAATGGGGACCACCGAAGTGTGCGCGACCGACCCTTCAAAGAAGACGACCAGCTCCGAAGTGGAGGCGCCGATGTCGAGCAGGCAGACGCCGAGCTCGCGCTCGTCGGCGGAAAGCGTGGCTTCGGCGGCGGCCAGGGCCTCAAAGACGGTTTCGGTGATTTCCAGACCGGCGCGGTTGGCGCAGGTGACGATGCTCTGCTGCGCGCTGGCCGAGCTGGTAGCAATGTGCAGATTGACTTCCAGGCGGCTGCCGACCATCCCTGCCGGGTCATGAATCCCGGGCTGCTCGTCAAGGATGAACTGCTGAGGCAAAAGGTGCAGGACTTCGCGGTCGGCGGGCAGTGCGATGGAGCGGGCGCGATCGACGGCGGCCCGGACGTCTTCGCGGGTGATCTCGCGCATGCGTGCGCCGAGGCTGATGCCGCCACGGCTGTTGACGCCGCGAATGTGGGGTCCGCCCACGGCGGCCACGCATTTTTCAATGGTGGTCTGCGCGGAATCTTCGGCCATGATGGCGGCGCGATCGATGGCGGAGGCGGCCGGCGAGAGGTCGGCGATGAGGCCCTTGCGCATGCCGACAGAGTCGACGATACCGTGACCGCGATAGCGCAGCGCGCCCTCATGAATCTCGGCGACGAGGGCGCGCACTTTGGAGCTGCCGGCATCCAGCACGGCGATCGTGTTGTCCGGCTGCTGGCTCAAGCGCGGGCCCTCCGTTTGCGATGCTTCTCCGACACGTGACTCCGGGGGCGCGTTGCATGCCGATGCGCGGTGGCGTGGTGCGCCGGGCGATGCGCCGACGGAGCGCGATGTTCAGGGGTGGATCTGGGTTGCGGCGCGGTTCTGTGAACCGGTGCGGCGGGGCTGACCGGCAACGGAGAAGATGCGGCGGCGGGCGGGGCCGGGGGCGTTCCGGCCATCTTCAGCACCACCTCGCGCTCGTAGCGGAGATCGACCGAAGCCAGATTGGGATACTGGGCCCGCCACTGCGCAATGTGAGCCTGGTAATTGCGCCAGCGCGCGAGGAAGTCTTCGTGACCGAAATAGAGCAGCAGGTCGGTTCCGCCGGAGGGCACGGTGGCCTTCACATCCTCCGGATCGGAGAGATCCACCTCGCTCAGCTGCGCCGAAATGTGCTCGCCCGTGGAATCCAGCTCGGAGAGGAACTTCTGGTAGAGGTGCATGCGCAGGCTGCGCTGCGGCAGAGGAGCGGCGGCATCGATGCCGCTGACCACCAGGAAGCCGTAGTGTTTGGCGGCAAGGTCCTTCGGGCTCATATCCAGCAGAACGCCGTTCACGTCCGCCAGCTCGATACGGCCGTGCACATCGACAAAAGCGATTGGGGTGCGTTCGATGATCGAGACGCGGAGCTGGTTGGGCAGGACGCGCATGACCGTGGCCCGCTCCACCCAGGGAATCTGCTCGAGGGCGGCGCGGCGTTTGGCCAGGGGCACGGAGAAGAGGTTGTGTCCGACATCGCCGCCAAAGACACTGAGCAGGTCAGCGCGGGTGAGCTGGCTGTTGCCCATGGTCTGGATGGCCTCCGGCGAGGCAATGCGGAAGCGCGGATCGTGTTCGAGGAAGCTGCGCGCGGCCAGGACCAGGGCTGCGGCCGCGCCGATGGCTGCGAGAGCGATGCCGGCAAAGGCCACCTTGCCCCAGCGGCTGCGTGCCCACACCGGAAGCAGGCCGCGGCGGACGGGAACGCGACGCCGGGCACGGAGGAAAGGCTCGCCGGCCTCGTCGTCCGGTTCGGCGAGGGCGCGGGCGGAGCGTGGAGGGCGCGACTGGGCGTCCCGGCCGGCCGGGGGACGAGACACGTCCGCCGGCGGATCGTCCAGGAGGGTCGCGCTTCCGTTCTGTGCGTTGCTTTTAGGCACGCCTGAGCAAGGTCGTGAGAATCGCCGTTTTGACTATAGCGTGCAGACACCTGTGGATTCGCGGGCGAAATGCACCAGGTATCAAATGAGGGAACAGTGGAGCTCCGATGGTGGCGATCCGTTCGCTGGGTTGGCCATGGCGGAGGGAAGCGCGCCACCGTGCGAGTCAGGACTCGAGCCGCGTGGTGGAGCTTTGGCGGCGCTTCCTCCACAGCGGAGCACCCCAGGCTCCGATGGCCAGCAGGGCACCGAACAAAATGACGGCGTCGATGCTCTCCCGCCCCTGGCGCGTCCAGTAGGCGTCAGCGCTCAGGTTCAGCCAGAGGGCGAACTCATCGAGCGTGAGCGCCGCGCCGGCGCCGTAGGCAACGGCGATCAGCCGGCTGGCGAAAATCGACGCGGGCGAGGAGCCAGTGCCCAGCTCCGCGGTTTCGGCATAGCCGACCGCCAGCAGCAGCAGGATGCCCCAGACCAGATGGTGGATGTGGTGGCCGCGCATCATCACGAATCCAAAGGGCCCGATGTGGTGCGTGATCGCCTCGACCAGCAGTCGGACACCCAGAAAGGTGATGAAGAAGCTGACCGCGGCCAGAAACAGCCGCCGGTGGGGGCGGTCGGGGATGCGTTCCTGGAGGATGCGGCCGGCGCGCGTGAGATGAAGAAGGATGAGGATGAGGGCCGCACAAAGCGTGACAAAGCCCAGAAGAATCAGCGTTCCGGTCCAGTGCATCTCTCTGCCTTTCTGCTTCGGGGCGTTAGGATGCCCCCGCCCCTATAATCAAACTGGGACTCTTTTCCCTCAACCCCCGGGATCACACCATTGAGCGACGAAATAATCATCCGCGGCGCGCGGACCCATAACCTGAAAAACATTGACTGCACGATCCCGCACGGCAAGCTGACCGTCGTCTCAGGAGTTTCGGGTTCGGGCAAGTCGTCGCTTGCCTTCGACACCATCTACGCGGAGGGGCAGCGGCGCTACGTGGAGTCGCTGTCGGCCTATGCGCGGCAGTTCCTGGAGCGGATCGAGAAGCCCGACGTAGAGCTGATCGACGGTCTGGCTCCGGCAATCGCCATCCGGCAGAAGAACTCGACGCGGAATCCCCGGTCGACGGTCGCGACGGCAACAGAAATCTACGACTACATGCGCCTGTTGTGGGCGCGCTGCGGGGTGGTCCACTGCACGGTCTGCAACGGCATTGTGAAGCGAGACACGGTGGACGAAATTGCCACGGCGGTGCTGGCCCTGGGCGAAGGAACCCGTCTCCACGCGCTGTTTCCGGTGCAATCCCTTTCCACCACGCCGGCCCAGCCGAGCCCAGCCCTGGCGTCGGACACGAAGAAGCCCGCGCGTCGGACAAAGAAAGCAGCGAAGGCACCGGTGTCCGACACGGGTGGCGGTTTGTCCGACGCGCTCCGAGAGCGGCTGGCGGACCTGCGCAAGCGCGGTTTCAATCGGCTCTACCAGAACGGAAATATCTATGAGTTCTCTACGCCGGAGTCGCTGCTGGAAATCGACTTCCGCCTGCCTGTTTTCGTGCTGGTCGATCGCATCGCGGTCTCGGCGGAGAACCGGGCTCGGATCGTTGACGCCGCGGAGATCGGCTACCGCGAGTCGGGTGAAATCCTTTTCGAAATCGTGCCCCGCGAGGCGCCGGCCGCTCCCATGCCTGATCCGCAGTTGGCGGCGGCGAAGCCGCGTCCGCCCGTGCGGCCAGCACTGCGTTTTTCCGGCGCCTTCGAGTGCAAGACCTGCCATCGGCAATATCGCGAGCCGGAGCCGAGCCTGTTCTCGTTCAACAACCCGTACGGCGCCTGCCCGCGCTGCCAGGGTTTCGGCAACACCATCGACTATTCGATGGATCTGATCGTCCCCGATCGCGGGCTGTCTCTCAACGAAGGCGCCATCGAACCGTGGACCAAGCCCAGCGGCCAGGAATGGTTCGACGACTTCCGCAAGAAAGCCGCCGGCCGCGTCCGCCTCGACATGCCGTTCTGCGATCTCTCCGAAACCGAGCAGCGCCTCATCTTCGAAGGCGATCGCAAAACGAAGCTCGATGGCATCCGGCAGTACTTCAACTATCTCGAAACCAAGAAGTACAAAGTCCACGTGCGCGTGCTGCTCAGCCGTTACCGCGGCTACACGCGATGCATGGATTGCAACGGCTCACGCCTTCGCAAAGAAGCCCT
>DASXFH010000051.1:0-9621 GCA_036489655.1 Acidobacteriaceae bacterium | reverse complement strand
GGACCCCGCCAGGTTCACCCCATAGCAAGAAGCAAACTCCTCTTACGCCGCTTCGTCGAGCAGTTTCCTTCCTCGCTTCAGGCCGAGGTAAGGCTGGTAGAACCAATTTGAAACCTGCGCTCGTGCTCGCCGGCACCCTCGTATCCGGGAGTTCCGGCTGTTGCCGAGATGGCCTGCGCAGGCCGCAACCTGGCACCGGTGCGCCGCAATCGCCCTCCGTTACCTTCGTTTCCCCAACCCGCGCTTTTCCCTTGCATCAGCCCGCGCCGCCCCTCACACTGAATCCAGAACCTGATCCAGGAAGACTCGCCAACCGCGAGTCCTTTTGCGTTCAGGGCAGGGTTCCAGGACCCGCAGCCCTTGCGGTCGACCGATCTTTCTCAACTCTTCTCGAGCCGCCCACCCTCGCCGGCACTGCGTGACAGGCGATCTCGAGGGCCCCGCTAAGTACCCTGTTTCTCACACTTACGCATATCGACAGCGTAACTGTCTTGGTTTGTGACACTTGCGCAACTGGTGAGAATTTTTTTCGTATAGCGAATGCCGGTCGTCATCGCCTCGTTTTCGGTTGCTTGCGCAGGAAAGCCGGCCCTCGAACCCGCTCACTGTGCCCTTTGCCCGCGCTCCGCAGCCAGATCTGCGATGGGGCCTCTCGAAATACGCTCCAGTCAGATAAAAGACGCGATGGGGCCTAAGTCCAAAAAAGCAACTCGCTGCTGTCGCAACACTTAAGATCACCCCAAAAAACGCAGAATCCGGGGCGATCCCCCCATTTACCGGTCGTCGTCATCCCCGTCCCGCGGCGCCAAGGGATGCGTCAGCATCCACGGAACCGGCTTCTTCCCCATCGCCTCTTTCCACAGAATCACATTCAGCTTCACCACCGGCGCCTTGTCCTCGTGGCTGAAGTCCATCTTCGCCGACTCCTTCGCCCCGACCGCCTCCGGCAAATTCGCCGTGTAGATCATCCCGTTCTTCTGGTTCCGGTAATCGGCGTTGAACGCCGGCTGATTGCCCGCTCCCGTAAACTCCGGAGCCATCAGCGGCGCCAGCGCATCGTTCGTGCTCATCGGTGGAGCATCCAGCAGCTTCAGCATCGTGTGCAGAGTGCTCACCGTCGTGTAGAAGTTGTGATCCACAAACGGCTTCCCGTTGTGCGGCGCGTATTTGCTGACCACCAGCGCAATCGACCGGTGCGCATCCACGTGATCGGCTCCGTCCTGCGCGTCGTCTTCCAGAATGAAGAACGCCGTGTCGTCCCAATAAGGGCTGTGCGACACCGCATCCACGGCGCGACCCACCGCCAGATCGTTGTCGGCTACTGAAGCCTGCGGCGTCGGCATCCCTGGCGTCGTTCCCGCCGTGTGATCGTTCGGCAGCCGCAGCATCACGAACTGCGGCATCGTGTCGTGCCCCTGCTTCCGGTCCGCCACCCACTGGTTGAAGTGCACCAGGAACTCATTCATCCGCAGCTGATCCGGAAAGTCCAGCTCGAAATCCGGATACAGCGGATCGAAGTGCCCCTCCAGCTCCCGCTTGGTCGCCACGTTCCTGTAGATCAGCGGAATCTTCCACGGATACGGGCTGTTGCCGCCTCCGTAGTTCGCCGGAATCGGATCGCCCTTGTGAATGAACGGGTGCTCGCAAAAATGCTTTCCCTCCGGCGTTCCCGCCACCTCCGGCAGCTTCTGGTCTTCCGGCTTTCCCTGATCCGGCGTCGCCTGGTCGGTGCAGAACTGGCTCGAGATGAACTCGCCGAAGTGGTAGTAGGTCTTGTGATTCCTGGCGAAGTCCGTCCACAGATACCCGCTGAACGGCTCGTCGATGTCGGGAATCCCCTCCAGCAGCGGATATCCGCCCTCCACGACGCCTTCAAAGTCGTACACCCGCTCGTGTCCGCGATAGGCCTGCTGCCAGGTTCGCTCCGTGTAGTCGCTCGTGATCCCCGCCGTCGACCAGACGTGCCCGTCGCCGGAAACTTCACCGGAGTCGTAGAAGTTGTCCAGCACCCCGAACTGCTTTGCCAGCGCGTGCAGGTTCGGCGTGATCGACTCGCCGTACATCGTCAGCGAAGGATCGCCGTCGCCTACGCCCAAATCGCCCAGCAGCTGATCGTAGGTCCGGTTCTCCCGGATGATGTAGATCACGTGGTGAATCGGGTTTCCGCCCCCCCGAAACTCGATCTGCTTCTGCGCCGCGTACATCAGGTTGCTCTTCAGCACCTCCGTTGTCAGCTCCCGATAGTTGCTGCGAGTCTCATTCAGGTCGATGGTCGCCAGCGACCCATGCAGCATGGAAGCGATGTAGGTGTGCGGCCGCTGTTCCAGCCGATTCGTCTCGCCCTGCGGAGAAGGCGCCTCGGGCTGCGGCGCGGCATTCGGCCCGGTCCCCTCGCCCTTGCCCGTAGCGACGTACAGATGCTCGCCCTTGAGCGCCAGCGTCGTCGGATACCACTCCGTCGGAATGAAGCCAATGGGGACCCGCAGCGTGTTCGCCCTCTGCAGATCGAAAACGGCCACTGCATCCGACCCCGCATCGGCCGTGTACAAAGTCTTGCCATCGTCGGAGAGGGCCAAAGCGTTCGGCTCAGCCCCAAAGAACGCCTGCCCCGGCAATCGGGCGTCCAGAAGATTGGCGATCTTCATTTTGGCGCCGTTCACCTGAACGACGGCGACGGAATCCCGATTGGCCAGCGCCACATAGAGCTTCGCCCCGTCGGCGCTCAGCGCCATTGCAATGGGGTGCGAGCTCGGATCGGTCGGCCGCAAAGGCGGAAGCAGCGCCAGCCGCTGTTTCACCTTGCCGCTGCGCAGATCCAGCTCCGCTACCGCCGAGCCGTTCCATAGAGCGACCCAGGCGCGTTCGCCGTCCGAGCTGGCCACAACAGCGATCGGGTACGTCGTCGGAATCGTCGGTCCGGCGGACAAATCGAAGCGCGTTTCCAGCTTCCCGCTCTTCGCGTCGAGGAGCAGCGCGTCGTCGGAATATTCATCGGCGACCAACAGTTGTTCCGCTCCATCCTCGCCCTTCGCGACAGCCAGCCCGGACGGCGCTGGAATCGCGTTGTTCTCAGGCAGATCCATGGCCTCGTGCTGCTGCTTCTGGTCGCCGGAAAGCGTCCGCAGCGGCACCGGAATCAGCCGCTCCGGCGTCAGCCTGTCACCCGTGAACCGGTAGACGGCGACCGCGTTTCCCGTCTCGCCGGGTTGGCCGCCCTCCGGCGCGGAAAGGGAGTCAAGGCTCGCGTAAAGCTCCGAACCATCGGCCGAGAAGGCAATGCCGGAGTAGAGCGTTTGATGGGCGGTCATCCCGGTGCGCGCATCCGGATAATCCGTCAGCTTCCCCGTGCTCGTGTCCAGAATCGCGATGGACTGCTCGTAATCGGACTCGACCGTGCCAAAGCCCGCGTTGACCAGCGCCAGATAGCGATGATCCGGCGACCAGGCCGCCGACAGCGGCAGGCTGTTCAGCCGCTGCGGATTCCCCGGCACCGGCCCCAGAATCTCCTTGCTGGTCGCCAAATGGATGGTCTGAGCGGAGCAGAGCATCGCCGTCCAGCAGGCGAGCGCGGCGCACAAGGCAGACAGGGTGAGGGATTTCATCGCGACTGTATCGTCTCCGTGAAGGGTTAAACCGAAGTAAACATTGCGCGCTCCGGCGACCGCGCAGGAGCGGCTGGGCCCTGCTTCTGGCAAGTCCAGCTTACAAAAGTGTTACATCCATCCGCAGTTTGCGGCTGCTACGGTTAGAGCAGCGGTGCTTTTTCCCAGTGCCGCAACCCTAATTCACCCCGAAAGTCTGAGTTCTTATGTCTCCCGAGATGCTGGTTGAAGTCATCGAGAATCCCGCCGTCACCGCTGATCCTCCCGCGGCTGTCCTTCCGAGCACGACCGAGGATGCTCGGCATCCGGTGATGCCGAAGCTGGGCCGCAAAGCCCAGGGCGGCAGGCTCAGCAAGATCACGATGACGTTCATGATCCTGTTTCACATCGGAGCCGTAGCAGCCCTTTTCTTCTTCAGCTGGAAGGCGCTGGCCTGTTTCGTGGTGTTCTGGTTCCTGGCCTACAACCTCGGCATTGGCATGTGTTACCACAGGCTTCTGACCCACCGCGGCTATCGCGTTCCGAAGTGGCTGGAATACTTCATGACCGTCTGCTCCACGCTGGCTCTGGAGGGCGGCCCGATCTTCTGGGTGGGGCTGCACCGGGTCCATCATCAGCTCTCCGACCAGGAAGGCGATCCCCACACCCCCAACGATGGCGGCTGGTGGGCGCACGTGGGCTGGATCATCAGCGGCGAGTCTCTCCATGCCGAAACCGAGGCCCTGGCCCGCTATGTGCCGGATCTGAGGCGCGACCGGTTTTACGTATGGCTCAGCAAATACCACTGGGTTCCCATGGTGGTTGCCGGTTTGATCTGCCTGGCAGTCGCGGGAATTCCCGGGTTGTTGTGGGGTATCTTCCTGCGTACCACGCTGGGACTGCACTCCACCTGGCTGGTCAACTCCGCGACGCACATGTGGGGTTCGCGCCGGTTTGAAACCCGCGATGAGTCGCGCAACAGCTGGTGGGTAGCGGTGCTCACCGGCGGCGAAGGCTGGCACAACAACCATCACGCGCACCCGGTTTCCGCCCGCCATGGGCTGAAGTGGTATGAGATGGACGTCAACTACTACGGCATCTGGCTGCTGAAGAAGGTGGGACTGGCGCATGACGTCAAAATCGCACAATATGACCCACACAATCCTCGGCCCGCCGGCGCGGCCTGAGCGTCTTTAACACCCCTTGCCCGGAATTGCGACAATAGAAGCGCCCGCCAGGTCCTTTCCTGCCGGGCGCTTTCTCATGCGTCTGAGCGGACGAAAACGGAACGTGGTCCTGTTCACCCTGCTCGGCGTGTGCCTCATCGGCGTCGCTGTCGTCCTCAACGTCGGCTGGATCGTGCTGAACTGGCGGCGGGTGTGGCCCATGGCGGTGGGGATTCCGTTCTTCCTGCTGCTGATTGCCGGCGTCGCTCTGAACACCATCTTCCTGGTCCGTGAAGTGCGCCGCAACGAGCGCCATGACGCCTTCCTGAGTGCGGTGACGCATGAGCTGAAGACGCCGGTGGCTTCGATCCATCTTTATCTGGAAACGCTGCAGCGCCGCCAACTCGATGAAGGTCAGCGCAAAGAGTTCTACACCCGCATGCTGGTGGACAGCGATCGGCTGCTGGCGACCATCGAGCAGGTGCTGAAGGCCGGCGAGGTGGGCCAGCGCGCTCGTTCTCACGTGCGCCTGGCCGTGGATATGCGTGCGCTCGTCGAGGAGTGCATCCACACAACCCTGGCACGGCACCATCTGGAGAAGCGAGCGATTACCCTGAGCGTCGGGGAGAATCCGCTGCCGATGACGGTGCGGGGCGATCCGGATGAGCTGCAGACGGCGGTGCTGAATGTGCTGGCCAACGCCGTCAAGTACTCACCCAACGGAGCGGATGTTCGGGTGACGCTCACGATCGAACAGGACGCCTGGGTGCGCATCAGCATTGCCGACAGCGGAATCGGGATCCCGACCGCTCATCTCAAGCGCATCTTTCGCCGCTTTTATCGCGTTCCCAGCCGCAGCGTGCTGGGCACCAAGGGAACGGGGCTGGGGCTCTACCTGGTGCGCACCATTGCCCGGCAGCATGGGGGCGACGCCACCGCAGAGAGCGCCGGTGAGGGACGTGGAGCGACGGTGATCCTGCAGCTACCCCGCATTCTGAGTCCTGTGCTGGAGCACGAGTAAGGTATGGCGAAGATCCTGGTTGTCGAGGATGAAGCCAACTTGGCTCAGGGACTTCTGTTCAACCTGCAGGCCGAGGGGCACACAGTGACGGTGGCGCCCGATGGCGAGACGGCTCTGGAGTCCCTGGAGCGTGAGGGCTTCGACGCCGTGGTGCTGGATGTCATGCTTCCCGGGCGGAATGGCTTTGAGATCGCCTCCACGCTTCGTGCCCAGGGCAATTACGTTCCGGTTCTTATGCTGACCGCGAGGAGCCGCCCGGAAGATGTTGTGGAGGGTTTCGCCGCGGGGGCGGATGATTACCTGCCCAAGCCGTTCGATCTGAATGTGCTTCTGGCGCGCCTGAGCGCCCTGCTGCGGCGCATGAGCTGGTCTCATGGAGCCCCGGCAAAAACCCATGCCGCGGATGAGATTGCGGATTTCACCTTTGCGGGCCGGCGCATCGACTTCGACGCTCTGGAGCTCCACACACCCGAGCGCTTTGTGCGGCTGACTCTGATGGAAGCCGACCTGCTGCGCTATCTGGTGCGCAACCGGGAGAAGATCGTCTCGCGCAAAGAGCTGCTGGAGCAGGTCTGGCATGTTCGCGAAGACACCGACACGCGCGCGATCGACAATTTCGTCGTCCGGTTGCGCCGTTACATCGAAGACGACCCCGCCGCGCCCCGCCACCTGCAGACGATTCGCGGAGTGGGATACCGGTTCGTCGCTAATCCGTAACCAGCCTGTTTCTGTGGGGCGTGACCAGGGCGTGAGTCCCGGCTGGCGGATGGCGCATCATGGATTATCGGAGGTTTTCATGCGGGAAACGAAGCTGCGGATCGAAAATATGCATTGTGATGCCTGTGTGCGCCGCGTCCGTCAGGCATTGGAGAAGGTGGAGGGCGTGCAGATAGGCGATGTGCGCGTCGGCGGGGCTCGGGTGGAGGCTCCGGAGACCGTGCCGGAGAGCGCTCTTGTGAGCGCAGTGGAAAAAGCCGGGTATCCGACTGCCGTGGAGCCGTGATGCCGGCAACGGAAGTGGAACGCGCAGCGAAGGCTTCGGCCGGACAGACAGCCGAAGCCTGCACCATCACCCTGCCGGTGATCGGAATGAGCTGCTCTGCCTGTCAGAGCCATGTGGAGCGCGCTCTGCGGGGGACTGCAGGGGTGCAGGACGCCTCGGTCAACCTGCTGACGAATTCCGCGCGCGTCACCTACAGCCCGGCAGCAGCGAAGATCGATGACCTGATCGCCTCGGTGCGGGATGCCGGCTACGATGCGGCTCCGCCGAGGGAAGCCGCCGCCAGGGCCGACGAAACGGCAGCCGACGAAGCACCGCTGCGGGCCAAAGCGCTCTTTACCCTGGTGGGCGGCGCGGCGGTCTGGCTGCTGATGAGCGCGTCGCACTGGGCTGCACCGGTCCGCGCAATTTCGCCCGCTGTATTGGAAACCGCGATGCTGGCGATCACGCTGGTGGGCATGGTCTGGGGCGGCGGGATTATTTATCGGCAGGCGTGGACGGCGGCCATCCACGGGGGCACCAACATGAACACGCTGGTGGCTCTGGGCACCGGCGCGGCGTTTGCCTATTCGCTCGTGGCCACGGTCGCTCCCGGTGTCTTCCTGCGGTACGGGCTGCATCCGGACGTCTATTACGACGCGGTTCTGCTGATCATTGGCTTTCTGTTGCTGGGGCGGTGGCTGGACGCCCGCGCGAAGCGGCGCACGCTCGATGCTCTGCACGAGTTCATGCGCCTGCAGCCGCAGTCGGCGCGCCTGCTGCGTGACGGCCGCGAGCTTGAAGTGCCTCTGGCGGAGGTGGTCGCGGGCGATATTGTGCGGCTGCGCCCGGGTGAGCGGGTGCCGGTGGACGGTGTGGTCCTGAGCGGCGTCACCTCGATCGACGAGTCGCTGATCACGGGAGAATCGCTGCCGGTGACGCGACAGTCCGGCGAACGGGTGATTGGTGGGTCGCTGAACTTCGATGGCGCGATCGAGTACCGGGCGACCTCAATAGGCGCGGACAGCATGCTCGGCCAGATGATGCGGCTGGTGGAGGAGGCGCAGTCGTCGCGGGCACCCATGCAGCAACTGGCCGATCGGGTGAGCGCCGTCTTTGTGCCTGTCGTGCTGGGTCTGGCGCTGCTCACGTTTCTCATCTGGATTTTCGCGGGTGGCGGCGCCGGGCGAGCTTTTGCGGTTTCCGTTGCCGTGCTGGTGATCGCCTGCCCGTGTGCCATGGGGCTCGCAGTTCCTGCGGCCCTGACCGTCGCCATCGGCCGCGGCGCGCAGCTGGGCGTTCTGCTGAAGGGCGGCGAAAGTCTGGAGCGGCTGGCGCGCATCGACATGCTGGTGCTCGACAAGACCGGCACCCTGACCGAGGGCAAGCCGGAGGTCACCGCGGTGCGCGGCGCCGAAGGATGGAGTGAAGATCAGGTGCTGGAACTGGCCGCCGGGCTCGAGCAGCGGTCGGAGCATCCGCTGGCGCGAGCCATCCTGAGCGCGGCAGAGAAGCGCGGCTTGCGGGTGCCCGCCGCGACCGACGTGCGCGCCGTTCCCGGCAAAGGCATTCTGGGAAGCATGGAAGGACAGCAGGTGTCTGCCGGCAACGCCGCGCTGATGCAGGACCTGAAGATCGCGGTCCCGGAAGACGCCTCCGCTGCGGGAACGACGCGGATGTACATTGCGCGAGAGGGTCGTCTGGCCGGGGTGATTGAAGCACGGGACACCCTCCGCGCCACCGCAAAGGAGGCCGTGGCCGGACTGCGACGGCTCGGGATTCCTACCGCCATCCTCACCGGCGACACGGCTTCGACCGCCGAGGCCATCGCCCGCTCCGCCGGAATTGAAGAAGTATGGGCAGGATTGCTCCCCGATCAGAAGCTGGCGAAGATTCGGGAACTCCAGCAGCAGGGCCACCGCGTGGGAATGGCGGGCGACGGCATTAACGATGCGGCCGCGCTTTCACAGGCCGATGCCGGTTTGGCCATGGGCACCGGCGCCGACCTGGCACGAGAGGCGGGCGACGCGATCCTGCTGCATGGCGAGCCGCGGCAGATCCTCGAAGCGGTATTGCTCGCCAGGCAGACCCTGCGAGTGATGCGCCAGAACCTTGGATGGGCGTTCGGCTACAACCTGCTGGGCATTCCGATTGCCGCCGGAGTGCTGTATCCGGCATTCGGCATTTTGCTCAGTCCCGCGATTGCCAGCGCCGCCATGGCCCTCAGTTCGGTCAGCGTGCTCTCCAACAGCCTGCGCCTGAGGCGGTTTCACGCCACGATAGACTGAAGGCGGAATCTCGACTGTGCGCATCCTCACCCGATACATCCTGAAAGAAGTTCTCTCGCACGCGCTGATCGGGGGCGCCATCTTCACCTTTGTCCTGTTCATCCGCTATCTGCCCAGCCTGCTGGAGCTGGTGGTGCGGAACAGCTCGGCGCTGGGATCGGTGGTAGCCATCGTTCTGGCGTTGCTCCCGGATATTTTCACGGTCACGATTCCCATGGCGGTGCTGGTCGGAATCCTTTTGGGTCTCAGTCGTCTGGCGGCCGATAGTGAAATCACCGCTATGCGCGCCTCCGGCATGGGCGTGTGGAGCTTTGTGCGCATCGTGGGCATGGTGGCCATGGCCGCATGGATCATCAGCTTCGCCAATTCGATGTACTTCGCGCCGCGGGCCACCGCCGCCATGCTGAGCCTTGAGAAATCCCTGGCCAACGCGCAGGTGTCCGCAGAGGTGCAGCCGCGGGTCTTTTACGAGGACTTCAGGAACTACGTGCTGTATGTCCAGGATGTACGGCCTGGCGTGGGCGCCGCGAACTGGCGCGGCATTTTTCTCGCCGATGTGAGGGATCCGGACGCGCCGAAGATCACT
>DASXFH010000018.1:0-26398 GCA_036489655.1 Acidobacteriaceae bacterium | reverse complement strand
CTCAGAGGATTATTTCCTCGGCGCCTGGGACTTCGGCGGCAAGCCGTTCTCCTATCCGCTCTATGGCGCGCCCATCGTTGGCGAAGAGCTCGCCGGCAGCCGCTCCAGCGTTTATCGCTTCCATCTCGACCAGCCGATCCCATTCGAGAAATCCTTCAAGGCGACCATCGAGCATGGCAACGCCAATGCCCGCTCAGACAACTTCTACTCCGTGGCGTACTGGTACCAGGCCGAGCCGCACGAGGCCTTCCCGCCGCTGCCGCCTGTCCAGGATCGTCTGCCCGCTCTGCAGCCGACCGGCGGACCGGGGAACAACATGTCGCCTCAGAAATAACCGCCGAAGCCAGGGGAGCCATGCGACAGAGAGCGCAAAGGCAAATGCACACATGCAGCCGATCGAGCGATAGCAGAGAACGTCGTCCTGTACGACGGCGATCTCTGCTGCGGTGCGTCGCCTTCGCCTGCCTCCTCGCAGCAGATACGTGCGCCTGGGGCTCCGTGACTCTGCTGGCTCCAGGCGGCAAGCTGCGCGTTGAAGTCGAAACCGGCAATGCCTCGCAGGAAACGATCTCGATTCGGAGCGGCGGCCAGTGGGTGCCAGCCCTGCATGCGGCTCCCTCTCCGGTTCGAGTCGTCAACCGACCTTCTGATCTGCCCTTCTACTGCAGGATCACTACAACGCGTGAGATATCCGACGGCCTCCTCGTCGAGGGAGACTGCGATACCGGATCCTTCGAGCAGCGCATTTCTCTCACTGGCGAGCCGGACGTCGTCGCGGTGCAGATGAAGTTCCTGCCGAAAGACGATGCCGCCGTCGTTTCGGTCGAGGACCGCTATGACTTTGCTCCTGGTCGGCGTGCCGTCGATGCACCGAATGGCCCGGTGGATTTTGTCTGGAGCCAGGACATCAAGAACGAAAAAGACGGAGTCATCCCCAACGCCGCCTTCAAGTCGCCGGTGGTCATGCTGCAGCAGGGAAGCGTCTTCACGGCGCTCATGCCCAAGTTGAGCGACCGAGTGGTGGTGCCGCTCGCCCTCGACCTCGATGTCACCTCCGACAAGATGCCCTGGCTCTCCTTCGGCGCGATGAACTCCCAGCCCTACGGCCATAGTTATTTCCGGCGGGACATGAACGGCAGTCCCAAAATTATCCCTACCGCCGGAGAAGCCGGCGAGCCGCAGAGTTATGTCGAATACACCTACTCCATCGTGGCCTCTGATCAGCCCGCGAAGCTCGGCTACCGCCGCGTGGTGCGTCTGCTCTGGGAAGACGAGGGCCACAAGGCACTAATCCAATCTCCCGATCTCCAGCAGAATGTTCTGCGCCGAAATCTGATCACCTTTGCCGACTGGGCGAACGATACCTGGATTCGCTACGCCAACAAGGTCTATCTCAGCTTCCCCTGCGGCGACCGCCAGTGTGGAACTCTGGCCAGCGACAGAAACCCATGGGGGAAGTGGGACCAGCCCGCACCGGACGCCTGGTTTAACTCCTGGTTTCAGACCCTCCGCACCGCCTACGGATGGTATCTGTATGGCAGGCAGGCGAAAGACACAGCCATCGAGCGCAAGGCCGAATCTGTTCTGAACCTGATCCTCACCAGCCCCCGAGATGGCGGGGCGTTCTCGACCATCTATCTCGTCAACGACAAGCGCTGGATTCGTTCCGACGGATGGGCCGGCTACTCCGACGATTACCATGCTTTCGACATGTCCTGGACCGCCTACTGGATGTTGCGCTGGATCGAAGACCTCGATCCCGCAAGAAAGGCGGAGGTGCTCCGGTTTGTCCGTCCCTATGGAGACTTCCTGCTCCAGCATCAGCTCGCCAGCGGCGTCATCCCCTCCTGGTACAGCCAGGAGCTTGTACCGCGCGAACAATTCCGCGACTTTAACGCGGAAACGGCCGGCTCCGCTCTTTTCCTGGCAGAACTCTCCGGCGTCACCGGCGATCAGAAGTATCTCGCCGGTGCGGAAAAGGCAATGGCATTTGTAACTCGGGAAGTAATTCCACGCCAGCGGTGGTTCGACTTCGAGACCTTCCTGTCCTGTGCGCGCAAGCCATACTCGTTTTACGATCCGCGGACCGCACAGTTTCCGCAGAACAATCTCTCTCAAACGCAGGCTGCCGCGGCCTGGCTTCGTATCTATCAGTTAACGCATAACCCGAACGATCTGGAAGCCGGCACAAGGGTGCTCGATTATCTGCTCCTGACACAGCAGGTCTGGAACAATCCAGCTCTGTCTCCGAAGATGGTCGGCGGCTTCACGACACAGAATACCGACGCTGAGTGGAGCGACGCCCGCGAGGCCTACGACGCGGCCCTCCTCTGGGATTACTACCGCGCCACCGGAAGCCAGGAATACCTCGAGCGGGCCGTCGGCGCTGTTCGCTCCACCTTTGCCGTGGCTCCCTGGGAGAACTGGGCACACACCGGATATAAGGATGAATCGGGGGCCCTGACCGGCATCCATTGGGGACAGGGCAGCGGAATGACCAGCGTGCAGATGATGTCCTCTGCCATGGGCGACGGCCTCATCGACGTGAAACACGATGCGGGCGCCTGCCTGAATGCCTGCTCCTTCCGCAACCTGAAGATCGGCCCCGCGAAGGCGCAGGGCATGTTGATTTCGTTTGACGTTACCGCCATTCCGGCAGGACGAACGCTGAATCTGAAGTTCACCGGCCTGCAGGCGGGCCAGCACTATCGGATCGTAGAAAACGGAAACACGGGCGCGTGGATCGAGGGGAGTCGTCTTCTGCGCGACGGATACGTTCTGCATTTCTAGTTTCACTCGGGGACAGCCTTCGCGGGTGTCTCGTGAGGGCGCGACCCCGTAGCGCATGCGACGCACGTTGACTTCAATCAGGAGGAGGAAGAAATCTTGAGGCGGCTCGGAAAAAGGGAGTGGGGTCTTCGCCGGGTTGGCGACGCAGCAGTTAGTACCGTCATCGATTCTTCGCGGATCTTCCTGCTTGGAATCCTTGCGTTCGTCATTTTTGCCCCAATGGCTCTGCAGGCCCAGAACGCGCAGGAGCAGTCCTCCTCCGCGTGGATTCGCCCCCAGCACGCCGGCGATCAGCTCATCTGGGGTCGCAGGGACGGGCTCGTCTTCGGACTGCCATCGCCCGGCGGCCTGGGCGGCCCGCGAGGTTTAATCCGGGTCGGCATTCTCTCGCCGGAAACCGGCAAGCCGGCGCTCCTCAACTTCATCGCAATCGAGCCGGTCATCCTGGGTCCAGGCAGCCGGTTTGGCCGCATGGCGTTCAGCGAACTCGAAGAGAGTCAGCTCGACTCAGGAAAGCGTGGCAAGCGGCTGTGGGTTGCCGAGGGTCCGGTCGCCGGAACTCTCCAAACTCTGCACGCCGGGCACAACACTGTGGAGCGCCTCTCCGTCCCTATCGCCGTCGAGCGCTACTCCGCCAACGGTGCGCATGTGCACCTGATCGCATCCGTGGACAGCGACCACCCCGACGAACTGCGCCTCAGTGTCTTCGCCTACCCTGACAGCCCGCCCATCGAAGAGCTCACCGTCACCGCCACCATGGGCAACTACGAACGCCTGCGCGAGGTCTGGCTGCGCGGCCACAACGTCGATAGCCTCAAACTGTATGGCTCTTACCAGGAAGATGCCTTCGCGGAGCACGAAAATTATCCCCTCGATGAGATGCTGCGCACCACAGACGGTGACGCGATCGTGCTCGCCACATCCAGTGAGGCATCGCCCGCCAGCGCACCCAGCCATGCCGCCCCTCACTGGCACTACGCGTTCCCCATGCGCCTAACCCAGTATTGGCGCGTCGCTGCCCACGATATCCAGCCGGATCTGCGCGTTCGCGTCAACGGTCGCCGCGTCTACTGGGCCTCGCACGATCCGCTGCCCCGTGGCCCCGCGTTTGAGAATATCGAAGTACGGCAAAGATACAAGGAGGGTCAAACCTTCATCTTTGGAGTTACTCCCAAAGAGCCATGGCAGTTCGCTCCTCCGATCCCGGAGCTAAGTGAGGATCACGGGATAGACTCCTCTTCTCGCTAACTGCGCATTTGCGGAAGGCAATAGGCGTTAGCTCGGCGTGAAGTTGGATACCTCGAATCTGCGACAGGAGCTCATGCATGACATCATTCCGCCTCGCCACCCATACGAGCGACAGCTCCCGTCTCATGATGCGCGCTCCCCGCCGCCTGGGTTTGCAGTTTCTCCTCCCCGCCATGAGTTGCGCTCTCGTTCTGGCCGCGAATCAATCGGCTCGCGGCCAGCAATTCTCTTCAGGCTCCGAATACAAATCGATGCTGACCGAACTGCATCACGATCCGCCCCGTCCCACTCGGCTCAGCGCGGGTACCCTGCTCGATCATCCGCAACCGCCCAAAGACCTGAAAGTCGAGGACACCTCCTCGGACCTCCGGATCAGCAGCAACCAATGGAAGCTGCAAATCGCGAAGGATTCCTGGAACCTGTCCATCGCCAATGCGCAAACGGGCGCCACCTGGCAGATGGAAGCCGCAGGTGTCTCCTGGTCAAAACCCTCAGGTGAGCCCCGTCCTTCTGTGACGAGCGTGCAGAACATCGAGCGCGAAGGCAGCGTCTGGCGGGCCCGGATGAGCATTGAGGGATCCGCTGAGCCGGCTCATATGGAGCTAACGGTCCTGTCTTCCGATGTGATCCGGCTCTCGATTCATGCTCCCTCCGCCCTGCTCGGCGATCGGCTGAACCTGCAATGGAAGGCCTCCGGCCCCTTCTTCGGCCTCGGCGAGCGCTTCGACCGCGTCAGGCTGGATGGGCTCAAAACCGTTCTCCGCCCCGAAGACCTGCTGGGCCAACCCGGCCATAACTGGACCTACATCCCCGTCCCCTTAGTCTTCACCCCGCGTGGCCTGGGTCTATATATGGATACGTCTGCTGTCAGCACCTTCGATCTCACTCAGGCTGCAGAAGATCGATTCGCGGTGCAGCTGGCGGATTCCTCCGTCGATCTTTACCTCTTTGTTGGCGATCCCGCGCGGATCCTTGAAAATTACACTGCCCTGACCGGAAGGTCCCCTCTTCCTCCGCCGTGGGCCTTCGGTGTCTGGATCTGTTCCTATCAGGGGCCGGACAAAGTCCTTGCCGACGCTCGCACTCTCCGCCAGGACAAGATACCCGCCAGCGCGATCTGGACTTATGACGTCATGGGGAAGGGTGACATTATGGGTTGGCCTCTCTGGTGGACCGGCTACTATCCCAATCCCCGCCACTTCACCGACAAACTCCACAGCATGGGTTTCAAGGTCCTCACCTACGTGCATCCTTACCTGCGCTCCATGCTCGATCCCTACAACCTGCGCAATCCCTCCTATGAGGAAGGATTGCGCGACCACCTGTTTGTGACCAATCCGCAGGGACAGCCCACCGGCCCGGTCTTCGAGCCGTTCCGCGATGGCAATATCAACTTCACCCACCCGGCCAACGTCGATTGGTGGCAAAACCGGCTGCAGCACATTCTGGTGGACGACAACTTCGACGGCTGGATGGAAGATTACGGCGAGTGGATCAACGACACCGACCAATTTGGCGCAGGAGTGACCGGACGCCGGATGGCCAACCTGAATCCGCTCTTCTACCACAGGATTACCAACGAGATCTCGCGTCGCGCCAAACCCGATGTCGTGGAATTCTCCCGCTCCGGGTATGCCGGGTCGCAGGCTTACACGCCCGTCGTCTGGGGTGGCGACCAGTTCCCCAACTGGACTACCGACTACGGTCTGCCATCCGTCGTCCGCGCCGGCATTACCGCCGGCATGTCAGGATTTGCAGTATGGGGTCCGGACATCGCAGCCAACGGTCATTCGCGCGAATTATGGATGCGATGGGTTGAATTCGGCGCCCTCACCCCCGTCATGCGCAACCATCTGTGGGATAAGCCGGAGAATGCCATCAATCTCTGGCATGACCCCGAAGCCACGGCATTCTTTCGCGAATATGCCCGTCTGCACGTCTCACTGTTCCCCTATCTCTACACCTTTGCCGCCGACGCCCAAACGACAGGTCTGCCCCTCATGCGGGATCTGCTCTTCGCCAGTCCCGGCGATCCCCATACCTGGAACCTCGACGACGAGTATCTTCTCGGCGACAGCATTCTCGTCGCGCCCGTCATCCATGAGGGCGCCACCACCCGCTCGCTCTACCTTCCCTCAGGTGCGTGGACGAACTACTGGACAGGCGAGAGCGTTCAGGGTGGCCGACAGGTCACCGTGGCGGCGCCAGTGAATCAGATTCCCGTCTTCATCCGCGCCGGCAGCATTCTTCCTCTCATTCCGCAGGACACGGAGACGCTGGCAGGAATGGGCGAAGCCAATCCCGCTCAGGCCCTCACGAAAGACCTGATCTGGCGCATTTATCCCGCGGACAAGCCGGCGCAGAGTCACTTCCGCCTTTTCGACGGCACTTTGGCGGATGTGAATCATCAGAAATCGCAGGCAACACTATCCGTGACCCATGCTCCCACGGCACGCGATTATGAGGTGATCCTGCCGATCCGCTCCATCCCAGCGAGCGTGGTCCTTGATGGGAAGCGGCTCGGAGAAATAAACCAGACACTATCGATGCGGCAGACAAATGGCTGGCGGATGGATCCCCGCGACCATTGCCTGCATGTCTTTGTGAATGCCAGTGATTTCACACTGCAGGTCGGCGGTTAGGACAGGCCGCTTCTCCGGAGGTTGCGCGAATGCGCAGAGTGTCTTTGCCACAAAAAGCTGCGGGAACTCTGTGGCCAGGAGGCGACCCATCGAGTTCCCGCGGATAAGGTAACAGCACAAGAACGGTTACAGTTAAGCCGGCAGGCTATTGCGCATCCTTTACGCACCGGAAGCCCAGCGCTGCTGACCGGTCGTAACTCGGCGCCATCAGCAGCAGCTTGCCGTGTTCGTCATTGCGGTACGCCTGTGGGAAATACCACACCGAACCCTGAGGCTGGTAGTAGCTTCCACCCCGCAGAATTGCGGCCCGCGTGTGCTCGTCCTGGAACTCGTCCGTCCACTGCCAAACGTTGCCGACCAGGTCCATGACGCCGTAAGGGCTGGCCCCGTTGGGGTGCGCGTTCCCATCGTCCGGGCCCCGCATGGTGTGGCCCTTGTCCGGGGTAGGCACCCGTGAAGCATCCCACGTGTTCCCCCACGGATACTCGCGCCCGTCCGTCCCCTGAGCTGCCATCTGCCACTCCCAGTCATGCGGCAGCCGCTTGCCCGCCCACCTGGCATAGGCCCGCGCATCTTCCAGCGACACCCACGTCACCGGCTTGTTGCCCCAGCCGTCCGGATAGCTCCCGTTCTTCCAGTCCTTCAGGAAGTCCTGGTCGTCCTTCGGGTGGTAATGCGTCGCGTCCAGGAACTTCCTGAACTCGGCGTTGGTCACGTCGTACTGATCGATGTAGAACGGCGCCACCTTTATCCTGTGGTTGTGATAACGACGCGGCGAAGGCTCCCACGGAAACTGCACATCCACGCCCACCTGCTCCTCGCCCTCGATCTCGATGCCGTGAACCTTGAAGAGATAGTCCCCGCCCGGTATCCGCACCATGCCCTCCGGTGCACTGGACGCGCGTTCCGTCCCGGCGATCGGCGTCATCTCCTGATCGAGATGCGTCCAGTCATCCGACCAGTCAGACAGCGGCTTTGCCGTTATCTGCTTCATGGTCGACATCAGCTTCTCGATGCCCGCGTCGGGCTCGCCCGGCGTGGCCAGGATCGCGCCATAGCCGTGCGCTTCGATCGGGAAGGAAAGGAATGCTTCATCGCCCGCATGCTCCGGCGTCAGTTCCACGCCATGGTAGAGGTCGTAGTAGTGCATGCCGTCCTGCCACGGCACCGACATCTGTCGTCCCGACATCTCGTATTCCGTGCGGTTCACAAGGGTCCATACCGTCTGCTGCCCCTTCGGCCAGCGGCTCGCGAACACGCCATACAACTGGGTGGGATAGAACGGTTGCCATTCTTCGGAGAGAAAGAACGGCGCAACCGCCCGCTCCATCGTGGCTACACGGCGCGTTGCTTCTCCGTCGCGGGGCGTGATCCCGTTCCAGATGCCCCACACGTTCTCCCAGCTCTCCCAGCCTTCGCCGTTGAAGAAGGCGAACTGCAGATCGTCGGTCTTGTGCCGGTTCCAGCGGTCTGAGATGTTCACCTCATGCTGCCGCTCCAGCCAGCGATAGCGGTCCACGGTCGGCACGAACTGGAACTTGTACTGTCCCCATGTCAGCACGTTCCACTCCACCGCTTCGTCGCTCGGGCCGCCCTCCGGCTGGAACGCCAGCGGATGCCCGGTCTTCATCGAAGCCATGGAAAACACCAGCGGCACTCCATCCTGCGTGTCGCCGTTCATCCCGTCGGCGTCCACCGCCTTCATCTCCTCCGCCAGCGCGGTCGGCCACGGCTCGCCCGGGTCGCGCGTTCCCTGGTCCCACATCATCAGCGGGAACAGCACCTTCACGCCGCGCCGGTGAAACTCCTCTACCGCCGATCGTACCCCGGGCAGGCCACCCGGCATCGACGCCACCATGTCAAGCTGGTTGCGGTTGTCGATGCCCATATTCGGATACGTCGCCCAGACCAGCACGGCGTCAATGCCGCCGTACCGCTTGTCAAGGTCATCGAGATACCTGCCCACCGTATACTTGCCCGCCACCGGATCGTAGAAATAGCGGTCGTGCACCATCATCTGCGGCTGCATGAATTCGGACCGGGTCCAGTCCAGCGCCGGTATCTTGTAGAACTCCGGGATGCCCTCATACTGCGGCCCGGCCAGCCCCACGCGGATACGCCGCTCGAACCGCCAGTGCGTGATGTCCTTCAGCCACGATTCATAGCTATCGGGCGTGCACGGCTGGCTTCCGCCTTGCCAGGCGCCCCGATGCGTCAGGCACGGGGGCCCGGGTATTTGCTGGCCCTCTGGACGGGAGTGTGTGTCCTGGGCCGCCGCCGTCGCGGCAACACTCAGCGTCAACATCCAGGTAAAGATCCGCCTTGCTTTCATTGGTCCCTTTCTGTGTTTGAGTCTGGTCGACGCAACAGCTTCCCAGGTGTGAGCTCGATCCTCGCCGTGGCGCTCATCGGGGAGCCCCCACCATCATCAGCGTTTTGACCTTTTCGCGCCAGGCACGGAGATGTCCCACGACCGCCGTGGGTTTCAGCCGGCTTGTCGCTTCTGTGAACGCTCTGACGTAGATTGAAAGCTTTCACCTGACTGATGAGCCTTATAGCTCTCCGAGAACCTGGTTGTCAATCAGACTCATTGCGTCGAAACACCTGAACCGCCAGCGGATGCCCCAGGGCTGACCCGCGGTCAGTAGTCGGCTCGCGCGCTATGCGCCAATCCATGGACCCATGCTGCGAGACGGGAGCCGGACCCTGCGACTGGAATTGGTTCCCGGACCTGCTCAACGCAGGTCCTCTACAGTCGTATTTTCCATTCTCGGTTGACAGAGTCTGCAGAAGGTTATTAAAATCGCCAGCGATAATTGAAACGTTTCAGGAAGTAGCAAAGAAAATCCTGAACTCCTTGCTCCAGTTCCTTCTCGGGAGGCTTACCATGCGGCGGACCAATTCCGTACTCCGCGTCTTTGCAAGGGCACTCAGCCTTTTTGCATTACTGCTCATAGCGAGCGTGCCCGCCATGGCGCAATACAGCAGCGGGTTGGAAGGAACTGTGACCGATCCCAGCGGAGCGGTGGTTCCATCTGCTAACGTCACTGTCACAAACCAGGCCACCCAGGTCCGGCAAACGGCCGTCGCGAATGGGCAGGGATTCGTCCAGATCCTGCATCTTCCCCTGGGAACTTACACTGTCTCTGTTTCCGCATCCGGATTCAATACCTGGGTGCAGCGCGATATCATCGTCCAGGGCGCGGACGTCAGGACTATCTATCCCAGCCTGGTCGTGGGCGCCGCCCAATCCACCGTTCAGGTCACGGCCAACTCTGCGTCCGTGGAGACGACCAGCGGCACCATCAGCCGAATGCTCGAACTGCAGACCGTGACCAATGCTCCGCTCGTCGGACAGGATCTCTACGCCAGCGTCGCCACCCTGGCTCCCGGCGTGAGCGGGCTGGGCGGTTCCTCCGGCGGAGCCAGCAGTTCAGGTTCGCAGGGGACCAACAGCTTCAATGCGGAACCGGGTTACCAGATCATTGCTGCGGGACAACGGCAGGAAGACAACGAATACCAGGTGGATGGCACCAGCGTTAATGGCAACTCACGCGACGGCATCACCAACGTCACGCCAGAGCCGGATGCTGTTGCGCAGATGAAAGTCAGCACCGACGTCTTCTCGGCTGACAAGGGACGACAGAGCGGCGCCCTCATCGAGGTCTTCACCAAAGCCGGAACCAATCAATTCCACGGCACGCTGTCCGAGTTTTATACGGGCTCCGCGCTCACCGCCAGAACTGAATTCCAGACGAAGGTCCCGCGCTATCTTCGCAATGATTTCGGAGGCTCCATCGGAGGACCTCTCCGAATGAACAAGACCTTCTTCTTTGGCTCCCTCTTCTGGAGCAAGAGCAATCAGGGTGTCACCCTTACCCAGACGATGGAGACGCCGCAATTCGTCAACTACGTCGAATCGAATTACCCGAATTCCCTGGCCGCCGCCTTCTTTAAGGAGGCCCCCTCCAACGGCGCGCCGACCAGCGGATTCCAGACGGTGAGTCAGATCGAGCAGTCGCTGGTCAGCCCCTATGCGCCGCCCCCCAACATTCCCGGCGATTTGGTCGCGCTGGGGAACGTCTCCATCAATCAGTCCCCCATCAACAATGGCTTCCAGGGTCACGTTCGTATCGATCACAACTTCAACAACGATAATGACAAGCTTTTCTATAGCCTCTTCCGCAGTACGACGCAGGGGGGAGTTGCCGATCCCCGGCCGGCGCTGGCCTATGTGAGTCCAAACGCCACCTGGTATCACAAGTTCGATTACGTACATACGTTCTCCACCAGGCTGCTGAATGAAGCCAGCATGTCGTACGTACGCGCTGATGGGGAACAGCCTCTCGCCCCTGGGGATCTGCCCGCTCTGCCGAACGCCTATCCCGGCGGGCTGGGCGACGGCTTTAGTCAATGGGGTTCCTCCGGCTGGGTCCACAATAACTGGAACTGGCACGACATACTCTCCTATGTCCGTGGCGCCCATACCATTCGCGTGGGTATCGACGTGGATCGGCAGCAGGACCTCGATAACTTCACCGCGGGGCTGGACCGGCCCACGTTCGACTTTGCCAATATCGTGGATTTCGCGGTCGATCGTCCGGACTACCAGAGCGGCCCCATTGTCAATGTCCAGAGCGGTGGCAGTGCCCAGAATCTCTACTCGCGAGTGCTGATGCTGATGGCTTCTCCCTTCGTCCAGGACGACTGGAAGGTCAACAAGAAGCTGACCCTCAATATCGGCGTACGCTGGGATTATTACGGTCACCTGGCCACCGCGACCTATGGAAGCAGCCCGATTCCTCTCTTTACGCCGGGAAGCGGATCTACCCGGGAAGAGCAGATTGCAAACGGCAGCATGCAGAGTCATGGTTCAACCGGGCCGGTGACCGAGGACGCAATATGGCGATTCGCTCCGCGTTTCGGCTTCGCCTACGACGTGTTCGGCAACGGTTCGACCTCAATCCATGGCGGGTGGGGACTGTTCAATAACAAGATTGGAGACTTGTCCTACATGGACAATGTTCGAACCAATTCACCTCAGTATGCCGATCCATCGATCAGCATATTCACCGCCGGCACCACCCTGGCAAACTTTTCCTATGGCTTGAGCAGCAATGGCGCCACCGGATTTGCCCCGCCTCCCGGGATCGCCTATCAGGTCGATAGCCACGGTGGCCTTGTCGGCACCAGGACGTCAGTCGGCGGTGTTCAACCGGATCTCGTATCTCCGCTGGTGCAGGATTGGGCTCTGGGTGTACAGCGCAGTATCGGGAAGAGCGTTATTGTCGAAGCCGATTATTTCGGCACCGCGGGCCGGCATTTATATTTCCAGACCGACTCAAACAGGTTCGCGGGCGACCTGATCCGGAACGGCGGAAACCTTCAGCGTCTGAACTCCAGCTTTGGCCCTGTCCTCTATGGCCAGAGCACTGGCATTGACAATGCGGAAGTGGGCTCATTCGCGATCTCCAAAGTCTTCTCGCGCGGGTGGTCGGTGCATGCCATCTATAACTACGGAAAATCTCTGGATTACACCAGCAGTAATGACAACGGTGTAGGCGGCGCGGAAAATGTGATCGACGTCAACAATCCGGCAAGGAATTATGGCCGCTCCGACTACGACGCGAGACAGCGCGTTTCAATCGATGCCGTCTGGAACATTCCAGGCATGCAACACGGGGTCGAGCACTGGGTCACTTCCGGCTGGACGCTGTCCCCGGTCATCGGTCTCCAGTCGGGCCAGCCCTTCACCGTCTACACGTCCGCATCGTATCCGTCGGGCGACTTCAACGCCGATGGCTACGACTATGATGTGCCGAATGCTCCGGCCTTTGGCAGCACGATCAAGACCAGCCGGTCGGACTTCCTCAAGGGTGTATTCACCCCCGGCCAATTCCCGCTTCCCGCCATGGGAACCGAAGGCAATCTCGGCCGAAATACCTATAACGGCCCGGGGTTGGCGAATACAAACCTGTCCGTTGAGCGGATGTTCAAGCTTCCTTTCCTCGGTGAGACGGGCGGCTTTCAGGTCCGTGGAGAATTTATGAACCTGTTTAATCGTGTGAATCTCGTCACTCCGGTGGGCGATCTCTCGAATGGAGAATTTGGCCATTCGACGGATCAGAATCTACCGAGGACGATTCAGGTGTTGGGCCGCATTCAGTTCTGAGTCGCCCCTCGCACGCGCCTGCTGCGCTGGGCCTCAGCTACCATGGCTAAAGGCAATGATTCCTGATTCGAAATCGATATGGCTGCGGTCCCGCCCCTTTCTCCAGGCTGGATCGCAGCGTGTCGGCTGAGCTGTCTGCATGCGAAAAGCGGCGGGTTTCTTCCTCGCGCTGATGTGTCTCTTCACGGTCCAGGTCTTTGGCGAGGACGTTTCTGTCGCTCGCCATCAGGTCGCAGTCGACATTTCCGCGCACCAATTCGCCAGCGCTGTCGCAAAGTTAGCGCCGCTGCTTCGCGAATATCCCCAGGACCCTTCTCTCTGGACGCTCCGCGGCCTGGCCCTTGACGGTCTGGGCCAGACCAAAGACAGCCTAGTGAGTTTCGATCACGCCCTTCGCCTCGACAGGCGTTACGCCCCTGCCCTGGAAGGAGCAGCGCAGACGGCCTATATGCATCGCGATCCGCGAGCCATGCATTACCTGCAGCAACTGCTGCTGCTGGCGCCGCAAAACCCGACGGCGAACGCAATGGCCGGCGCCCTTGCTTATGAATCGCATAAGTGCGACGAAACAATTCAATATTTCACTGCCAGCGGCGAGACGGTTGATCAGTCGGCGAACGCTTTGGGCGAATTTGCCGATTGCCTGCTGAAAGCCGATCAGGCTGCTCAGGCAGAACGGGTGCTTTCCCGGGGATTGCAGCTGCATCCCGATAATATCCAGCTGAAATACAACCTGGCAGTTGCGGAACTCGGCAATCACCAGCCAGATCAGGCGGTGGCCCTGCTCTCGCCACTCTCAACCGTCCAGGATTCCGGCTTGCTCAACCTGCTGGCTTCAGCCTACGTTCAGATCAACCGGCCCGACGACGCTTTTCGCACCCTGGAAGACGCGATTCGCATCAGCCCCGAGGTTGCATCCAATTATCTGGATCTGGCGATTCTGTGTCTCGACCACTATCAGGAGCAACGCTCAGTCCAGGCCGCCACCGCTGGCATTTCCAGAATTCCAGGGGCTGCTTCCCTCTACCTGATTCGCGGCGTTGCCTATGCACAACTGGGGAACTACGACAAGGCAGAAGCCGACTTCAAGGCTGCTGCCCGCATTCAACCCGACCAGCCGCACAGCACCATCGCCATGAGCTTTATCTATTCGGATCGCCGGCAGGTGGACAAGGAAAAGCAGTTACTGCTGAACCAGCTCAGGATCACGCCTGAAGATGCCGTCACGAACTATCTTTACGCGGACCTGCTCATCCGGCTCGGGGCGGAGCCCGGCCAGACTGCTTTTCAACAGGCGAAGAAGCATTTGGCGATATCGCTTCGCTCGCGACCCGACTCCGTGGAGGCGCAGGTTCTCATGGGAAGAATTCTGGAACAGGAGAACGATCCGGCCGGAGCCCTGAATCATTTTGAAAGTGCGCTCAAGGTGGACCCCGATAATCAGGCTGCCCTCAACCAGGAGCTTCTGGTTCTGCGCAAACTACATCGCCGTGACGAGACCGATAAGGTGATCGAGCACCTCAAGAGTGTCCTGACTAAGGGATTGCAGCAGGGAATAAGAGCTACTCAGGTCCGGACCGATTCAGGGGCCCGATAGCCGATCCCGACACTTAAAGCGACCTGACCGGAAGATAGACCGCGAGGAGTAGCGGCCCGCCCCCTTGAGGGCGATTTCCCGTATGTGTTCCGGAAGAACCCGTGGCTGAAGCGGATCCCTGGTGACCGGCGTTTCAGCGCTCTACTCGGGGCTTAAGAAATCGATTGACAGTTTCTGTTAGGGAATACTATAGTTGGCCACCAGTATTGAAACCATTCAAAATAAGTGGGTCGCTGTTCGAATTTCAGGAGACCGTATGCGTCGACTTCAAACGTTCCTCTTCCTCGCTCTGCTGGTTCTGCTGGCCGGACCGGCTATTGCCCAGGTGGTCATCACCAGCTCGATCGTCGGTACAGTCACCGACCCGCAGGGTGCCGCCATCTCCCAGGCACAGTTGGTACTGCGAAATATCGATACCGGGGTACAGGTCCCCGGGAGCACGAATGAAACCGGCGCCTACCAGTTCCCCAATCTCCTGGCCGGGCACTACCGCGTGGAAGTCTCGATGACCGGTTTCGCGAAGGCGACCTCGACCGCCGTGGATCTGCAGAACGGCACCACCCAGCGAATCAACTTCAAGCTCAAGGTGGGCGGCAGGGAAGAAGTGGTCCAGGTGACCAGCGCCGCGCCCCTGCTGGACACGGAGAACGCCGATGTCGCAGCGGTCATCAGCAACAAGTTCGCCGAAAACCTGCCCATGGAAGGGCGCAACTACCTCAACTACGCGCAGATCCTTCCCTCCTTCAACAGCGGTACCGGTGACAACTCCAGACTGCAGTGGGGACTGGCCTCCGCCACCATGCCTGGAGCTATGCAGCTGAACATCGGAGGTACCGAGTACGGAGTCGGCTACTACGTCGACGGCCTGAACAACAATGACAACTGGGTCGAGGGTCCGGTCATGAACGTCAACCAGGACACCATTCAGGAAGTCAAGGCCGAGGTTTCCGACTACTCCGCCGAGTACGGCCGCGACGTGGGTCAGATGGACGTGACCACCAAGTCCGGCACTAACGCGTTGCACGGCACGGTTTTTGATTCGTTTCAGAATGCCGGCCTGAACGCCGTCGACCCCTACAGCAAATATCAGGGCATTCCCCGCAGCGCCTACCACCAGAACCAGTATGGGTTCACCGTCGGCGGCCCGGTGATCATCCCCAAAATCTTCAACGGGAAGAACAGACTCTTCTTCTTCGGCTCGCTCGAGCAGCTCCGCAACCGGGGACAGGCACAGTTCACGACCTATGTGCCGACGGACGCCGAACGCACCGGCGACTTCAGCGGCTGGCTGAAGACCTTCCCTGTAGACCCGTCCCAGTGCGACGGCTCCGCTTCTGCGCCTTCCAATTGCCGCTATGTCCTCTACAATCCCAGCACCTACGATCCCAACACGCAGCTCCGCCAGCCGTTCACCGGCAATATGATTCCCAATCCGTCGCCGATTGCGCTGGCTTACCTGTCGCACTTCCCCAAGCCCAATGGCTACGTGTCTCCCGCCGTCGGCGATTTCGACAACTATGCCGGCACCACCACCTCGGGTCTGAATAACAACAACTACACCATCCGCGGGGACTACACGCTCTCGGCGAAAGACAGCCTCTTCTTCCGCTGGCTGCATGACAGCGGTACCGTGATCAACGAGGGCGGCCTCGTGCCGGAACTGGCCATGGGCGACGGCCCCGCTCACATTGTCAATACCTACCAGGTCCATTACGTCCACGCCTTCAGTCCGTCCTTCTCCAACGAATTCAATGTCAGCTGGACGCGGGGCGACAACCGGAGTGACAGCGAGGCGCAGGCCGCTTCTTTCGCCGGCACCTCGTGGATCCACAGCCTCTTCTCGAATTCGTCCACCAACATGGCCGGGTTCACGGCTTACGACAAGACCGGATTTGGAATCGGCAACGACGCGACCTTCAGCGTCAATCTCGGCGCGGACAGCACATACTTCGGGAACGGTCTCAGCCTCGGTTCCACCGAGTACTGGTATCAGTTCGTGCCGATATTCCAGCTGACTGACAATGTCGAAAAGGTCATCGGCCGTCACACGCTGAAGTTCGGCTATTACATGGCGCGCCGTCAGGAGCGGGACAACGACATCATCCGCTCTGTGACCATAGACGGCGACTACACCGCCAAGGGTCCCAACATTGGCGACGGCTCCGGCTTCAACACCATCGCCGAGTTCGAAACCGGCTATGTCACCGACATGGGCCAGCGCAGCCCGGTGAAGAGCGGCGACGCCAGTCTGTGGTTCGGTATGCCGGAGTACGCGGCCTTCGTCAACGATAACTGGCAGGCGCTGCCCAGGCTGACCCTCAGCCTCGGTCTGCGTTACGACCTCCCCATTCCGGCGTTCTCCGAGAACAGCTACTGGGGCGTCCTCGATACCACCTACCCCGGCTGGCGCATGGTCATGCCTGGCCTCACGCCCGGAACCAGCGCGCATCCGTTCTCCGCCCCGAAGAACGACTTCGCCCCGCGCTTCGGCGCCGCATATCGCCTCAGCGACAAGACCACCCTTCGCGGCGGCTATGGTCTCTTCTATGAGACCGGCCGCTTCAAGTTCCTCGACCAGATGTTCTGGAACTCCCCGGGCTATGGCGGCGTGGACTACAACTCCACCAATATGGTCGCCGACCCGGCCCAGACCTACTACACCCTCAATGACGTCTGGCCGACCGCCACTTCGGTGCAGCGCGGAGAATGGCCGATTCCCCTGGGCACCGACGGCGGTTATCTCTGCCCGCGCTGCACCACGGCCACCACCGACGCCAAATCCTGGCAAAGCACCTACATGGAGCGCTGGAGCCTTGATGTGGAGCGCCAGCTGGGCAAGTCGGTCGTGGGTTCGGTCGGCTACGTCGGCTCGCACGGCCTGCATCTGCCCATCCAGTACGACCTCAATCTGCCTCCCCAGGGCACTTACCTCAATGCCGACGACTATTACAATGCGCGACCGCTGACCTCGGTGGCGCCCGAACGCTGGGAATCCATTAATACCGTTCGCAAGATTCGCAGCAACACCTATGCAGCCATGAATGCCGAACTTAGAATCCGCCAGTGGCACTCCGTCACCGGGCAGATCTCCTACACGCTGTCTCGCCAGATGGACAATCTGTTCGGCGAAAGCGGCGAGAGCGGCACGCACGCGCTGGGCGGCCAGTGGCATCCTGAGTGGTCCTGGGGTCCCTCGGACGCAAACCACACCCATCGTCTCGCCGCCGGCCTCACCTACGGGCTGCCCGGGCAGCATATGCCCAACCGCTACGAGCGCTTCGTCGTGGGCGCCTGGCAGCTCAGCACCGTCGCCACCTTCGAGTCCGGCGCTCCGGTCACGGTGTGGAACGGTTACACCAGTTCCTACGACTACATGGGTGATGTGCCCGATGTTTCCTGCAGCGGAAACATGGACAGCGGCAAGCGCAGCTTCACCCACTACTTCAACACGTCCTGCTTCAGCGAACCGGCGGCCAGCACCGATACCGGTCTGATCGGGCAGGGCATCACCAACTTTGCCGTGCACCGCGGCGACGAGCGCCGCAACAGTCTTACCGGTCCCGGCATCGAGAACTGGGACCTCGGTCTGCAGAAAGCGTTCCCGCTCTGGGGCGAAGGCCGGCAAATCGTCGTCCGCGCCAATGGCTTCAACGCCTTCAACCATACGCAGTGGTCCTCGATTAATACCTACGACGACCGCGAGATCAATGACCAGAGCCAGTTCGGCTGGGTGACCGGTGCTCGCCCCGGCCGCCGCATGCAAATCGATATGCGCCTGGTCTTCTAACTCCGGTGGAGGAGCGGGGCTGCACCTGGCCTCGCTCCTCTTGCTCTGCTTTGCGGAATTACAGACCAGATTTCATGCGTTACCCTGCTGCTTCCACGAAGGAGAGATTAGTGGCTGTTCAGAAGCCGGTCGTTGTGGTCGGGAGCATCAATACCGACCTTGTGTCGACGTCGCGCGTGATCCCACCCATCGGTGCCACAGTTATCGGGACAGGCTTTCAGGTTCATCCAGGGGGTAAGGGTGCCAACCAGGCGGTCGCCGTCGCCCGCCTCGGCCATCCGGTGAAGATGATTGGCCGCGTCGGCAGGGACAGTTTTGGTCCAGGACAAGTGCAGTATCTGCGTTCGGCGGGCGTCGACTGCACCGGCGTGGCGGAAACCGAAGGGTCGTCGGGAGTCGCGGTCATCCTCGTTTCGGAACGCGGCGAGAACTGTATTGTGGTGTCGCCGGGCGCCAACGCTAAAGTTACGCCTGAAGATATAGACGCCAACCTTCATCTCATCCGAGAAGCAGGCATCGTGCTGGCGCAGCTCGAGATCCCAATCCCAACGGTTGCCCATCTTGCCGAAGTCTGCTGGCGCCTGGGCGTTCCTCTGATGCTCGATCCCGCCCCGGCAGCCGCTCTGCCCGAAAGCCTGCTGCGCTGCACCACATGGCTCACACCCAACGAGAGTGAAGCCGATTTCCTCATCAACCTCCTCGACGGCGAAACCCCGCGCGCGGAGCCGTCGGAGTGCGCCGACGCGCTGCTCTCAACCGGCTGTGACGGAGTCGTTCTCAAGCTCGGAGATCGGGGTGCATTCCTGGCCTCCCCCCGCATCCCCGGAGAGGCGATTTCCGCCTTCCCGGTGAACGCAGTCGATACCACCGGCGCCGGCGACGCTTTCAACGGGGCCTTTGCGACGGCACTGATGCAGGGCCGGTCGCCGGTTGAAAGCGCCACCTTCGCCGCCGCCGCAGCCGCCATTTCTGTCACCCGCCCCGGCGCCCAGCCATCCATGGCGACGCTTGAGGAGGTGAAGGACTTCCTCGATCGGAACCTGCTCGCCGAGCCGCAGGTCTCATCCATTACGGCGTCTGAACCCTGATACTCGAATACCAACGTTGTGGGGTACCCATCATGGGCAGAATGACTGCCGGGCTTCTGGCGCTGGCGCTCGTCGGCGCAACCGCTTCGGCCAATCCGGCTGCTGCGCCTCCGCCACCCGGGCCAACCCTGGTCCTCTCCCACACCGAGTACCTCGATCGTGCTCAGGCTATCTGGACCGGGCAGATGATCGGCCAGTGGACCGGCCTGCTCTTCGAGCACAAGGTCAGGTCGGTCCTCGCCCATACCCCGCTGCGGCCGCTGCATGGTTACGCGGCGGTAGACGACGACTACTACTACGAGATGGTCGCCATCCGCGCCTTCGAAAAGTACGGCATCCATCTCACCGTGCAACAACTCGGCCGGCAATGGCTCGAAAACAACGCCGGTACCTGGGGTTCCAGCGAGCAGGCGCTCATCAATCTGAAGAAGGGCATTCAGCCGCCCGACACCGGCAGTCCGCGCTACAACAAACTATGGTGGACCATCGGGCCGCAGTTCAGCAGCGATGTCTACGGGATCCTCAACCCCGGCCGCCCCAACGCCGCCGCCGCCATGGCGCGACGCCTCACCCACATCAACGGATATGCCGAAGGTACCGACGGCGCGGTCTTCATCTCAGGAATGATCAGCCTCGGCTTCGTCGAGCATGACACGCGCCAGATCGTTCGCAAGGCCGCGCAGCTGCTATCCCCGCTCTCGCCCTACCGCCAGTGCCTCGACCAGGTCATCTCCATGGCCGAAGCCGGCAGAACTCCAGCCGAAATCTTCCGCGCCGTCAATGAGCGATCGGGCATCGAATACCCCGCCACCAACAACGCCGTCGTGAATGGCGGAATCGTCGCGACCGCGGTGTGGTTTGGTGGCGGCGACTTCACCCGTACCGAGGACCTGGTCTTCTCCGCCGCCGACTTCGCCGACACCGATTGCAACGGCGCAAATTCCGCCTCGGTCATCGCGGCCATGCACGGCATGAAGGCCCTCCCTGCCGAAGCGGTCGCTCAGCTTCACGACCGCATCTATGGCGCAACCATGGGCCCTCTGAAGCTCACGCCTCCGGTCGACGAGAGCATCTCCGGCCTCGCGAAGCGGACCGTCGCCATCGGCGAAAAGATTCTCGCGTCCGAAGGCGCGCAGAGCCGCGGCGGCGACCTGCTTATCCACACCGAACAGCCCATACAGCAGCCCGCTGAGCTCTTCGATCTTTCCCAGCTCACGCAGTGGTGGAATCCCGACTGGACGCTCGAGCGCGCCGGATATGGCGGCGCCGGCGGGGGACTGGCGGGCATTCGCGGCGACACTTACCTTGACGGAGACACGCTGGCCGTTTGGCCGCGCGATGAGGTCCGCGGAGCTCTGCTCACCCGCACGGTCGTGCTCGGTGCCGATCCTGTGCTGGCCTTTGACGCCGGAGCCGATCCCGGTGCGGCCTGGCACCTGGACATTTACGTTAACAATGCCAAAGTCCTCGACCGCATCATCGACGGCGGCCCGTACGACGACGCAGAGCCCACCCCCGCGAACCGGCGCTGGGAACCCATCCGCCTCGACCTCTCCGCCTACCGCAATCAGCGCGTCGTCATTCGCCTCTACGACCGGGTCCTGCTGCCCCACCGGTACGTCGGCAACTCTTATTGGAGACACCTCGAACTCCATTGAGAAACGTCGCCCGGGAAAAATCGCTCGCGGGTTGCGCCCCGCGTGAGGATCTCTTCCGAACCCGCCCCTGCTTCGCAGCTTGTTGTGGCGCAGTAATATAGACCACAGCCGGGCCTGTAGCTCAATGGTTAGAGCAGGGGACTCATAATCCCTTGGTTGGGGGTTCAAATCCCTCCGGGCCCACCACGCGCCTCCTGGCCTGCCCGGATTCGCCGGCTCCGCCCCAGGCCTTTGACTGACGCCGAATCTATCCTTATATAGAAGAACCGTCCATGTCCTCTTCTCCGCCTCACCCGCTCATCGCTTTCTATCGCGATGCCGCGCGTGACGACCGCCGCCGCACCCTGTCGGAAATCCTTGCCTGGTCCGACGATCGCCTCGAAGCAGTGCACGATTTTATTCAGTGGCTCTTTCCCCTGCCCGAGCGCAGCGGCGCCAATCCCGGCGCGCCAACCCTCGACGCGGCCACCATCGCGGCGTTCCGCGCCACCCCCGCTATGCGCGACCGGCTTCGCCAGGCCTTCGAGCGCATGCTGCACTTCTACGGTCTTACCTGGGTTGCATCCCCGGCGGCAGGCGCCGTCGAGCGGCTCCCCAATTTTCGCGAGCGCGCCCAGAACTGGCTCTGGCCTGGGAACCACAATCACCTTCGCCTCACCCGCATTCTCCGCTCCACTCTCCTGCTCGGCCTCGAGCCCGAATCGAAGGCGCTCTTCCACGCGCTCAATGCCATCTATCGCGAGTTCCCCGATCGCATTGCCACCCGCACCCACGCTTTCTGGAGCGATGCCGCGCAAAGAGACTAAACTGAGCCAGTCCATCCCATTGCTCATCCATCTGAGGAAGACTTGTATGCTTCGCTTTACCTGCCGTCCTTTTGTACTCCTGCCCTGGATTCTGTTGTTGGCTGTTGCAGTCACGGTCGGCCTGCCGCTCAGCCAGGCCCAGGCCCCTGCCCGCCCTGTTCACGGTGACAACGGTATCACCCTGCCGCCCCCGCCTGTGGCCCCTGTGCACGTCGTCACCGACGACGTGCACGGCATCAAGGTTCAGGATTCCTACCGCTGGCTCGAGGACGCGAAGAGTCCGCAGACCCGCGCCTGGATCAACGAGGAGAATGCCTACACCCAGCAGTATCTCGCGCAGCTGAAAAGCCTCCCGACGATCCACCGCCAGCTCGCCGCTCTGCTGCGCGTGGATCAGTACTCGATGCCGCTGCTCCGTGACGGCAAATACTTCTTCGAAAAACAGCTCGCCAGCCAGAACCAGGGATCCCTCTATATGCGCGACAGCTGGCAGGGCGCGGACCGCCGCCTGATTGACGCCGGCAAGCTCAGCGCCGATCAGAACACCTCCGTGAACCTGATCAATGTGTCCGACGACGGCACGCTGCTCCTCTATGAGGTCCGCGTCGGTGGTGCGGATGAGGGCTCCGTGCACGTGCTCAACGTGCGTACCGGCAAAGATCTGCCCGATATTCTGCCTTCCGCGCGCTACATGGGCGTCAGCCTCAGCCCAGACCACAGTGGCCTCTACTATTCAAAGTTCACCCATCAGGGCTCCGACGTCTCGTTTCACAAATTTGGAACCCCCGTCGCGGGGGATGCGAAGATCTTCGGCGGCGAATATCGCGGCAAACATCTGGGCGAACTCGACCTGGTCGGCGTCAGCGTCAGCGACAATCACCACTGGCTCATCGTGCGCGTCGCCCACGGTGTGCCCGCTTCCAGCGAAGACATCCTGATCCGCGACCTGCGCCGGCCCGGCGCCGCCTTCGTTCCCCTCGTCTATGGCGTCGAAGCTCACGTGCGCATGATCGATGCCGGTGACCGCTTCTTCCTTCTTACCGATGACCAGGCGCCCAACTCCCGCATCGTCGAAGCCTTTCCCGGTAAGGATGCTGCCGCCTGGAAAACCATCGTCCCTCAGGGCCATGACGTCATCGACGACTTCAGCATCGTCGGCGGCAGGCTCTTCGTCTCCCGCCTGCACGACGTCAAAACCGAGACCACGATCTACACTCTCGATGGTCGCCAAACCGGCGCCCTCACTTATCCCGGCATCGGCTCGGCCTCGGTAGTCAGCGGCCGCCCTGACCAGACCTTCGGCTTCTATACCTTCCAGTCCTTCATCACCCCGCCCACCATCTATCGCTACGACACAAAAACCGGCCGATCCGTCATCTTCGCCCGGCCGCGAGTGCCCTTCGCTTCGGCCCACTATCAGGTCACCCAGGTCTTCTTCACCTCCAAAGACGGCACCCGCGTGCCCATGTTCATCGCCGGGCGCAAGGGCCTGCCCCGCAAGGGCTTCACGCGCCTGCTCATGACCGGCTACGGCGGCTTCGATCTGCCCATGTTGCCGGAATGGAATCCTGAATATGCCTGGTGGATGCAGCAGGGCGGTTACTTCGCTCTGCCCAACCTCCGCGGCGGCAACGAATATGGCGAGGCCTGGCATAAGGCCGCCATGTTCCGGAACAAGCAGAATGTCTTTGACGACTTCTTCGCCGCCGCGGAATACCTCATCCGCCACCACTACACCTCGGCCGCGCACTTCGCCATCCGCGGCCGGTCCAACGGCGGCCTGCTGATGGGCGCGGCCATGACCCAGCGCCCCGATCTCTTCGGCGCCATCTGGTGCGGTTATCCCCTGCTCGATATGCTCCGCTATCAGAAGTTCGAGTTTGGCCGCCTCTGGACGACCGAATACGGCAGCTCCGACAACCCGAAGGACTTCGCCTACCTGCGCGCGTATTCGCCCTACCAGAACGTGAAAAAAGGCGGCGATTACCCGGCCATCATGTTCTTTACCGGCGATAACGACACCCGCGTCGACCCCATGAACGCCCGCAAGATGACCGCTCTCATGCAGGCCTCCAGCGCCAGCGACCGGCCCATCCTTCTCCACTATTCCCTCAAGGGCGGCCACAGCTCCGGCGTCGCCCTCTCCCAGCTCGTCGATGACTACACCGACGAAATGGCCTTCCTGTCCAACGAAACCACCGGAAGGTAGAGCGGCTGCGCCCGCCAGGACAAGAAAGCAGCGGCCGATGAGTATCAGCCGCTGCGTCCTTTCTCTCATACTGTATCGATTGCAGTGTCCTTTTCCGGCTTTTGTAACAGCGGCAGGGTGCAATGCACCCTCCCTTCCTTCCCCGGGTGATCCTCCCGCTCGTCCGGGAAGGGAACACGCGTTTACCGGTCAGGTTTCACACGATCTTCTTGCCGGCCACCAGCTCTGAATCGCCGGAACGCGCCGGCTTCCAGACGGCGGGAGCCACGGGTCAGGCCTGGAATCAGCCAGCGGTGAGCCTTCGGCGCAGCGTCAGGAGAATCATGCAGTGGGACCTCCCCGCTCACATTCGGCATTCGGGAGACTCAGCGGCCCCGCTCCCTTTGAGTAGCCCCACAGTCCAGCCCCAGTCCAGCCCCAGTCCAGCCCCAGTCCAGCCCCACGGGCAAGTGCCTCCGCTGTGCGAAACTCGATGCCATCCACAAACCGGGCCCGGCGTATTTTGACGTTGCCCCGCGGTGCCTTCCCGCCCGATTCTGCCCCCGTTCTCCACACCTCCCACAGCCATCCACTGCAACTGCACCATTTACGCGCCTTGTGGCCGTTCCCAGCCGCGCCTATCCTGTTCCCAGTGGCCTTTTATGCCCGCAAGAGCGCCGGAAACTGCCAGTCGGTCCGGACCCTTGAAACCCGCATAGAACGCATCTTTTCGCGATTGTCCACACCCATTTTGGGGAATTGTGGGTCTTGATACCCGCACTCCCATCTAAAATACTAGATGTAGTGGTTCACGCTTGACACACACCACTAGCAGAGGTACTTTCCCATCTGCGGCTCCAAAAAGTCCGTCAGGGTTCTGAATCGCGAACGTAGCCTCCCCCGCTAACCGGAAGCTCCCTCGCCTCATTCCCACGGCCCACGATCCGCCATCGGATTCACCTCCCATCGGACTCGTTCCGACAGGAATTGCAGTTTTTGTCCGGGGCCCTTTTGCCAGGGAAAGATCAGGCAAGACCCACGCATCGCGCGATTTTATTCGAAGGAAGGAAACACCCATGGCCGAGACTCCCAGGAAATCCGTCACTCTCGCCTCCCCCGCGACCGCCGCCCCTGGCGCCGGCCATCCCTCGTCCGCTTCTCCGAAGTCCGCCCTTCGCTTCCCCCGCGCCTTCTCCCGCCCCGGCCTCTCCCCCTACGACGAGGTCCAGTGGGAGCGCCGCACCGCCGCTATCACCGACGCCGGTGGCAAGACCATCTTCGAGCAAAAAGACGTCGAGATCCCCGTCGACTGGTCGATGACCGCCACCAACATCGTGGCCAGCAAATACCTCCACGGCCAGATCGGCACCTCCGAGCGCGAATCCGGCGTCCGCGCCCTCGTTGGCCGCGTCGCCGAAACCATCCGCGACTGGGGCCTGGCCGGCGGATACTTCGCCACCCCCGAAGACGCCGCACTGTTCCACGACGAGCTCTCGCACCTGCTCCTCACCCAGAAGGTCGCCTTCAACTCGCCCGTTTGGTTCAACGTTGGCTGCGACCGCCTCGAGCCTAACTCCGACGCCCAGAACTGGCACTGGAACCAGCACTCCTGCGCCGTCGAGTTCTCCGTCACCGGCTACCGCAAGCCGCAGTGCTCGGCCTGCTTCATCAATGCCGTCGACGACTCGCTCGACTCCATCCTCACCCTCGCCAAGACCGAAGGCATGCTCTTCAAGTGGGGCTCCGGCACCGGCACCAACCTCTCCACCATCCGCGGCTCCCGTGAGACCCTCTCCGGCGGCGGCACCGCCTCCGGCCCGCTCAGCTTCATGCGCGGATTCGACGCCTTCGCCGGCGTCATCAAGTCCGGCGGCAAGACCCGTCGCGCCGCCAAGATGGTCATCCTCAACGTCGACCATCCCGACATCGTGGACTTCATCGAGTGCAAGGCGAAGGAAGAAGCCAAGGCCTGGGCCCTCATGCGCGAAGGCTACGACGGCTCCAGCGGTCCCGACTCCGAGGCCTACTCCTCCATCTTCTTCCAGAACGCCAACAACTCTGTCCGCGTCAACGACGAGTTCATGCGTGCCGTCGAAAAAGACGCCGACTTCACCACGAAGTCCGTGAAAGACGGCGCCCCGGTCCACACCTGGAAGGCCCGCGACATCATGAAGAAGATCGCCGAGGCCACCTGGCAGTGCGGCGATCCCGGCATGCAGTACGACTCCACCATCAACCGGTGGCACACGTCGAAGAACACCGCCCGCATCAACGCCTCCAATCCCTGCTCGGAGTACATGTTCCTCGACAACTCCGCCTGCAACCTGGCCAGCTTCAACCTGCTCAAATTCGTCACCGCGGCCGGCACATTTGACATCCCCGCCTACCGCGCCGCCATCGACATCATGATCACGGCCATGGA
>DASXFH010000374.1:0-9027 GCA_036489655.1 Acidobacteriaceae bacterium | reverse complement strand
TGTGATCCGCTTCGACCAGATTGTTCAGGGTGCGGAAATCGTGCGCCGTACCGGCCCCAACCCGGAGATCGCCGGCGTCGAGTACGACTCGCGGCGCGTTGGACGGGAAGCGCTGTTCCTCGCCATGCAGGGCGGCACGACCGACGGCAACCGCTACATCGGGCGAGCCCTTGCGCAGGGGGCGGCGGCAATTGTCACCGACTCGGCCGCAGCGTTCTCCGAGACGGCCCGACAGCATCCGGAAATCGCGGTGGCCGAAGTACCCGCGGGCGCAGGCCGACTCGCGATGGCCGCTGTGGCGGCGAATTTCTTCGGTCATCCGGAACGGCAGCTCGCCTTCAGCGGCGTGACCGGCACCAACGGCAAAACGACGACGGCCTTTCTGCTGGAGGCAATGCTCAACTCCGTCGCACGCAGGACGGTGCTGATCGGAACCATTGAAAATCACATCGCCGGGATGGTGCGCTCCGCGCCCCACACTACGCCCGAGTCGCGCGATCTGCTGGCGCTGTTTCGCGAGGGAGCCGATGCCGGCGCGACGGAAGCCGTGATGGAGGTCTCCTCGCACGCGCTGGCCCAGGGACGCGTCTGCGGCCTGACGTACGACGTGGCGCTCTTCACCAATCTCACCCAGGACCATCTTGACTTCCACGGCACCATGGAAAACTACTTCGGCGCCAAGCGCAGGCTCTTCGACGGCTCGCTGGGCCGGCCGCCGCGCGTTGCGGTGATCAACGTCGACGACCCCTATGGGGTTGCACTGGTGGGCGTGGCGCGCGGAGCAGGAGCCGGCGTCTTCACCTACGGCCTGCGCGGCGGAGACTTCCGCGCAGAAGCGGCACAGATGGCGGCCTCAGGCATGCGCTTCCGCCTGATCACGCCGCGGGGATCGGCCGAAGTGCGAACGCGCCTGACCGGTCGCGTGAATCTCTACAACCTGCTGGCGGCGGCGGGCGCTGCGATGGCCCGCGGCCTGACCCTGGAGCAGGTGGCCAGTGGGGCCACTGCGCTCGACCACGTGCCGGGACGTTTCCAGACCGTCGATGCGGGCCAGCCCTTCACGGTGGTCGTCGACTACGCCCACACGGACGACGCGCTGCGCAATCTGCTCGCTCTGGCGCGCGAATTTGTCGGCACAGAGCATCGCGTGATCACTCTGTTCGGCTGCGGCGGCGATCGCGACCGCGCCAAGCGTCCAAAGATGGGGCGGGCCGCGGGCGAGGGGAGCGACCTGGTGGTGCTCACCTCGGACAATCCCCGCAGCGAAGATCCCGACGCGATCATTGCGGATGCGCTGCCCGGACTGGCCGCCACCGGCACAATATATATAGTTGAGCCCGACCGCGCCACAGCGATCCATCGCGCGCTCGAGGCGGCGAATCCCGGCGACATCGTTCTGCTGGCCGGCAAGGGGCACGAAAAGGATCAGGTCCTGCGCGACGGGACCATCCCTTTTGATGACGCGGCCATTGCGGCGCAGGCGCTGCGCGAACTGCAGGAGACGCGCGCATGAAGCTGACTCTGGAGCAGATCGCTCGCTGGTCCGCCGCCGAATTGCAGTCGGCCCTGGCGCCCGGCGCGGAAGTCTCCGCAACCGGATACTCGATCGATTCGCGCACCCTGCAGCCGGGCGATCTGTTCATTGCCATCCAGGGCGAGCGATTCGACGGCCACGACTTCATCGCCGCCGCCTTCGACCGAGGAGCCAGCGCTGCCCTCGTCGCCCGCCAGCGCCTCGCCGGCCTGCTCGATCTCGCCCGGCAGCGGCCGCTGCTTGTCGTCGATGACCCGCTGCCGGCCCTGCAGCGCCTGGCCGCCGCGGTCCGCCGACACTGGGGCAGGCGCGTCATCGGCATCACCGGCTCGGCCGGCAAAACCACCACCAAAGAAGCCGTTGCCGCCGTCCTCGCCACGCGCTTCTCCGTCCTCAAATCGCAGGGCAACCTGAACAACCACTACGGGCTGCCGCTGCAGCTGCTGCGTCTGGAGCCGCAGCACGAAGTCGCCGTGATCGAGATGGGCATGTCTGCGGCGGGCGAGATCACCGCACTGTGTCGCATCGCTGCGCCGGACTGGGGCGTGGTCACCAACGTCGGCCACGCGCACGCCGAGTTCTTTCCGGACGGAGTGGCCGGCATTGCTCGCGCCAAGTATGAGCTGGTGGCCGCGCTCCCCCGCAACGGCATCGCCTTTCTCAACTGCGACGATCCCTACGTCTCGCAGTTTGGGCGAGATTTTCAGGGCAAGGCGATCTACTACGGCCGCGGCGCCTGTGGCGATCCGCGCGCGGAAAGCGTGGAGGTCCTGGGCGCGGCAGGGCTGCGCATTCAGGTCCGAGCCGACACTCACCACGCGACTCTGCATCTCCACCTGCCCGGCGCCCACAATGCTGCGAACGCGATGGCGGCTCTGGCGGTGGGGCTCGAAGCGGGCATTCCGCTTGCCGGCGCCTGTGCCGCGCTCGAGCAATTGCGTCCCGAAGACAAGCGTGGCCAGACCATCGAGTGGCACGGTGCCACGATCCTCAACGACGCTTACAACTCCAACCCCGAGGCGCTGAAGTCGATGATCGCCACCCTGTCCGGCATGCCGGCCGAGCGGCACATCCTCGTTGCCGGGGAAATGCTGGAGCTGGGCAGGGAAGCCGAAGACCTGCACGCTGCCTGTGGCACAGCCGCCGCCCAGGCCGGCATCGACGTGGTTGTCGGCGTCCGAGGTCTGGCGCGGGCGATCGTGGAGGCCGCCCAACATTGCGGGGCAGAAGCGATCTTCGTCGACTCGGCCGAGGCCGCCGGCGCCTGGCTTCACGAGAACCTCCGCCCGGGTGACGCCGTTCTGCTGAAAGCCTCCCGCGGCGTGCGCCTGGAAAAGGCTCTCGATACCCTCCGCGACCCCCGAGAGTAACGCTGTTCGCGACCCAAAAACGACACCCCCGGCATGACCGGAAAAGAGCGTCTTTGCCCCATCCGGCGCGTTAAGATAAGCGGGAACCCACGCCCACCGGAGGAAGTTTGCTTTACTGGCTGCTCTATCAGAAGCTGTTCCCGTACTTCCGGCCCTTCCGCATCTTCCGGTATCTGACGTTCCGCACCGCCTTTGCCTCGCTCACCGCGCTGCTCATTACGCTGATCATCGGACCCTGGGTCATTGAAAAACTGCGCGAGTTTCAAATCGGCCAGTACATTCGCGAAGAGGGTCCCAAGGCGCACCAGAAAAAGGCGGGCACCCCCACCATGGGCGGCGTGCTCATCTGTATCGCGATCGTGCTGCCCACGTTTCTGTGGGCTGACCTGTCGAACCCCTTTGTCTGGCTGGTCATGTTCGCCACCGTCGCCTTCGGCGCCATTGGATTTGCCGACGACTATATAAAGGTTGTCCATCGCCGCAACCTCGGCCTGACCGCCCGCGCCAAGCTGCTCTACCAGTTCCTCGCCGCTGCTGCGATTGCCGTGGTTCTGGTGCTCATGGAGTTGCAGGGCCGCTACTCCACGCGGCTGATGGTCCCCTTCATCAAATACATCCGGCCGCGCCTGTCGATCCCGGCGCTGCTGCACATACCGCACCTCGGCGTCCTGGCCTTCCTGCCCTTCATCGGCTTTGTGATGTTGCTGCTGGTCGGCACCAGCAACGCCGTGAACCTCACGGATGGCCTCGACGGACTGGCGATCGGCTGCACCATCATTGCCGCCGGAGCCCTCACCGTTCTCACCTACGTCAGCGGGCACGTCATCTTTGCCGACTATCTGGAGCTGCAGCGCATGCCCCTGGTCAGCGAGGTGACCGTCTTCTGCGGAGCCATGACCGGCGCCAGTATCGGCTTCCTCTGGTACAACGCCCATCCTGCGGAAATCTTCATGGGCGATGTGGGCTCCCTTGCCCTCGGCGGAGCCATCGCCACCGTGGCCGTCATCATCAAGCAGGAGCTGTTGCTGCCCTTCATCGGCGGCATCTTCGTCCTCGAGGCGCTGTCCGTGATCCTGCAGGTGGGCAGCTACAAACTGCGCGGCGGCAAGCGCATCTTCCGCATGGCGCCCCTGCACCACCACTTCGAGCTGATGGGCTGGTCGGAGTCCAAAGTGATCGCCCGCTTCTGGATTGGCGCCCTGGTGTTTGCACTCTTTGCACTCACAACCCTGAAGCTGCGATAAAGAGGAGAGCCGGCGTGGGAGAATAAACCAGCCCGGCGCTCGCGAGTATCGATGGACATTAAAGGCAAAAAGGTTTTGGTCGTCGGTCTGGGCAAGTCGGGACTGGCGGCAGCACTGTTCCTGCGCCACCAGGGCGCCCAGGTCACCGTCTCTGACGTGCGCAGCGCTGAAGAGCTGGCGAAGGAGATCCCGGCCCTCATCGAGGAAGGCATCGCCGTCGAAGCCGGCGGCCACGGGCTGCTCACTTTCCGGCGGCAGGATCTGATCGTCGTCAGCCCGGGCGTTCCCGTCGATACGCCGGAGCTGGTCCAGGTCCGCAAATTCGGCCTGCCCATTATCGGTGAGCTGGAGCTGGCCGCGCATTACCTCCGCGGCAAGGTCCTGGCCATCACCGGATCGAACGGCAAGACCACCACAACCAGCCTCTGCGGCGAGATTCTTGAGGCCGCGAAGCTCCCTACGCAGTTGGGCGGCAACATCGGCGTGCCGGTCATCGCGCTCGTCGATCAGTCCAGCGACGACGGATGGTCGGTTCTCGAAGTCTCCAGCTTCCAGCTCGAGACCACCGACATCTTCCATCCGCAGATCGCCGTCATCCTCAACATCACGCCCGACCACCTCGACCGCCACGGCACCTTTGAGAACTACGCCGCCGCCAAGGAGCGCATCTTTGCCCGGCAAACGGCGGAGGACGCTCTGGTTCTGAATGCGGATGACGATGTCACGGCCCGAGCCGCTGCCCGCGCGCCGTCGCGCGTCTTCTGGTTCAGCCGGAAACGCATCGTGCGCCAGGGAGCGTTCGTGCACGAGGGCGTCATCACGTTCCGCGCCTCGGAACAAGCCGCACCGGAGCCGGTGATGAGGGTCGAGGAGATCCCCCTGAAGGGCGCGCACAACGTCGAGAATGTTCTGGCCGCGGTGTGCGCCGCGCGCCTGGCCGGGGTCGATGCCTCCACCATTCGCGCCGCCGTCATGGCCTTCAAGGCCGTTGAACATCGCCTGGAATTCGTGGCCACCCTCAACGCCGTCGATTATTACAACGACTCCAAGGCCACCAACGTGGACGCGACCATGAAGGCCATCGCGGCCTTCCCCGGCGGGATTCACCTCATCCTCGGCGGCAAGGACAAGAACTCCGACTACCGCCAGATGCGGCCCCTGTTGCAGGAGAGGGTGAAGGCCGTCTACACCATCGGCGCGGCGGCGGATAAGATCCACACCCACATCGAAGGCGCGGTGCCCATCGTGAGTGCGGGCACGCTGGAAGAAGCCGTGAAGCGGGCAGGGAACGCCGCGCAGCCCGGGGAGATTGTTCTGCTGGCGCCGGCCTGCTCCAGCTTCGATCAGTTCGAGAACTACGAGCATCGGGGGCGTGTGTTTAAGGAAACGGTTCTGGCGCGGCGCGGTCTGGCCGCCCTCAGCCGCTCCTGATCAAGCGAGATCTATGGCGAAACGCGTCGGTGTCGATAAAGGTATGTACTGCGCCACCTTGTTCCTGGTGGTCATCGGCCTCGCCATGGTCTTCAGCGCCTCAGCCGTCATGGCCCGGGAGCGCTACGGCTCGCCCTACACTTTTCTGATTCGCCAGGCGCTGTTTGCCATCTTTGGCCTCGCCGCCATGACCCTGCTCATGCGCGTGGACTACCGCAAATACAACCGCCCCAGTGTGGTCTTCCCGGTGGTCGGAATGACGGTCATTTTGCTGCTGGCCGCCTTCCTCATGCGCGATTCGCATAACACCCATCGCTGGATCCGCCTCGGCATGCTCTCCTTCCAGCCCTCGGAGATCGCCAAACCCGCGATGGTGCTCTTCCTCGCGTGGTTCCTGCAGAACCGCATGCATGCCATGGACGACGTGCGCAACACCCTCATCCCCGCCGCCCTGCCCAGCCTGATCTTCATTGCGCTCATCCTCAAAGAGCCGGACCTGGGCACGGCGCTGGTCTGTGCCGGCGTGACCGCGCTCATGCTGTGGCTGGCCGGAATGAACCTAAAATACCTCGGCTATGCCGCGCTGGCCTCCACCCCGGTCCTCTACTTCATGCTCTTCCGCGTGGCCTGGCGGCGCGACCGTCTCCTCGCATTCCTCAATCCGGAATCCGATCCCCTGGGCAAGGGCTACCACATCCTGCAGTCGCTCATCGCCGTGGGCTCCGGGGGCTTTCGCGGCGTGGGCTATATGGATGGCACCGCCAAGCTCTTCTATCTGCCCGAGGCCCACACCGACTACATTTTTGCCAACATTGCCCAGGAAATGGGCCTTCTCGGCTCGCTGATCGTCGTCGCGCTCTTCGTCTTCATCGGCTACCGCGGCATGCGCGCGGCCATTTTGTCGCGGGACCCCTTTGCCCGCTTCCTGGCCTTTGGCATCACCGCGACCGTTCTCATCCAGGCCTTCTTCAACATCAGCGTGGTGCTGGCGCTGGTGCCCACCAAAGGCATCACCCTGCCTTTCGTTTCCTATGGCGGAACCTCGCTTTTCATCATGCTGGTGCTGGTGGGTGTGCTGCTGAACATCACGCGGGAAGTGGACTGACACAGCGGGAATCCAGCATTCTGAATTCAGCTATGGAACACCGCGATGAAGTCGTCGATCAGTTCACGCGCCAGGCGGCGCAGTTCGCTCTGTCGCCGGCCGCCCGCAACGAGGAGATTGTCGAGGCGATTCTCCGCCTGGCTCAGGTGACGCCGGATGATACCGCTCTCGACGTCGCCTGCGGTCCCGGTGTTCTCGTTTGTGCCCTCGCCCGCCGCGTCCGCCAGTCCACCGGCATCGACCTGACACCCGCCATGCTCGACCAGGCGCGGGCGACCCAGGCCAATGCCGGGCTGACCAACGTGCAGTGGGATCTGGGCGATGTAACCGCGATGCTTTACGCTGCCGGAACCTTCACCATCGTCACCTGCCGCTTCGCCTTCCACCATTTTCCCCAGCCGCTGCGCGTGCTGCATGAGATGCGTCGCGTCACGAGGCCTGGTGGCCGCATCGTCGTTGCCGACAGCGCTCCCTCCGCCGCGAAGGCCGACGGCTTCAATGCGCTGGAGAGCCTGCGCGATCCCTCGCACACCCGAGCCATGCCCGTTGAGGAACTCCGCTCGCTTTTCGCGGCTGCGGGACTGGCAGAGCCCCAGGTCGAGCAGACTCGCCTGCCCCTCGATCTCGATTCGTTCCTGGCCCGCTCGTACCCACCCGGCGGCGACAGCGACAAAGACCACATGCGCGCGATGTTCGAGCAGGCGCTCGTGGACGATGCCATGGACGTCCAGCCCCGCCGCCAAGCCGGCAGGATTTACTTCTCCGTTCCCGTCGCGATCCTTGCCGCACAGGTGCCCGATGCCGCGTGAGGCGACTCCTCGCATCCTCATCGCCGGCGGCGGCACCGGCGGGCACATCATCCCCGCCCTCGCCATTGCCGACGAGCTTAAGGCCCAACACGGCGCGCAGCTCCTCTTTGTCGGCACCGCCCGCGGCCTCGAATCGCGCCTCGTCCCCCCGGCCGGCTATCCGCTCGAACTGATCCGCGTAGGCCAGCTCAACCACGTCTCGCTCGGCACCCGCCTGCGCACTCTGATCGATCTGCCCCTCGGCCTCTTTCAGTGCATGCGCCTGCTCCGCCAGTTTCGCCCGGCCGTGGTCATCGGCGTCGGCGGCTATGCGTCGGGTCCCGTCATGGGCGCGGCCATCCTGCTGCGCATTCCCACCCTTGCCTTCGAGCCCAACGCCGTGCCCGGACTCGCCAACCGCATGGTCGGCGCCTGGGTCCGCGCCGCCGCTGTCAACTTTGAGCCCGCCGCTCACTATTTCAATGGGGCCCGCCTCACCGGTATCCCCGTCCGCTCTGACTTCTTCCAGCTCCCTCCGCGCCCCGCCGGGGCTCCGCCGCATCTGCTCGTCTTTGGCGGCAGCCAGGGCGCGCGCGTGCTGAACGGCATCGTGCCAAAGATCGCTGCCACGCTCCTCGCGCAGGTGCCTGGCCTCACCATCCTGCACCAGGCCGGAGCCCGTCACGCCGAAGCCACTCTGGCCGCCTACCAGGCCAGCGGAGCCCCGCCCGATCGGTGGGAGGTCCGTCCTTTTCTTGACGACATGCCTCGCCGCTTTGCCGCCGCCGACCTGGTCCTTGCGCGCAGTGGAGCCTCCACCGTCGCAGAACTCGCCGCCGCCGGAAAGCCCGCAGTCCTCGTGCCCTTTCCCCAGGCCGCCGACGATCACCAGCGCCGCAATGCCGAAGTCATGGTCCAGGTGGGAGCTGCACGCGTTCTCCTCGAACCCGACCTCACGCCCGAGCAGCTCCAGGGCACGCTCGTCGATCTGCTGGGCGACCCGGAGCGCCTCCGCACCATGTCCGAAAATGCCCGCACTCTCGCCCATCCCGACGCTGCCCGCAAGATCGCTCGGATGGCCATGGCTCTGGCGCGCAGCGATTTCCGCGCCGACCCGAGGTAAGCCCGCTTCGGCTGGCGATTGCGTATTGCCTGTTCCCTATTGCCTGCCTCTAAACAGAAAGCCCGCTCCGAAGAGCGGGCTCTGTCCGTTTGCTGCGGCGATTACCGGTGTCCACCGCCGTGTCCACCACCGCCGCCATGGAAACCACCACCGCCTCCACCGTGGAAGCCTCCGCCACCGCCGCCGTGGAACCCACCGCCACCGCCGCCATGGAATCCGCCACCGGAATAACCGTGGGCTCCGCCTGAATAACCCCGAGCTCCACCGGCATAACCCCGAGCCCCGCCCGCATAGCCGCGCGCTCCACCCGCATAGCCGCGTGCGCCGCCGTAGGCCGGTCCATGATAGACACCCGCACCGCCGCGGAAGCCGCTATACCCACGAGCCCCGCCTGCATAGCCCCGAGCGCCGCCTGCATAGCCGCGACCGTAC
>DASXFH010000347.1:0-3683 GCA_036489655.1 Acidobacteriaceae bacterium | reverse complement strand
TCTTCGCTATTTGCGGTTGGTGAGGATGGTCTTGCCGCCGGACTCGGCGAGCGCGTAGGTGGGAGCGAAGCGGGCGAGATCGCGCTCGCGGGCGGCTTCGTCGTAGGTGAGCAGGAAGATGCGGCGCGGCCCGGCCCAGAGTTGGCGCAGCGACGCGTCGGTCTCGAAGACCTTGGGCGAATCGGGCCAGAAGCTGCCGTACCACAGGCCGTTGACGCGGCCGTTGACCAGATGCACGGGCTCGCCGGTGTAGAAGACCAGCGTCGAGCCGGAGGTGAACTCGCCGTCGAGGACGATGAGGTCGCCGGGCTGCTTGACCGCGTTGATGGCCATCGCGAGGTCCTTCGAGCCGAGGATGGGATTGAAGCGGACCAGCCCCGCGTGCGCGGCGAGCAGGGTGACGATCATGCCGGCGGCGAGCGTCAGGTTGGCGGCGTAGAGGCGGTTCTTCGCCCGCAGCAGCGTGCTGCCGCAGCCGACCAGCAGCATCCCGATCGCAGTGGCCGCGAGCGGACCGCGGAACAGTCCCATCGCCGCGCCGGTCAGGTCGAAGATATGGCCGAGCGAGAGGTTGTAGAGCGAGGGATTGCTGGCGAGCAGGTCGGAGAGCGTGGCTCCGGGAGCCGGATGCGGCGCGAAGACGGCGAAGTAGCCGCAGACCACCGCAACCAGCGTAGTGATCGGGAGCAGGAACCAGGTCGACCATCGCACGGCCGTGCGCCTTGCAGCCCCGCTGGTGGCCGCGTCGGACTCGGCGCGCGCGAGCAGGCCGCCGGCCATCAGTGCGAGGGCGGGCAGCGCCGGCAGCGAGTAGTACTCCTGCCGGGCGGAGACGGAGAAGAAGCCCAGCACCAGAACAGCCCAGAGCAGGAGCGACAGAGCAGCCTCGTGCTCGGTGGCCTGTTCGGGGGCCCGGTCGGTGGTGGCCGAGAGCCGCTTGCGGAGGGTGCGGATGTGCTCGGCGATGGCGCCGGGGAGGAACGTGGTCCAGGGCATGACCCAGATGGCGAGATAGAGCCAGAAGAGCCAGACCGGCGTCTGGCCGTAGTCGTGGGGGATGCGCTTGGAGAGGAAGCGGGCGATGTGCTCGTTGTAGAGGTAGAACCAGGCCCAGCCGCCGTGGGTGGGCAGGCCCAAGCCGGCGGGCAGCGCGATGGCGGGGTTCCGCAGGGCTGCCAGAATGTGCCACGGCGCGGCGATGGCGAGGAAGACAAGGGTTCCCGCGAGCAGGTGCAGGCGCGGCAGCAGGCGGAGTTGGCGGGTAATCGCGAGGTAGAGCAGCACGAAGCCGATGGGGAAGACGGCTCCGATGAGTCCCTTGGTGAGGACGTTGAGGGCCATGACGGCGGCGAAGCCCAGGCAGGGCAGAAGGGCGGATTCGCCGCGGTGGAGGCGATCGAGGGCGAGGAGGAAGAGATGGACGGCGAGCGTCATCCATAGAGCGATGAGGATGTCGGGGATGTAGAAGCGGGTGTAGAGGTAGGGGCCGATGCCGGTGGCGACCGCCAGCGCCGCATAGAAGCCGGCGCGGTCGGGGTGAGCAGCCGGGGAGACGCTGGCGAACAGCCGGTTACCAAGCGCGTAGATGGCGAGCAACAGGGCGAGGACTCCGAGTGCGAGGGGGAGGCGGGCGGCCCAGTCGTGAATGCCGAAAACGTGCATGGAGCCGGCGGCCATCCAGTACATCAGGGGCGGCTTGTCGAAGAAGCGGATGCCGTTGACGTAGGGGGTGACGAAGTCGTGGCGCTGGAGCATCTCGCGCGCGATCTCGATATAGATGGAGTCGACGTCGTCGAGCAGGCCGGGGGAGAAGAGGCCGCTGAACTGGAGCAGGAGCCAGGCGAGGAAGAGGAGAACGATGGAACGCGGGTTCCAGCGAACAGGCTTGGAGGCTTCAAGGGGCGAAACAGGCTTGGGAGTTTCGAGGATCATTCGTGCTTTCTTTACTTATTTCGGCGGTGAGGCTTTGATTCGAGCGAGCTGGAACTACCCGGGTCCTCCGCGACGTGGCGAACGATAGGACCATTCGTGGCTCCGCTTGGGACCGTCCTTGATCTCGGAGGCTGGAAAGGCGGTCCTGGGGGCGGGCGCGTGGGCGCTGGTGACTTCCTAGTATTAGTTTAGTGCGCGGGAGCCAATGGGCGGTCGGTGATGAGGGCTTTGCCGGAGGTCTCGGCGAGGACGATCTGGCGGTTTCCGAGAAGATGGTCGACGATGTCGCGCTTCTCGAGGGGGACGAAGAGGATTTTACGCGGGCCATTGCCCCATTCGCGGAGGAGATCGGCGTCGGTGAGGAAGATGGGCGGGGCGTCGGGGAAGGTGGAGCCGAAGAGCATGGAGGTGGAGCGGCCTTCGACGAGCAGTACCTGTCGGCCGAGATAGAAGGGAATGGAGGAGCCGTAGGCCTGGTCGCCGTAGAGCAGGATCTGGGTGTCGGCGGGGATGGCGTGGGTGCGCTCGAGCTGCTCGATAGTGACGGCGAAGTCGTGCGAGGAGAGCATGGGAGCGAAGCGTACGAAGGCGATGTGGGCGGCGATGAGGAAGACGGCGCTGGTGAGGGCGATGGCCGAGGTCGCGGCGAGGTGGCGCTGTTTATTGCGGAGGCTCCAGGAAATGGCGGGGCCGAAGGCGAAGACAAGTGCCGCGAGGGCAGCGGGCAGGCGCAGCGCAGCGAAGCTGGGGCCGGTGAGGTCGAAGAGGTGCGACATGGAGAGGGTGTAGTCGCCGACGCCGCGGTGAGCCAGCAACGTGCCGGTGTCGGGGACGAAGGCGAGGTGGCGGGAACTCCAGAGGCCGAGGAAGAGGGCGGTCGCGATGGCCAGGCCGGCGACGGTGAAGGAGGCGTGGGCGACCGTGATCCAGCGGTGAGAGGTGCGGTCGGTGGTGTAGAGGCCTTCGGCGCGCGTGAGGGCGGCGGCGATCAGCAGCAGTAAAGGCAGGTAGGCGGGGAAGGTGTAGTACTCCTGATTGGTCGAGAGGGAGAAGAAGCCCAGGACCAGGGCGGAGTAGAGGGTAAGCAGAAGAACGGTACGGGTCTGGACTGTGGGAGCGAGAATGGGGGCGATGCGGCGGCGTTGCCAGAACTTCCAGGCGGCGACGATGGCCAGGGGCGAAAAGAGCGCCCAAGGGAAGAGCCAGACCAGGTGGAGGCTCCAGAAAAGATAGCCGGGGAGCTTGTTGTAGTCCATCGGGATGCGGCGGCCGAGGAAGCGGAGGAAGTGCTCGTTGACGAAGTAGAACCAGAAGAAGCCGTGGACGTGGCCGCCGAGGGTGCCGCCGGTGTTGCGCAGGCCGGCGAGGATGTGCCAGGGCGCGGCGATCGCGAGGAAGACGAGGCCTCCGGTGAAGGGCTTGAGCACGCGCCAGCGGCTGTGCTCGCCGGTGAGGGCGAGGTAGACGAGGGCGGTGCCGAAGAGGAAGACCAGGGCCACCAGGCCTTTGGTGAGGACTGCGCAGGCGAGGGCGATCCAGAGGGCGTAGGCGTAGCGGCTCGAAACGGCTGGCACGGGCTCAAGCGCGCGCAGGAGGCTGTAGAGCGCGATGGCGAGGAAGAGGCTGAGCAGGACCTCGGGGATGAAGATTCGGGTGAAGAGGAAGACGCCGGCGGAGGTGAGCACGGCTAGGCCGGTGTAGAAGGCGGTGCGGGCGTCAAAGGCCCGGGCGGCCCATTGGTAGCCGAGCAG
>DASXFH010000314.1:0-1718 GCA_036489655.1 Acidobacteriaceae bacterium | reverse complement strand
GCCCGCATGATGGCCGCCTATTCGGCCGTAGAAGCTGCGGGCGGAGTGTGCGTGCTGGCGACCGTGGTGAACACCCGCGGATCGTCGTACCGCTCGCCCGGCGCGCGGATGCTGATCCTGCCGGATGGCTCACGGATTGGCGCGGTCAGCGGCGGCTGCCTGGAAGGCGAGCTGTGCCGGCGGGCGCACTGGTGGACCGCCGAGTCGCCCGCCGTAATGAAGACCTTCGACACATCCACCCAAGAGGACAATGAGGGCTTTGGGCTGGGCTGCGGCGGAGGCATCGACCTGCTATTGGAGCGGGTTGACCGCGACGCGAGTGAGACGCATCCATTGCTGGCCCAGCAGCGTGTGACCGAGAGCCGCGAGGCTGCGGCGCTGGCTGTGGTGCTGGAGGCAACGGCAGCATCCGGCCTTCGCGTGGGAGAGCGGTTTGCGCTGGACGGTGTGGAGCAGCATGAACAGATCGCTACGCTGCTCCGACGCTCCGTCGAGATCGGCTATTCGTTTACCGCGGAGTTGCGAGAGGGCTCGCTGGCGGGATGCCGTGCGTTTTTCGAGTGGCTGGCGCCCCCGGTGCAGCTACTGGTGTGCGGAGCCGGAACGGATGCGCAGCCGGTGGTGACGCAGGCAGCGGCGCTGGGCTGGAGCGTGGTGGTGCTGGACCAGCGTGCCGACTTTGCGCGGGAGTCGCGATTCCCCGACGCGGAGCGCGTGATTGCAGCCAGGGATGTTGCGGCGCTGGATGGGCTGCGGCTCGATGCGCGCATGGCCGCGATCGTGATGAGCCATAGCTTCGCGCAGGACACCTTCTTTCTCGAATCGCTGCTGCAGCATCCGCTGGGCTACCTGGGCGTCCTGGGTGCGCGGCGGCGGACGCTGGAGCTGCTGGCGCGGCTGGGGCGCGATGCCATGCCGCGGGGCTTGCATGCGCCTGCGGGGCTGGACATTGGCGCCGAGACGCCGGAACAGATTGCGCTTTCCATCCTGAGCGAGGTGCAGGCCACGTTTGCCAAACGGCGCGGCGGCGCACTGTGCGAGCGGGATGGCAGCATCCATGACCGAGAGCATCACTGGGAACATGACCGGGAGTCTCGCGGCAACGAGGACCGCCACGAGGTCGGCGGCGGAATTCCGTTGCGCCCCGTGCCCGGTTGCGGCCTTCTTTGAGATCTGCCTCGGCGATCCGCTGCGGCGACTCGCCTCGGCGGTAGAAGGTGCCTGATACCGTTACCTATACCCCTCCCCCTCCCGGCACGGGAGAGCGGCGCGCAACTCTTTTCGTAACAGCGGTTTAGCCGGTCTTCCGGCAGCTAAATTCGTCATTCCACACAGCTTAGCCGCAAAAACGTCCAGGCAAAGGACTTAGACGCCGCCAGACCGCTAGATTGCGCGGCGGTCTGCGCTGGAATGTGTTTTCAGAGATCGACCTATTTCCATGGTAGCGAATTGGGTGGAGTGATTTGGCAGGTTTCTGCGAGACTCGGGTTCGCGTTTCCTGATTTGGAATCTTGCGCGAGAGATATGAAGCGGCTTCTGGTATGTGTTCGGCGAGGGTGGGCGATTCCGATGCGCGCGGCATCGGCCTTCTGATCTGCTGACGTTGCACTTTTGATATGCAATCACTTCCTGTTCAGACGGTACACTCCCGATGAACGCTGGATGCGGATAGGCGATTGACGATCCAGAACTTCACGGCTCGGGACCTGATGGCTACT
>DASXFH010000313.1:0-4043 GCA_036489655.1 Acidobacteriaceae bacterium | reverse complement strand
GCCGAAGAGTCGATGGTGCTTCTCAAAAATGACGGCACGCTGCCGATCAAGCCGGGCACACGCAACATTCTCGTGGTAGGCCCTCTGGCTGATCAGACCGCCGTTCTGCTCGGCAACTACAACGGCACCCCCACGCACACGGTGTCCCTGCTCGAGGGCCTCAAAGCAGAGTTTCCAGACGCCCGCATCACCTACCTTCCCGGCACACAGTTCCTGCGCGACGACGGCCAGCCAGTGCCGAATAACTTGCTCACAACGCCAGACGGCAAGCCCGGCCTGCAAGCGGAGTACGCCGACTGGGGTGCAATCGATTTTGGCCCCAGCATGAAACCAAAGCCCATCACTACCCGCGTAGAGCAGAACATCGATCTAAGCCAGCAGAACCTGCCCGCCGCAACCTCAGGAAAGAGCTCCGTCGGTGTGCAATGGACGGGAAATCTCACAGCGCCAACCACCGGCGACTACCTCATCGGTTTGCAGGCTGATGGTTTCGGGCGGGTGTCGGTGGACGGCAAAATGGTTGCGCTGCAGTACGGCTCCCAGGGTGTCGAAACTCACCTCGGGCGCGTCCACCTCGTGAAGGGCGAGAAGGCAGTACTGGACGTGCAGTATCGAAGCGCAGACGACCGCAAACCCACCGCCAAGCTGATCTGGTCGGCCGTCAACGATGCACCTTCGCCTGAAGCAGTGGAGGCTGCCCGCAAAGCCGATCTCGTGATCGCTGCCGTCGGCATCACCAGCCGGCTTGAGGGCGAAGAGATGCCAGTCAATCAGCCCGGATTCCTCGGCGGAGACCGCACCAGCATTGATCTCCCGCAGCCGGAGGAAGCGTTGGTGGAGGCCGTCGCCTCTACCGGAAAGCCTCTCGTCGTGGTGTTGATGAACGGAAGCGCGTTGGCGGTTAATTGGATCAACCAACATGCGAACGCCGTCGTTGAAGCCTGGTACTCCGGCGAGGAGGGTGGCGCGGCCATCGCAAGCACTCTGAGCGGACGGAATGACCCCGCCGGAAGACTCCCCGTCACCTTCTACAAGGACGTAAGCCAGCTTCCCAACTTCGAAGACTACTCAATGGAAAACCGCACCTACCGCTACTTCACCGGCAAGCCGCTCTATCCCTTCGGATACGGTCTGAGCTATACCAGCTTCAGCTACAGCGCGCTCAGCCTGCCGGAATCGAGCGTCAATGCGGGCCAGCCGGTCACTGCTTCCGTAACGGTGACAAATACCGGCAAGCTTGCTGGCGATGAAGTGGCGCAGCTCTATCTGAAGTTCCCCGCCGTCGCCGGCGCACCCCGCATCGCTCTGCGCGGATTCCAACGGGTCCATCTCGAACCAGGCCAGAGCCAGCAGATTCACTTTGAACTAAAGAATCGCGGCCTCAGCATGGTGACAGAAGCCGGGCAGCCCATCGTCGCGGGAGGCGACTACACCATCAGCATTGGCGGCGGCCAACCCGACACCGGCGCGCCGGGAGTCACCGGACACTTCCACATCGACGGTCAGATCGCACTACCCGAGTAGCCCTCACGCTGTTCAGAAACCTCAGCCGCGCACGTAATGGAAGAGCAGCTCCTGCTCGCTCGCGACAGGAATTCCATTGCGCGTCGCCGGCTGAAACGTCCACTGCTGAATCGTGGCCAGCACCGTCTGGTCGACGCCGTGGCCCATCCCGCGCGTCATCGTGAACTTCGCAATCCGTCCCGTCTTGTCGATCACCACATCCACAATCACATCGCCGCTCGTGCCCGCAGGCAACTGCGAGAGGTCCGGCTGCGGATGTGGATGCACCACCACCAGCGCCACCGTCGTATCGCCATCGCCCAGCGCATCCACGCCCGACGACGCATTTGTGCTCGTCGTCGCCGCCGTAGCCGTCGCTGAAACCACCGGTTGCGGCGGCGCAGGCGCTGGCACGCTGGGGGAGGGAACTGGCTTGCGCGGCGGATTCTTCACCGCCTGCAACTTCGCCGCCGGAGCGCTAAAGCCCGGCGCGTACGTCAGCGACAGCAGGTGTCCTGTGGCATCGCCCGGCCGCTCCACCGGCGTCAGCTGCGGCGATCGCACATACAGCAGAGCCCCCAGAACGCACAGGTGCACACCTACCGACGCGACCATCCATCGCCGCGTCGCTGCATTGCCGCTTACCAGCGGCCCGCCCGGCTGCCGCGTCGATTTATCCACGCTCGTGCCCATGCAGCTCCTCTACCACTCAGCATACTTCCTGTAGGACTCGCCGCACAGCTACTTTGTAAGCGATTTCGCTGCGTCTTTATAAGCTACTTCGCCGCATCCTCCAGGATCGTCGCCGAACGATTCAGTGCCGCCGCCAGGGCATCCAGCTGTCCCTGCGTGCGCGCGCCGTCCTTCGCTTCGATGCCCTCGCTCACCCCCGGAATCACCACGGCGGCATAGCCCGTATACTCGCCCGGAGCGTAAATCGTGTGCTTGTACCAAGGCCGTCGCGGCAGCCCTGCATCGTTCAGCAGCGCACTCTCCGCATCGCGTAGCGCGGCGTTCAGCTTTGCCTCATCGGTGCCCGTCTCGTTCGTGCCCGCAACCGCCCCAGACTGCAACGCGTACACCTTCTCTCCAGCCGCGGCAAAACGATTCGCTGCCGCAGTCGTCGCGCTGAAGTCGACGCTCAGCTTGGCAGCAGAAGCGCTCTTCTGCGCATCCGCCACGTAGCCCACCACATCCTTGCCGTACAGCCGATAGTCATACGGCAGCACATCGGCGTCGGCCATGTGCAGAATCTCCAGGCCGAAGACCCGCGCCTGCTGCTGTTCGTAGACGAACGTCGGATCCGCGAACTTCGTGAACCAGGTGTAGTCATCAAAGGTCGAGTGGTAAACCCCATACGGCCCCTGCGAACCGATGTCGGTCGAAGGCACGCCCAGGTGTTGGATAAACGGCGTGTAATCAGAACCCGATCCCAGATTCCCGACAGTAACCACAGTACTGGCTGGCGCATCGGGGCTCATCGAGCGGCCTCTGCGGCGAGGGCTCGTCTGCTGCGTCGCCTCCCACTGCTCGTACACTGTTCCACCCTTCGGGCTCGGCACCTGGCGCGTCACATCCCGCACAAACTCCTTCAGCGACGGCACTGCCGACGCGTCGAAGTTCGGCCCCGCCACGCCCACGTCGGTATTGAAGTAGGCGACCGCATGCGCCAGCTCCTTGGCATGCATCTCGGCCCACTCGGTCGAGCCCATCAGACCCTCTTCCTCGGCGTCCCACGAGCAGATCACGATGCGCCGCTTCGGCTTCCATCCCTGCTTCAGCAGATCGCCCAGCCCATGCACCGCCTCCAGCATCGCCGCTGTTCCACTGTTCGGGTCCACCGCTCCATACACCCACGCATCGCGATGGTTTCCCGCCACCACCCAGTCTTCCTTCTGGTCCGGATCAGTGCCGTCAATCGTGCCCACCACGTCCCAAATCGTGCGCAGCTTGTAGTCCTGCACCAGGTCCATGTGGACCTTCACCGCGCCCGTTCCGCCCAGGTGATAGGTGAAGGGAAGTCCGCCCTGCCAATCGCGCGGCGACTCCGGTCCATCCAGCGCCTCAAGGATCGGCGCGGCATCATGATATGAGAGCGGGTTCGACGGGATCGTCGGCTGGTTCATCTTCGCCGGATCAGTAATGCGTGCGGAGTCCGGCAGGTCCGGCGTCGACGCCACGCCCGGCGTCTCCGGATCGCCCGGATACAGCGGCAAAAACTGCACGCTTCCACGCTGCACACCCGTAGCCGGCCGGTAAGGCCCACGCGGATACATATCGCCTTTCACATATCCATCGTCCGCCGGGTCAGAGTAGATCAGCACGCCCACCGCGCCATACTGCTGCGCAATGTACACCTTTACGCCGCGAAAATTCTCGCCATAGCGCACCAGCACAATCTTGCCTTTGACGCTCACGCCCAGCGAGGCCAGCTTCTTGAAATCTTCCAGCGTTCCGAAGTTCGCATACACCACATCGGCCGTAACATCACCCGAAGGAGACGAGCTGTTGAACGCCGGCAGAATCCGCGGATCATCCTG
>DASXFH010000248.1:0-5956 GCA_036489655.1 Acidobacteriaceae bacterium | reverse complement strand
AACGCCATCAGTTCCGTCGCCTTCCAGCGCGGACAGGTGGGCGCCAACATCAATACCCTGAGCGCGGCGGCCAACATTGCCAGTGCAGAGGAAACCAACGTTTCGTCCGCGCAGAACTCCATCACGGCGACCGATTACGCTTCGGCGACGTCCAACATGTCCAAGTACGAAATCCTGACCCAGACCGGCATCAGCGCTCTGGCGCAGGCCAACAGCACGGAACAGATGGTGACCAAGCTGCTTCAGTAAGCAGCCGGGTCGTCTCTCGGCGGGGAGCTTCGGCTCCCCGCTTTTTCTTAGTTTTCTCCAACCCTGACCCACCCACGGATGGCACAGGAACTGCACTAAGACTCTCCGGGATAAAGCTCTCCCGGAACGGGACGATAACAGCATTATGGGAAGCGTGGGTTTGTCCTTTGGTTCCCCGACCAGCGGTCAGGGGTTCGATGTCACCAGCACCGTGAATCAGATTGTGACCAATCTGCAGGCGGTGGAGACGCCGTGGAAGAACCAGTTGACGGCGCTGCAGTCGCAGGACACAGCTCTGACCAGCATCGGCACCGATCTGAGCTCTCTGGCGACGGCATTGCAGTCGCTGACGGACTTCCAGGGCACATTTTCCGGCAAGGAAGGATCGAGTTCGGATACCTCGGTGGTTGCGCTGATGAATGCTACGTCAGCGGCGGTGGCCGGAACGCATACGGTGGTCGTCAGCCAGACGGCGAAGACATACTCGTATGCCAGCGGAGACCTGGGCGCGAATGACATTCTGAAGGGCACGCTGACGATCGCGGGACGGACCATCACCATCTCTGACGGCACGGCTAAAGATGGCAGCGGCAATATCATCCCGCAGAACAACACCCTCTCAACCCTGGCGTCGTATATCAATCAGGGCGATTATGGCGTGCAGGCAAATGTGGTCGCGGATGCCTCGAGCGCAAAGCTGACGCTGGTGAGCGACACCAGCGGGGGCGCGGGTGCGGTGACGATCAATTCCAGCGGGCTGACCGACTCCACGGCCAGCACGGCGGTGAGCATCACCCAGGCGCAGAAGGGGCAGGACGCCGGTTTTTCAGTGGATGGCGTTTCGATGGCCAGCAGCTCCAACACGGTGACGACCGCGATTCCAGGCGTCACCATGCAGTTACTGAGCGCGCCGGCCGGCAATTCAGTGCAGGTGGAAATCACCAACAACAACAGCCAGGTGGAATCGGACATCAGCACCTTTGTGACGGCCTACAACAAGGTGATCGGCGATCTCAACAGCCAGGAGGGAAACAACTCCTCGGGGACCGCCGAGCCGCTCTTCGGGAACGCCACGGTGGCGATGCTGCAGGAGACACTGCAGCAGGCGATGAACTTCACGCAGCCGTCGGGGTCGGTTACCTCGCTGGCACAGCTGGGGATCACGGCCAGCACGAGCTATAACGGAACGCTGACGCTGAACACCGCGACGCTGGACAGCATGCTGAACAGCAACTATCAGGACGTGACGAATTTCTTCCAGCCCAGCGGCAGCGTGATGACGTTTGGAAAGAACATGACTACCGCGCTGAATAACCTTGGGAACAGCTCGCCCCAGGGTGCGATTTATCTGGCCCTGAAGCAGAATTCCAGCCAGGAAACGGCGCTGAACGACAATATTTCCAACCAGGAAACTCTGATCACCGCGCAAAAGCAGGAGCTGACCACCGAACTGAACGCGGCTAATTTCACGCTGCAGCAGATCCCGCAGCAGATCCAGTATGTCGATGAGCTGTACAGCGCGATTTCGGGATACAACCAGAACAGGAACGGCTAACGCGCCGTGGAGACGCATGAATTATCAGCAGCAGGCTGTGGCCGGAATGAATCCGGTGGAACTGATTGTGGCGCTGTACGACGGCATGATTCGCTTTCTTTACCGAGCGGTCGCGGCCATCGAAAGCCGGGATGCGGCGGAACGCAGGACCGCGATTGGTCGAGTACTGGAGATCCTGATGCATCTGCAGTCCCGACTGCGCATGGATATCGGCGGCAGTTCGGCCAGAGCGCTTTCGGAATTCTACGCATCCATCTTCGCGCTGTGTCTGGAGGGATCCCGGCTCGAGTCGGCAGACCGGCTGAGGGAAGCGATCGCCTGCGTTCGCGACGTGCGGGACGCCTGGCGCGTGGCGGCGGGGGATCCGGAAGCGCTGCACCAACTGGCAGAGCAGGGCAGCGGCACAGCGGCGCACGTCATGATTCCGGCGAGCCGTCCGCGCGGGGCGACGGCCGAATCGGCGCAGTCCAGCTGGACCGCGTGAGGACGCTCAGCCGGTAACGGCCAGCTCTTCCTCAAGAAGCTGTTTCTGAAAGAGGCTGGCATAGTAGCCGTTGCGCGCGATCAGCTCTTCGTGCGTGCCCAGCTCGACGACACGGCCCTGCACGAGAACCGCGATCCGGTCCGCATGGCGCACCGTCGAGATGCGATGCGCAATCAAAATGGTGGTACGCCCCGCCATCACCGAGCGAAGTTCTTCAAGGATGCGTTCTTCTGTATAGGTATCGACGCTGGCCAGCGCGTCATCGAGAATGAGGATGCGGGGGTTGCGCAGGATGGCGCGTGCAAGAGCCGTTCGCTGCTTCTGACCTCCGGACAGGGTCAGCCCTCGTTCTCCGACCGCGGTTTGGAAGCCATGGGGAAACAGCCGGAACTCCTCCGCGATCCGGGCCACTCGCGATGCATGCTCCACTTCTGACGCCGACGCCTGCGGGACACCGAAGGCGATGTTTTCCTGAATTGCGGTGCTGAACAGAAATGTTTCCTGGGGAACGACGCCAATGGCGCGGCGCAGCTCCTCCAGCGAATAATCGCGCACCGAGCGGCCATCGATCAGAACCGTATCCGGCGGGGCGTCGTACAGGCGCGGAATGAGGTTGACGAGCGTGGATTTGCCCGATCCCGTGGGACCAACGATGGCGAGACTGGTCCCCGCCGGAATTTTGAGGTTAAGGTTGTAGAGAACGGGCACAGAGCGGCCGTCTGCGGAAGGATAGACAAAATTAAGATCGCGAAATTCCACTTCGCCGCGGATGGGGAGAGCGGCGGAGCCGGCGGCGGGCTCGCTGTCGTAAATGGTCGGTTGAGCGGTGAGAATTTCCTGGATGCGGATGACCGAGGCGGTGCCTCTCTCAAAGAGATTCACGACATAGCCCAGCGCGATGATCGGCCAGGTCAGCATCAGCAGATATGTCGTAAAAGTCACGAAGCCAGCGAGACTGATGCGATGGACGAGCACCTCATGTCCGCCCACCAGCAGCGCGACGACCAGTGCGATCCCCAGCATAAACTCCAGGGTGGGCCATAACATCCCCATCAACCGCACCAGACGCAAAGCGCGACGAATGTATTCCTGGTTGGATCGCTCAAAGGCTGCCACCTGGGCTTCTTCCTGAGCGAAGGCGCGCACCAGACGCGCTCCGGAAAAATTCTCCTGGGCCTGCGCCGAGATATCGGAAAACATCGCCTGAATCCGCTCGAAACGCTGGTGGATTTTGCGGCCCATGAACTGGATGAAGACACTGGCCAGGGGCATGGGCGCGAGCGCGGCGAGCGTGAGAAAGGGGCTGATGCGCAGCAGGAAGAAGAGAGCGCCCGCCGAGAACAGCACGGTGTTGGCGGTATACATGATGGCCGGACCGAGCAGCATACGAACGGCAGCAAGGTCGTTGGTCATTCGAGCCATAATGTCGCCGGTGCGATTTTCGTGATAGTACGAGGCCGCCTGCTTCTCCAGCTGGCGGAAGAGATCGTTGCGCAGATCGAATTCAATGTCGCGCGAGATGCCGATGATGATCCAGCGCATGAGGAAAAGAAGGATGCCGTGCGCGACGGTGACGCCGAGCAGGAGGCCGGCATAGCTGAAGATCTTGGCCCAGGTCACACCCAGATTCAGGTCGTGCACGGCGAGGCCGATTACCCGCGGAAACTGCACCCAGATCGCGTTTGCCAGAACCGTGCACAGGCACCCCCACACGTAGCCCTTCCAGTAGCGGCGCATGTAGGGAAGCAGCGGTCGGAGATTGGCAAACATAGGTATCCAGTTTACGTAGGGGTGCGCAGAATGAGGTAGGCGCCGGCCAGGCCAAAAAGAAAATCGGGCGACCAGGCGGCGAGAAAGGCGGGAAGCCAGCTCACATTGCCCATGGCCTCAAAGAAGCCCGAGACGACGAAGTAAGCGATCGCGACTCCAATGGCCACAGCAATGCCGGACAACGACCCCCGCTTGCCCATGGAGAGTGCGAACGGCACGGCCAGAACCGCCATCACCAGCGTGATGAGCGGATAGGCGAGCTTGTGATTGAGCTGCACGCGCAGCGGCACGGTATTGAATCCGCTTTGCCGCAGGTTGCGAATGTAGCGGGCCAGCTCGCCAAAGCTCATTTCGGAAGACTGGCGCACATCTTTGGTGAAATAGGCGGGCGGCTCGCGGACCTCCGGAAAGGTCATCACAGAGAAGCCCTGATAATTAATCCCCTCCGGGGTGAAGGTGCGTTCCCAGCCGTCCTCAAATACCCACGCGTCGAGTGTCGGTTCCCAGTGCGCGGTGGCGGCAAAGATCCTCCTGGAGAGGTTGAACGACCCCGGGTTGAACTCAAAAACGGAGATATTGCTGAAGGTGTCGATATCCGGGTCGAAGTACTGGTAATAGAAGATGCGGCTGGGCTGCCCGGCATGCTGCTGGCCGAAGATCCATTTTCTGCCAGGATGCTCGAAGGTTTCCGGAGGCTTCCCCTTGATGACGTTGCGCAGCGCTTCCTGCCGGCGATTCGCCTGCGGCAGGTACGTATCGTCAAAGAGAAACAGCGAGGCGGAGAGCACGGCGGCGATGGCCAGAACGGGAACCACGATGCGGTAGAGGCTGATCCCGGTGGCCTTCATGGCGGTCAGCTCGCTGTTGCGATTCATCACTCCAAAGACGGCCAGTACGCCAATCAGAACGCTGAGAGGCGTGATGAGGTAAATCATGCTGGGCGTCAGGTTGATGAGGTATTCGCCCACGGTGACCAGAGGCGTGCGATTGCGAATGATATCGCCGAGCAGCTCGAAGAAGGTGAAGACGAGCATCAGCATCACGAACGTGACCAGCACCAGCCCAAACGTCAGCAGAAATTCGCGCAGAACATACTCGTCGAGCAGGAGGGGAAAACGTCCCCGCAGCAGGCGCCGTCGCGGAGTGAGCTGGACGGCGTCGCCGGGTGTGGTGGTCTGGGCGGCGCGCTGGCGGAACCAGCTGCCGATGGAGGAAAGCATCGACAGTGCCGCACCGCCGGTCGCCATTTGCCGCAGCAGGACGAGGCCACACGCGGAGAAGATCAGGTTGGCTTCCCATACCCCGACAAAGGCCGGGATCTTGTCCTGGCGCGCGAGCGCCGTTCCGGTAGAGGAAAGGAAATAGTAGATGAAGACCAGTGCGATGGTCAGCACAAAGCCGGCGCTCTTGCCGCCGCGGCGGGAGGAGATTCCCAGGGGCACACCGACCAGCATCAGCACCAAACAAGCCGCCGGGTACGCCAGCCGCTTCTGGAACTCGATCTCGTAGAGTCGCCCGTTCCTGCCATGCGTGCGCGCCAGCAGTTCGTGCAGGTTCATGGCCAGAATCGGCGTATCGCTGTGACCCAGGCGCACGCTGGTCTGTGCACCGGCCTGCAGCGGGAGATCGGTTTGTTCAAAGGTCGAAACGGTATAGTTCCCCGGCTGGTTGTCCACCGTCTGGTGTTCGGTTCCGTCGCGGAGGCGCATCATGATGGACTGTTTCGAGCCGCTCACGACGGTGGCCCGATCGGCCGTAGTGATCTTCGGCGCGTCCGGATCCCTCACATCGGCGAGAAAAATGCCGCGCCAGTTCGCGGCGCCCACGCCAGGCCGTACATCCTGGACATACAGCACGTAGTTCCTGAAGTCCTCGTAAAAGACCCGCGGCTGCACCTC
>DASXFH010000216.1:0-9908 GCA_036489655.1 Acidobacteriaceae bacterium | reverse complement strand
GCGGCCTGCCGATAAGCGAAGGGAGAAGCAGGCAGAGGAGCGGCCCGCCTGCGGGGAGAATGGGGGGCGCGCATGGCCTTCATGGTGTGGAACGACCGTTTGATGACGGGGATTGCGGCGATTGACAACGACCATCAGAAGCTGGTCGGCATGGTGAACGCGCTGTACGAGGCGATCCAGGCGGGGAATGGCCGGGAGGAGGTCCAGCAGGTCCTCGACGATCTGGTGGACTACACGCGGTTCCATTTCGGGCGCGAGGAAGCCTTATTCACGCATACGCGCTACGCCGGGCAGCGACAGCACAAAGCCGAGCACGACGGGATGGTGGTGTGGGTGGAGGGAATTCGGAAACGGGTTGAGGAAGGCACAGCGGTGGCTCCATCGCTGGAGGTGATGAACCATCTCAAAGACTGGCTGTTCGACCACATCCTGGGATCGGACCAGCGGTATGTGGAGCATCTGATGGCAGCCGGGGTGCGATAACGGCGCTCCTGAGATTGAGGACCGGGATGCGGGGAACGCATCCCGGCGGGCGAGGCGAGGCCCCGGTCATGCGAAGCGGGCTGCATGGGCGCGGGCCCAGGCTTCGAATGAACGAGGCGGCTGGCCGGTGATGCGCCGGACTGTGTCGGTGATTTGCGCGGCTCCGCCCGCGCGGATGGATGCGAATGACTCACCGAGAGCGCTGGCCACCAGCGGTGGCAAGCCACTGCGGAGCAGGCTTTGTACGGCTGCGTCCGCCTCGACCTCGACGATGCGGAGAGGCTTATCCAGGACGCGGGAGAGGATGTCGACCTTCTTTGCCGTGTTGAGCAGCTCGCTGCCGGTCACTTCAAACAGGGTTTCCGTGAGCGCCGGCGTGGTGAGCGCATGGACCGCGACCGCCGCGATGTCCGCAGGATCGATGGAGGCGGCGACGCCATCGCCCGTGGGATTGTAGACAACGCCCTCGGACTGGATGGAGCCGATCCACTGATAGGCGTTGCTCATGAAACCGCCCGCTCGAACGATGGCGAAGGGCAGCCCGGAGGCGTGGAGGGCGTCTTCCTTGTCTTTGTGGAGGCGGCCGATGGGCGACTCGGGATTGGCGGCGAAGAGGCTGGAGAGAAAGATGACCCGCGGGCTGCCATGAGCGGTGGCCTGCGCGAGGAGCTGGCGGAAGGCGGAGGGGTCCAGGGCTCCATTCATGAGAAAGACGGCTTTGACCCCGTTGAGAGCCCGGGCGAAGGTATCGGGATGGGTGAGGTCGCCAAGGGCGAACTCAACGCGCGGTCCCCAGGCAGCGGCCTTTGCCGCATCGCGGGTGAAGGCACGTACAGGACGGTTGCGGGTGAGCAGCTGATCGACGATTGAGCTGCCGACATTGCCAGTGGCTCCGGTGACGAGAATCATGGTGTTTCCTCCATTCACAGGAGCAGATTCGGCGATTGATCCAGAAGCTTCTGGAAACAATGCCTCTATAATGCATATACTGTTGCATTATGGGAACAATGACACCCGCACTGGATTTGAATGCCATGCAGGTCTTCACGCAGGTGGCGCAGACTCGCAGCTTTACGGAGGCGGCGCGCCGTCTGGGCCTTCCCAAATCGACCGTCAGCCGCACACTCCGACGGCTGGAGCAGCGACTGGGCGCGCAGCTGGTGGAGCGAACCACGCGACGCGTGGCGCTGACCGAAATCGGCGCGCTCTATCTGACGCGCTGCGAGCGGGTGCTGGATGAAGCGGAAGAGGCAGATTTGGCGGTGAGCGCGCTCCAGGTGGAACCTCGCGGACGATTGCGTGTGGGGGCGCCCGTTCCTTTTGCGCGGTGGATCCTGGGGCCGATACTGGCGGAGTTTCTTGCCCGCTATCCGAACCTTCAGCTGTATCTGGAGATGCAGGAGGGGGACGGTGCCGTTCTGGAGGGAAGACTGGATGTGCTGATCCGGGCCGGGTCCCTGGAGGATTCTGCGCTGCGGGTGAAGCCGCTGATGCAGGTGCTGCCCGAACTGTATGCCAGCCCGGAGTATGTGGCGGAGCATGGATGGCCGCTGTCGCCGGCCGACCTTCGGGCGCATCAATGCATCGCCACCACCTGCGATACGGTGGCAGGGGAGCCCGGGGCTTTGACCACCTGGCGGTTGCGCCGGGGCAGCGAACGGGCCGAAGTGCAGGTAGAGGCGCGGGTGGCGGTCGCCGATCCCTCGATGAACCTGCAACTGGCAGTGGCCGGTATCGGAGTGGCGCTTGTGTCGAGGGGGTTGGCGCGGCCGTATATGGAGGCGGGAAGGCTGGTTCGGCTGCTGCCGGAATGGACGCCAGAGCCGGTGGATTTGTATGCGCTGTATCCTTCGCGGCTGAGTGCTTCGCCGAAGGTTCGGGCTTTTCTGGAGTTCCTGCGCGAGCGGGCCGATCTGCCCGCAAACCGGCCCTGACGGCGCGCCTGTTCCGCCGGTCGTCTGCTCTGCGGCCTTTCGGTCGTAGGCTTTTCCCGCATCGACAAGACAGCGGAGAGATTTCGATGTTCCACGTGGAACATCCGTCGGAGGCAGGCGCACAATCAACGTTCCACGTGGAACCAAGCGCACCGGGAGCGGGATTCGCGAAAGCATCGGGGCGCGATACATTTTTCGGGAAATCGGTCCCTTCTTTTCCACCGGACTCATTTTTTAGCAACGCTCCTTTCACAATCGCGGGCGGCGTGCATCCATTTTGAAAACAAGCGATTACCCCTGTGCCCGGAAGACCCTCCCATGCGGATTCCACAAAGCGACCGGTTTGTTCACAGGCGAAAAGCCGTTGCGGCGAGGACGCGTGCCCGGTAGGCTTGGGAGGTCATGGGGAAAGTGCTCGCCGTCGTGAACCAGAAGGGTGGGGTAGGCAAGACAACCACCGCTATTAATCTGTCGGCCGCCCTGGCTTTGGAGGGATTGCGGGTTCTGCTGGTGGATTGCGATCCGCAGGCCAACTCCAGCGGCGGGTACGGCGTGGCCAGGGATGCGGACCGGCGTTCCTCGTATGACGTGCTGATGGGAGAGGCGACTATCCCGGAAGTCGCCCTCAAAACCGAGATTGAGACGCTGCAGCTGGTGCCGTCACATAAGAACCTGACCGGGGCAAATGTGGAGCTGATCCAGATGGAGCGCCGGGCCTATCGGCTGCGGGAAGCTATTGATAAAGTTCGAGATAGCTATGATTTTATTGTGCTGGACTGCCCCCCGGCGCTGGATTTGCTGACCCTGAACGCGCTGGTGGCGGCCGACCGGCTTCTGGTTCCGATGCAGGCGGAGTATTTTGCCCTGGAGGGTTTGAGCGAGCTGATGCACACGCTGCAGCGGGTGCGGGAGGCGTTCAATCCCGGGCTGGATATCGAGGGCGTTCTGTTGACCATGTATGACGACCGGACGAACTTGGCGCAACAGGTGACGGACAATCTCCGGGAGTTTTTCAAGGACAAGCTGCTGAAGACGGTGATTCCGAGGAATGTGCGGCTTGCCGAGGCTCCCAGCTATGGAAAGCCGGTGCTTTTGTACGATGCTCGTTCGCGCGGGGCCGAGAGCTACCGGGAGCTGGCTGATGAGCTGCTGACGCGGAACGGGATTGAAAGTCCGGCGGCGAAGGAGCGCAAGACGGCTCGGGCGTCGCGGGGCGAGGTAAAGGTGAAGTTCTGGCCCTATGGATAAGGGTTCGGGATACGGGTTACGGTCCAGAGCTGATTCGCGATCAGAAGGCGTGCTCGCTCAACCGTAGACCGTAATCCGTAGCCCCTGCCTTTCTGTTCCACGTGGAACATTTCTGTTTTGGCTTGAGGTGAGAGAAGTGAGGCGAAGAGGATGCAGACCGTGACCGAAGCACCCAAACGGAGAGCACTCGGTAAGGGATTGGAGTCGTTGCTGCCGCGGGTCCAGGCCACGGCCGAGACGGTTCCGCCACCAAGGGAAGAGGGCGGGAAGGCCCGAGAGATTCCGGTTGGAGAGATTGACCGGAGTCCCTATCAGACACGGACGCGATTTGACGAGGTGCAGCTGGCGGAGCTGGCGGCATCGATTGCCGAGACGGGCGTGGTGCAGCCGATTGTGGTGCGGCCGGTCGCTGGAGGCCGGTTCCAGCTGATCGCGGGCGAACGGCGGTGGCTGGCATCGCAGCGCGCGGGTAAGGAGACAGTGCCGGCGATTGTGCGGCATGCGTCCGACGAGCAGGCGATGGAGATGACCATCGTCGAAAACCTGCAGCGTACCGATCTGAATCCGATGGAGCAGGCGCGGGCGTTTGAGCGGCTGGCGAAGGAATTTCAGCTGACCCAGGAGCAGATGGCGAAGCGGACGGGAAAGGATCGCACGTCGGTGGCGAACTTTCTGCGGCTGCTGCGGCTGCCGGCCGAGGCTCAGGCGCAGGTGGAAAGTGGAGCGCTGAGCTTTGGACATGCGCGGGCGCTTCTGCCGCTGGAGGATCCGGCAGCGATCCTAAAGGCGGCGCAAAAGCTGGTGGCCCTGTCGATGAGCGTGCGGCAGGCGGAAAGCTATGTGCAGGGGATTTTGAATCCCGAGTCAAAGAAGAAGCCCGATGGCGAACAAAAGGAGAAACTACAGGATCCTAATGTGCGCGAGGTGCAGGAGCAGCTGCAGCGGTCGCTGGGGATGAAGGTGCGGGTCGAAGATAAAAAAGGGCGCGGCCGGGTGATCATCGAATACGCGAAGCTGGAGGAGTTCGATCGGCTGCTGGAGATGCTGCAGGGCAAGTAGCAGCGATTAGCGAATAGAACGGCGCAAGCCGCGATCCCGTGTTCTCAGTTCCGTGACGATCGGCTCGGGCCGGCGAACAGTGCTTTGATGGAGGATGCGGCTCGCTCCATCGAATAGCGGCTGGAAAAGCAGGGCCAGGCGCGGGCGGCCATGGCTTCGCGCTCGGCCGGGGGCAATTGCAGCCAGCGATGGAGGAGACGTTCGGTCCCTTCGAGGGTATCGTCGTCGACGAGGCCGGCGCCATCGGCCTGGATGTCCGGCCAGATATTCACCTGATTGCTGATGAGGACGGGGCGGCCGGCGGCCAGGGATTCGGCCACGACAATGCCGAAGTTCTCCTGGTGTGAGGGCAGGACGAAGGCTTCCGCGCTGCGGAGGGCTCCCCATTTGAGATCGCCGGTGAGCATGCCGGGCCAGTGCACCCGGCTGGAGATTCCGTTGCGGGTGGCGCGCTCCTGCAATTTGGCCTGGAGGCCGACCTGATCGGGTCCGGCGACGACCAGATCCACATCGGGAAACTTCGAAGCAAGGCGGGCAAAGGCTTCGACGAGCAGGTCGCAGCCTTTTTTCTCATGCAGACGGGACATGAAGAGCAGGAAGCGGCGGCCGCGCAGAGCGGGAAATTGGGCGTGGAAGGCTTCGATCTGGGAGGCAGGGTCGCCGGCCGGATCACTGATGCCATAGGAAACCGGGACACCATTCCAGCGACTGGGGCGAAAGCTGGTGGCGGCGAGATCGCGCTCCGTGGCGGTGGTGAAGAGGACCGCGCGTGCATCGCGAAGGACGGGATATTGCAGCGGCCAGTAGAGGAGCTTTTTGAGGTGCTTGAGGGGGTACTTGCGGTTGAACCAGGGGTCGAGCGAGCCGTGGGGAAAGACAGCGTAGGGAGTTGCGGCGCGCCGGGCGGCGGAGCGGACGGCGATGTCGGCAAAGATCCAGAGGCCGTTCATGACGATGCCGTCGAAGCGCGCCGCGTTCTGATGGAGCCATCGCCAGAGGCGCGGGGAGAGGCCGAATCGTCCCAGCCAGCGCTGGCCGAGGGCATGGACAGGAAAAGGCAGGGAGGCAAGGAAGGGAGAGTCGGGCGAATCCTGGCAGAGGACTTCGACGTCGACACCGATTTTGGGGTAAGCGCGGGCCAGCTGGCGGACCGCCTCGGGAGGGCCGCCGTCGGCCGGCGAGAGGCTGCCAATGACGTGGAGAATGCGCATGCGCAGGGGGTGAAGACAGCTTCAGTCTAAACGAGAGGGTTGGGTTCGGCGGTCATGCTTCGTCGATGCATTGCGACGCTCGCACGCGCTTCGCAAGCGAAAGAGCAGGGGAGTTGACGACGGGCAGTTGAAGCCAGGCGCGGGGTGGAACTGGTGTAGTATCAGGCCGACCGAAGAGCGGCCTGTAGCCGGATATCCGGCAGCTGACTGCGACTTATCCTAGGTAGCGGAGGTCGACGACGGTGCAGTCGTCGTCGGCGGCAAGGGAGCCGGAGAACTTTTCCACGCTGGAGAAGATGTCGTCGAGGCTGGTTTTTTCCAGTTCGGGGGCCACGAGGCGGTCTTCTCCGTAGAATTCGCCGGCGGCGTCGGCGGATTCTGTAACGCCATCGGTGACAATCAGAATGCGGGAGCCGGGCTTGAGCTGGAGCGAGCCGGAGGAGAAGGGCGCGCCTTCAATGAGGCCGACGGGAAGGTTCGATTCCGGGAGGCGGGAGGCGCCGTTGGCGTAGAGGAAGGGCGGGACGTGGCCGCAGTTGATGTAGTCGAGGCGGCCGTCGGGGGTGAGGCGAAGGATGGCCATGGTGGCGTACTTCTCGACATTCTTGCTGCAGATGTAGCGGTTGACGACGTCGGCCAGGGTGGCGAGGGGCTGGCGCGCGACCAGCAGCGAATAGATAAGGCCCTGGAGGGTGGCGCCGAGGATGGCGGCAGAGATGCCCTTGCCGGAGATGTCGGCAAGAACGACGGAGAGAGCCTCGCCGTCTTCGACGATGTCGAAGAAGTCGCCACCGACTTCGCGACAGGGGACGGAGCGCGCGGCGACGGAGGCCCAGGAGAGGGTCGGCGGCTGGACGCTCATGAGGCCGCGCTGAATGTCGGCGGCAATGGACATTTCCTGACGGTAATGGCGATCGCGCTCTTCGGCGACAGTGAGCTGGGCGTTATCGATGAGAGCGGCGGCGTCGGTGGCAATGGTGCGGAGGAGATCGTTGTCGATTTCTGTAAGGCGGCCGGCTTTGAGGCGGCTGTCGAGATAGAGGAGGCCGAGCAGCTCGGCTTTGGCTCCGCCGGGGCGGCGTTTGCGCAGGGGGATGCAGATGACGGAGCGGATGCTGTGGGCGACGATGCTGGCGGAGCGGGTTTCGGGGTCGGCGGAGAGGGTGTCCGTGAGGATGAACTCATCGGAGTTCATGGCCTGGCGCATGGCGCCATGGGAGAGGGTGGACTCGTCAGTGAGCTCTTCGCCCTTGTCGCTGCGGCCGGCGGCGAGACGCATTTCGCCGGATTCGTTGGCGAGGAAAACGTAGCCGCGCTCCACCTGGGTGAGCTGGAGGGTGGTGTCGAGGAGGGCGGTGAGGATCTGGTCGACGGCGTCGGAGGTATTCAGCTTGCGGGCGGACTCAAAGAACCAGCGGAGTTTGTCGAGGGGGTTGCCGGCGCCCTCGGGCATCTGGTCGATGATGGCGCGGATGGTGGAAGAGTCGTGGGTTTCAACGGTGCCGAGGTGGAGAGCGGGGCCGTCGAGAGCGCCGAAGTGAATGGCGTCGTCGGGAGTGACCTGCTGGCGGGGAGAGACGGGCTTGCCGTTGATGAAGGTACCGTGTCGGCTGCCCTGGTCCACCAGGAAAAACTGATCGTTCTCGATCAGGATGTCGGCGTGACGGCGGGAAACATAAGGATGGGAGAGGACGAGATCGTTCTCCGGGAGCCGGCCCACGGTGAAGGGCGAATGGTCGATGGTCCCGGTGCTGCGGTTGGCGCCGTCAACCAGCACAAAGCTGACAGGGGTAGAAAGAGCGGTGGACATGTTGGGAGACATTATGACAGGGACAGAGGGCAGGCGGTAGCTGGGAGCTGGGAGCTGGGAGAAAGACGAATTCGGGTGGAGGCCGATGTCAGCGGCTGGTGAGGAGGCGGCGGAAGTAGACGAGGGAGACGATGAAGGCTCCAGCTGCGACGGCGGTCCAGAGAACCACGTTGGCGCCCTGGGTGGAATGGAGGAAGGGGAGCAGCGCCGCGGTGTCGATGGCGCTGGCCTGGACGGGCGCGGGGGCAGGCGGTGCGGCCGGTGCAGACAACACCATCGAGACCAGAACGGCGATGAGGAGGGCGAGGGCGGCGCCGATGGCGACGATGCCGGGAACGGCGCGCTTCCACGGGAAAGGGATGGGTGCGGGCGCGGAGGTCTCATGGGCGATGGCGGCCATGACGGACGCGGCGAAACCGGAAGAGGGCAGGAGGTGATCGTGCTCGGAGGCGAGCGCGCGGGCAATATCGGCGTCGGTTAGGGGCACAAAGTTCGGGTTGGAACGGCGCGTTTTCATTGGGCCTCCTTATGCGCGGCGAGGCGGGCGGCATTGGATGCGCGGCGGGTCCGGGAGGACGGGCGGGCGAATTTGGAGCGGAGCAGCTCGCGGGCGCGGAAGAGCCGGGCCTTGACGGTGCCTTCGGGGATTTTGAGGGTGCGGGCGGCGGCGGGGACATCCTGCTCGTGAAAATAGAAGAGGAGGATGGCGTCGCGATATTTGGATGGCAGGGCGAGGACGGCGCGGCGGAGGGTCTCATCCCGGGAAGTCTCTTCGAGGGCGGCGCCGGCCAGGTGCGGGTCAGGCGGTTCGGCAATGTCGTCAAGAGAGAGCGGGGTGGCGGGCAGGCGGCGAAGCTCGGTGCGGTAGACGTTGGCGGCGAGGGAAAAGAGCCAGGTGGAGAAGGCGGAATCGCCGCGGAACTGGGCGAGGTTGCGCCAGGCGCGGAGAAAGGCTTCCTGCGCCATTTCTTCGGCGCGCATGCGGTCGCGGCAATAGCGCCAGGCGAGATTGACGAGCGGACCCTGCCAGCGGCGAACGATGGCTTCGAAGGCAGACGGATCGCCGGCGAGGACGCGCGCGATGGCGGCTTCGTCGGTGAGGGTTGCGGGTTGGCCCAGGTCCGCGGTCATAGTTTACCTGGCAGTGGGACCACGAATTATGGTGCGCGGTTTCAAAATCTCTGTCGAGGGGGAAATTTTAGAGCTGGGAGCCGGGAGCTGGGAGCCGGGAGAGAGGCAGGGATACGCTTCTGAAAAAAATGAAACCGTCCTGGGCGGGTGCTGGTCGTACCGGTTGAGAGCGGAGAAGGCACGCCGCAAGGAGGTTGCATGATGTGGAGCCCGGATGTGATGGTCTTTATCTTTCTGGCCGTAGGCGCGGTGGCGCTGTTCTCGTTTCTGGCCGTGAATTCGTGGTCGGATGCCCGGCGGAAGGAGCGCGAGAGCTACTACAAGAACGACATGCTGAAGAAGCTGGCGGATTCGCAGGGTCCGGGGGCTGCCTCCGCGCTGGAACTGATGCGGGAAGAGGCGCGGCTGTCGACCATCCGCATGCGGCAGGGGCTGCAGATTGGCGGGCTGGTGACGGGCGCGGTCGGCCTGGGAGTCATGATCCTGCTGGGCGCACTGCCGACGGACAAGGGAGTTTATCTGTGCGGAATGATTCCTCTGTTGATAGGCATAGCGCTGTACGGGGGATCGTTTCTGGTGAAAGAGCCAGGGGTATAAAGCCGGGAGCCGGGAGCCGGGAGTCGGGGCAGGCAGCGGTGCACAAGGCATCGCTGCCTTTTGCTTTGGAGCCGCTTCGGTCAGGCCGGGTCGGCGGTGCTGGGGCGCTCCTTGTTCATGTAGTAGCCGATGCCGGCCAGCATGAGACCGCCAGCGAACAGGGCGCGGCGCACCGGAGGGGACCAGAGGGTTCGGGCGATGGCCCAGAGGCTGGGCGGCGGCGTCTGACGGCGCAGATTGCGATCTTTGAACTGGGGCGGGATGGCGTGCTCGAGCGCTTCAAAGAGTTCGGGGTCGATCTGACCGAAGATTTTGGTCAGGGCGATGAAGTTGCGCATGGCGCGGATGGTTTCCGGCTGGGCAGCGGCTTTGGCCAGATGACTGACGAGGTCGTCACCGGCCGCGACGGCGCCGCGCAGGGTGGCAAGAACCTTT
>DASXFH010000187.1:0-9386 GCA_036489655.1 Acidobacteriaceae bacterium | reverse complement strand
CTGGTGTTCATCGGGGTATTTCTTTGCGCCCGGCTCATCGTGCAGGAGATTGGCATTCCGAACGTGATGCGCGCGTACTCGCAGGCGGGAATTCTGACGGCCTGCGCGATCCTCATCACCGGACGGCAGACTCTATTTGAGAGCGGAGGTAGGTTCGCCGGCGGTACCCGGGCACATCCCAACCTGGTCAGCTTTGTCCTGGCCGGTTTTTTCCCCGCCATTATCTGGCGGGCGATGGAGGAGACGGTGCGGTGGAGGAAGCGGGTGTTGATTGGGCTCTCCATTGCAACGTTTGGCCTCATTTTCCTGACAGGGTCGCGGGGCAGTCTTTCTGCCGTGCTTGTCGCCGCCGGTGCGCTGCTGCTCCGCGCGATGGGCTCCGGATGGCTGCGAAGGATCCGAATCGGGCACGTTCACATCATGGCTGCCCTTATTCTGATTCCGCTGGCGACGGCGTTTCTGCTGCAGCACAACCGCATCGGCAACGTCGCGAGTTATCTGAATGACTTCCTGTCGTTGAGCTCCAGTCCGCGCGGCCTGAAGTCTGGTCTGTCAGGGCGCACCGATATCTGGGGTATCGCCTTTAGTATCCTGCGCGCGCACAACAGGTGGCTGTTCGGCTTCGGTTACCGGGCCGGCGACCGCCTGGTGGGCACTATCGACAACGGTTACGTTCAGTTGCTGTTTGAAAGCGGCCTGATCGCCGGGTTGATGATCCTGGGTAGTATGCTGCGCGTCTTCCTCTTGCTGTGGCGGGTCTCGCGCCCCATAGAAAACAATGCCTGGACGCGCTACTACATGGTGCTGTGGTGTCTGATGATCGTGTATTTCCTGAATAACATCTCAACTCGCTACCTGTTCAGCTTCGGCAGTCCTTTCTCGCTGTGCGTTCTTTGTTTGATGGCGGCTTCCCGGCGGGAGCTGATCGGGGGCGGGATGCGCGAGCTCGTGACACAGAAGGTGAAGCCGTCCCCGCCTGCGGCGACGACCGATGCGCTGGCCTGGAACCGGTCCGGACGCTGACCGTGAGCTGGAGTTTCGGCGTTCAAAGGAAAGTTCTTTCGCATTTCCGGGGCAGAATCGAAACCAGCATGCGCAGAAGCCACATAGGCTCTACACTAGTAGGGGCGCGGGCTGCGTGGCAGGCGTTGCCAAGGATTGTTCTAAGGAGTGAAACGAGCGTCGCGTGCCGATCGATGCAGGCTGAATCGGCGTGCTGCAAACCCCTAAATATGAGTCAGCGCTTAACGCATGTTTCCTGGAGGTTGACACGAACCAATGACAGTTCTTGTGACCTTTCTTTGCGGGAAGACCACTCCAAGTGGATTTCCGTTCTCCGGCGTAGCAGGAAAAATGCCTTAACGGTCCTTCTGGCGAGCACGCTGGCGCTTGCGGTGCTGCAGCCGCATCGGGCGCTCGGCCAGACATGCGATCCCAGCAATTCTTTCTGTGGCGGAGGCTCATCCTCTACCGGCCAGCAACTCCAGCTTCCGACGCTGCAGAATCCCACCGTCCCCGGCGCGACGCCATCGGAGCAAAACCCTTACGGGACGGGTAGTGGCACGGCGGGCGCCGGAGGAAACTATACCGGCCCTTCGCAGTCGGTAGATCTACAGCCGGTGCCGAACTACGTCGACAACCTGAGCGATCAGGGCGGCGGCCGGACGGAAGGCACCAACGCTCATTCGTACCCCCTCTACTACCAGCGCTTCTTCGCCCCGGACCAACCGACGGAATTTCAGCGGATGGTGTATGCGTCTGTGGGCCAGATGCTGCCAGTTTATGGCGCGAAGCTCTTTCTGCAGAGCCCGAGCACGTTCGCGCCGGTGGATCAGGTGCCGGTCACCTCGAATTACGTGGTGGGTCCGGGCGATCAATTGCTGATCCGTGTGTGGGGGCAGATGAACTTCAACGCCGAGGTGACGGTGGACCGAGAAGGTATGGTCTACGTCCCGCATGTGGGCGCGATCCACGTGGGCGGCGTGCCCTACAGCAACCTGCAGCAGCAAGTGCGCGACGGCGTTGGACGCATCTATAAGAGCTTCGACGTATCGGTGAACCTGGGGCATTTGCACCCCATCCGCGTCTTCGTTACGGGACAGGCGCGCTATCCGGGCAGCTACACAGTGAGCTCGATGAGTACGCTGGTAAGCGCAATCTTTGCTACCGGCGGCCCGGCGCCGCAGGGTTCCTTGCGCCATATTTTGCTGCGGCGCAACGGCACCACCATCGTGGATTTCGATATGTACGACCTGCTGGTAAACGGAGATAAGTCGCACGACCTGCCGCTGTTGCCGGGGGACGTCATCTATATCCCGCCGGTGGGGCCGCAGGTGGCGGTGTATGGCAGTGTGCGATTGCCGGCGATTTACGAACTGAAGGACCAGAAAGAGACGACCACGCTGGGGGATGTGCTGCTGGACGCGGGCGGCCTGTCGAGCACGGCTTCGCTGACGCGTGCCTCGCTGGAGCGGATCGACGCAGGCCAGCATGAGCGCGCGCTGGATGTCGCGCTGGATGCCGCGGGCAAGGGCATGCCGATGCGCGACGGAGACATTATTCGCGTGCTTCCGATTTCGCCGAGCTTCGACAAGACGGTCACGGTGCGCGGGAATGTAGCGGATCCGGGCCGGTTTGGGTGGCATCCGGGCATGAAGCTGAGTGAGTTGTTGCCGAACAGCGAATCGCTGGTGACGCGCGACTACTGGCAGAAACGGAACCAGCTGGGACTGCCTTCTCCGATGTTCCAGCCGGACTACGCGCAGCGCTTCACCGCCTACCGCCAGACCCAGGCGGAGAGTCAGCGCCAGTATTTGCTTTACCTGCAGCGGAACCAGGAGAAGACGCAATCCGATCAGCAGGCGGGGCAGAACACAGATCTGAGTCAGGGGGGGGCAGGCGCAACTCAGGGAGCGACCCCGAGCACGGCGCAGGCGACCCCCGCGGACACACAGTCGGCGACATCGAACAACAACAATATGGCGTACGGCAGCGGTGCTGGCGATTTGAATTCTCCGGCCATGCAGATACCGGGGACGGTGCCGAACCAGCTGCCGCAGAATACCCAGACCACAATCCCACACAACAATACGATCGGCGGCGGATCGCTGGCTGATGAGCAGCGCATGGCGCGGACCGAAAACACGTCGATGGCGACCTACCTGAATGATGTGTCGTTGATGGCGCCGGAGATCGACTGGTCGTACGCCGTGATCGAGCGTATGGATCCGGTGACGCTGAAGACGACCCTGATTCCGTTTGATCTGGGCAAGTTGGTGAGGGAGCACGACCCGAGCCAGGATCTGGCGGTTATGCCGCACGACGTCATCACGATTTTCTCGCAGGCGGATATCCGGGTGCCGCAGAGCCAGCAGACCAAGCTGGTCCGGATCGAGGGCGAGGTGGAGCATGCGGGCATCTACAGCGCGGAGCCCGACGAGACCCTGCGGCATCTGATTGAACGCGCCGGCGGCCTTACGCCGAACGCATATCTTTTCGGAGCGGAGTTGACGCGGGAATCGACACGCATCGTGCAGCAGCAGCGGCTGGATGATTACGTGACGCAGCTTGAACTGGCCACCGACCGCGCGAGCGCCGCGAGTGCCGCGGGCGCGATCACGCCGACGGATCAGACGGCCAACGCGGCGTCACTTGCCGCTACGCAACTGCTGATCGCGCGCCTGCGGCAACTGCGCGCCAGCGGCCGCGTGGTGCTGTCGCTGGCACCGGACGCGAGCAGCGTGGCCAGTCTGCCGAATCTGCCATTGGAAGATGGAGACCGGTTCATCGTTCCGCCGAAGCCTTCCAGTGTGAACATCGTGGGCGCGGTGTACGAACAAAGCTCGTTCCTGTTCGATCCGCAGCGGCGCGTCTTTGGCTACCTGAAGCAGGCCGGTGGCGCGAACCGGGATGCGGACAAGAAACATGCATTTGTCATTCGCGCGGATGGTTCGGTGATGAGCCGCGACTCGGCGAAGACCTTCTGGGGCAATGAATTCGACCAGGCTCGTGTCCATCCAGGGGACACGATCGTGGTGCCGGAGAAGACCTACCGCGGGAACGGTATCCGCACCCTGCTCGACTTCTCGCAACTCTTCTCCTCGATCGCCCTCGGCGCCGGGGCACTGGCGGTGATTACGAATTGAGCCGGACTGTCGAAATAAAGCGGGGAGACACCGAACAGGGAAGCGTTCGCAGGCTGGATCTGCTGGACGTCCTACTGATCTTCGCGCAGCGCAAGTGGCTGATTCTCGGCTGGGCTCTGGCGGGACTCGTGATCGCGATCATCGCGATTGTGCGCACGACGACGCTGTACAAGGCGGAGGGGACGATCATGCCGCCGGAACAACAGCAGTCCAGCGCGGCGCTGCTGAGCCAGCTTGGCGCGCTAACGGCATTTGCCGGCGTGGGCAGCAACCTGGGATTGAAGAATCCGGCGGACCTGTACATTGCGATCCTGCAGACCAACCTGGTCGCACAAAACATGGTCAAAACCTTCCAATTGGAAGATGCGTACAAGATTCAGGACCTCGATGCGGCCGCGGGTAGGCTGCGGAAGCGCTCGAAGTTCGTCGCCAACAAAGATGGCCTGATCCAGATTACGGTGGAAGACGGAGACCCGAAGCGTTCTGCCGCGCTGGTCAACGGCTATGCCGACGAGCTGTTCCGGCAGAACAACCGCCTTGCGTTCGGGGCCGCGGCCCAGCGGCGCAAATTCTTCCAGCAGCAGCTTGCCGAGGAGAAAGACCATCTGGCGGATGCCGAGATCGCGTTGAAGCTGACGCAGCAGAATACCGGCGTGCTGCAGTTGAGCGGGCAGGCGGGGAACATCATCGGCCAAGAGGCCAATATTCATGCCAACATCACCAGCCGCGAGGTGCAGCTTCGCGCGCTGCTGGCTGCGTCCACAGAGCAGAACCCGGACGTCGTGCGCCTGCGCATGGAACTGAAGGGCCTGCGCGAGCAACTGCAGCTCCAGCAGAAGGGCACTAACGGGCCCATGTTGTCGCAGCGGGAGTTTCCGGAGGCGGGGCTGCAGTACATACGCAAGGAGCGCGACATGCAGTACCACCAGACGCTCTACGATCTGCTGGCGCGGCAACTGGAGGCGGCCCGCATCGACGAGGCCAAGGCGTCGCCGGCGGTGCAGATGGTCGATCCGCCGGAGGTGCCAAAGGGAAGATCGTGGCCGAAGCCGTTCCTGTTCCTGATTATCGGGCTGGTGATCGGCACCATGTTCGGCTGCATCCGGGTGGCCGTGATCTATGTGTACACCCATGCAGAGTCAGACCCTCGGCTGCGCGATCGCTATAGGCAGGTGAAACGGGCAATGCACCTTCGGGGCTAGAAGTGGTTGCATAAATCACGGTCATTTGGGTGAGGCTACGCATGAAACCCGCCATCGAAGCGGATCTCATGCTGCTGGACAAAGTCGCAAATCCATATATGCAACCACCTCTAGAACATTTCACTGCAGGTATATTTGCACGCACAACACCTGGTGGCTTTTCCACCAGGATGAGCCACACTTCACACGATCTGGCTGCTTCATCGCAACGGTGAACGTGGTCTAGGAGCTGGCCTTGCCGGGCGAGAGCTCAACTCATCGCGCACGGATCTTTGCCGTGGTTGTGCTGTACAAGCAGCGCCCCTCCGCATCGGTGACGCTGACGACCCTGGCGCGTGCGCTGGAGGCCGCTGACGCCGATTGCGGCGTCCTTGTCTATGACAACGGTGCTGATAGCGGCGCGGACGATCGCGCAGAGCCACTGCCGGCACGCTTCCGTTACCAGGCAGCGGCTACGAATCATGGACTGCTGGGCGCGTATGAAGCGGCGCTCGACAGGATGCGGGCAGAAGGCTACGACTGGCTGCTGACGCTGGACCAGGACACGGCGCTGCCGCTGAATTTCTTTTCAGCGATCGAACCCGGACTGCGCGCGGCGGAAGAAGATTTGCGTATTGGCGCGATTGTGCCCCATCTTGCCGAGGGCGCGCGGCTGCTGTCGCCGGCGTATGTGGGGCTGTCCGGCAACACGCCAATGCCAGCGTCGTTTGCGGGGGTGCCTGCGCGGGAAGCGCGCGCGTTCAACTCCGCGGCCCTGTTGCGAGTGAAGGCGCTCGATGCGGTCGGCGGCTTCGATCCGTGTTTCTGGCTGGATTATCTCGATTGCTGCCTGCATCATCGGCTATATATGCATGGCTGGCGCATGTATGTGCTGGATTCGGTGCACCTGGAGCATCGGCTCTCGCTGTTGAATTACAAAGAGCGTCTTTCGATCGAGCGCTTTCGCAATTTTCTGGCGGCGGAGTCGGCGTACTTCGATGTGCACTGCTCCCCTCTTGCGGGTGCCGCGCATAGTGTGCAGCTCGCGGGCCGGCTCGTGAAACAGACGCTCCGGGGTGAGACGCGAGACGTGCGCAGCGCCACATGGAGTGCGCTGTGGCAGCGGCTGACTGTGCGCAAAAGCAGCCGCATTGCCCACTGGCAGCAATCGATGGGCGGCTGGCCGGGCGCCGCGGCAATGGGGAAGCGCTGATGCCGCAACCGCAGACGCCGCAGCAGGGGAGCCATGCACCGGTACGCGCGCTGGCCGTGGTGGTGCTGTATCGGAGGCCTTTGGCAGAATCCCGCACGCTGAGCGGCCTGGCGCAGGCGTTTGCAGAAGATGCGTCACTAGGGAAGCAATTGGATGTGCTGGTGTGGGACAACGGCCCGGCGACGCGCGAAGCACGCTCGCTGCCCTTCGCGTTTACCTATCAGCACGCAGCTCAAAACGAAGGGGTGAGCGGTGCCTACAATGCCGCGGCCATCATAGCGGAGCAGCGCGGTTGTGCATGGCTGTTGCTGCTGGACGACGACACCTCCGTGACCGCCGAGTTTCTGCGCGGAATGCTAGGCCATGCCGCGCAGGTTGCGGAGGATGAGCGCATTGCCGCTGTCGCCCCGTTTCTCTATGCCGGGACATTTTGCATGTCACCGCGGCTGTGGCGTTTTGCCCGACATGTACCGCTGCCACACCCGGCACAGCCGTACACGGAGACGCGGGCGATCTTTGCGGCGAACAGCGGAACGTTGATGCGGGTGCGCGCGCTGGAGGCGATTGGCGGTTATAGCGCGCGATTCTGGCTGGATTACTCGGATATCGAGCTCTTCCACCGGCTGCACCAGCACGGGTTGTCGGTGCGCATTGCAGGCGATCTCCGGCTCGAACACGAGATGGCGATGCTGGACTACGATCGGCGGATGACGCCGGCGCGCTTCGCCATTTTTCTGGCGGCGGAGAGCGACTTCATGGATTTGTATCGAGGGCCACTGGAGCGCGGGATGCACCTGCTGCGGCTGGCGGCGCGTGTGGTGCACCAGAGGAGCTACGCGGACCCGGCATTTGCACGGTTGAGCCGGCGCGCGATGTGGGAACGGCTGACGACGCGGCGGGCGGGGCGCCTGGCCGGGCACGTATCGACGAGGAGTGCGGGTGCAGATCGCGTTTGATCACCAGGTGACATCGCTCCAGGACGCCGGCGGGATGTCGCGCTATCACTACGAGCTGGCGCGGCAGATTCGCGGGCGCGAAGGCGTATCGCTCGATCTGCTGCTCGGCGGACAGAGTTCGGTGCTGCCGTTTGCGGAGTTGAATGGCGAAGGGGTGCGCGTCGCGAGCTGGAAGAGCCGGATGCGTTCTGGCTATGCGCGCTACGCGATGAATGCGTTGTGGACGGCCGCGGCCGCGCCGGCACGGGGACGATACGACATCTATCATGCCAGCTATCACCGATGGGAGCCGGCGATTCGGCATCGCGTGCTGGTGGCAACGCATCATGATGCGACGCAGGAGAGATTTCCCGAGCTGTTTCGGAATGCGGCGGCGATCCGCGCGCGCAAGGGCCGGCTCTATCAACGAGCCGACATGGTGATCTGCGTTTCGGAGTCGGCGCGGCAGGATTTGATGGAGATCTACCAGGTACCGGAGGCGCGAACGCGCCTGGTGCACCATGGGGTCACGCCGGTTGTCGAGACGACGGGTGCATTCGACGACGGCGACGCGCGCCCATATGTGCTCTACGTGGGATCGCGGAGTGCCTATAAGAACTTTCTCGCGCTGATGCGGGCATTTGCGGAAGCAGAGTCTGCGCGGTCGATGCGGCTGGTGGTGGCGGGGGGCGGCGCGTGGAGCGATGCCGAGCTTGCGGCGATGGCGGAGAACGGCCTGGAGAATCGAGTTGTGTTGCTGGCACGCGTCGACGAGGCGGCGCTGGGCGCGCTCTATCGCGGTGCCTCGCTGTTCGTCTATCCAAGCCTGTATGAGGGATTTGGGTTGCCGCCGCTGGAGGCGATGAGCGCGGGCTGCCCGGTGCTGGTGAGTCGCACCTCCTCGTTGCCGGAGATCTGCGGCGATGCCGCCTATTACTTCGACCCGGCAACGAAAGGAGCGCTGGAGCAGGAACTAGAGCGGCTGCTTGGCGATTCCACGCTGCTCGGCGCGAAGGTCGATGCCGGTCGCGCACGGGTGGGACGATACACTTGGGAGTCGGCTGCCGCGGGGACGCTCGCGGTCTATCGCGAGGCTCTGGACCGGGCCCAGAAGCGGGCTCAGAAACGGGGCCGGTGAGCGGCGCCCTGCGGCTGAGCTTTGCCGGCAGCTTGCCCTATTGCTCATGCGAATCCTGCTCCTGAACCAGACCTTTTATCCCGACGTGGTGGCGACGGCGCAGTACCTGACCGGTCTGGCGGAGGCATTGGCCGAGCGCGGGCACGAGGTGCGAGTGCTGGCAGCGCGGCGGGCCTACGACGAACCGGCGCGGCGGTTTGCAAAACGAGAGCGATACCGCGGTATTGAGATCGAGCGTGTCGGTGGCACCGGATTCGGAAAGGACGCGAAATGGCGCCGCGCGCTGGATTTTGGCAGCTTCCTGCTGCGGGCGGCGTTGCGCGTTCTGACGGCCCCGCGGGTCGACTGTGTGGTTGCCCTGACATCACCACCGCTCGTGGCGGCGCTGGCCGCCCTGCGCTGCCGCCTGAGCGGCGAGCGGTTCGTCTACTGGGTGATGGACATGAATCCGGACGAGGCGCTGGCGGCCGGATGGCTGCGGCCGGGGGTCGTGGCGTGGCTGCTGGAGCGGGTTTCGCGCTTTACGCTGCACGCGTCGGATGCCGTCGTCGTCCTGGACCGGTACATGCGGGAGCGCGTGCTGACCAAGGGCGTGATGGAGAAGCGGGTGTGGGTAGTGCCGCCGTGGTCCATGGATCGATATGCCTTTTGGGACCCGGAGGGCCGGGCGGCCTTTCGGGAGCGGCATGGGCTGACGGGGAAGTATGTGGTGATGTATTCCGGCAACCACAGTCCGGTGCATCCCCTGGATACGCTGCTGGAGACGGCGGTCCG
>DASXFH010000104.1:0-3092 GCA_036489655.1 Acidobacteriaceae bacterium | reverse complement strand
CAATCGCGTTGCGCGCGTCGATGCGGCTGTTCCTGGCGCCGTTGAAGGCGTTCGGCTCAACCGGCGTGATGTTGGCCCAGATCAACGCGCTGCTCTCGCCTGCGTTCTTGCCCACGAGGGATCGCACGGTGCGCAGGAACTCCGGAAAAGCGGCCTTGTACTGCGCCTCGGTATAGCCCCAGCCGTGCATTCCGTTGTTGAAGTGCACGATGCGGAAGGGCACATTCTCCATTGCGGCGAACTCTCGGATCTGGTGCGGCAGCCGCGGATCGCCGACCGAGGTTGACGACGCCATGAGGTAGACATTGGCCACGCCGGCCAGATCCCGGGTGACCTGGGGAAAGTAGTTGCGCGAGAGCGAATCGCCCAGCAGCAGCACGTTGGGCAGCTTTGGATCGGGATGCGGCGGGCGCACCTCCCAGGTCCACTCGATCTCCTCCGGAATGGAAACAGGAATGGAGGCAGGAGCGGAGACGGGCTTTTGCGCCGCAAAGGCCGCGGAGGCAAAGAGGAGAGACAGGACGGCCATGCCGAGGCCGCCACGCCGGGTGAGACGTCGATAGATCTTCATGCTTCGCTCTCGGGGTTATCCACCGCCGGCTGACGGAAGCTGTCCGGCCGGAGGCGCAGGCTTTCTCCTGCGCCGAGGTGGAGGGTGGTGATGTGGCCAGCGTAACGTACCGGCGTGCTGCCGCCATGCCTGCTGTGAATGGTGGCGGAGGCCAGCTTTCCATCGCGCCAGTAGATATCGACGACAAAACCGCCGCGAGCACACAAGCCGCGCACGGAGCCATTCGGCCATGCCCCCGGCAGGGCAGGCAGCACTTCGATGTAGCCGGCCTGCGATTGCAACAGCATCTCGGCAATGCCCGCGGTACCGGCAGTGTTGCCGTCCACCGCAAAGATATTCTGATCGGCGCCCGCGATGCCGGCGCTCGAAAAGGTGAGCAGGTTCGTATCGGCTGCCTTTGCGACCAGGCCGACGAGGTACTTGTGTGCGTCGTCACCCTTCAAGAATCGCGCATAGTAGACGACCAGATTGGCGCGGCCCCACTCGCTCTGCTCCCAGTGCGGCGCGTCCATGCGGCGCTGGATCAGAACCTCTGCCGCCTGCGAGAGAGCCGGGGTGGTGCGCGGCGAGATCTGATGCTCCGGATAAACGGAGACCAGCGGAGACGTGTGACGATGATTGGGCTCGGCGTCCCCGAAGTCTTCGAGCCACTCCTGCAACTGGCCGTGACGGCCGATCTGGAATGGCGGCAGCTTGGCGCGGGCGCTCTCAAGACGCTGGCGCAGAGTGTCGTCGATGGAAAGCGTCGTCGATCCCTCGATGCACATGGTGTAGAGCGCATGGACGAAGACGCGGTCGATGGTGTTGCCCATGGACTCGGCCGCATGGCCACCGGAGGGCGTCTTGTACCAGTTCTCCGGCGAATCGGAGGGGCCGGTGACCAGCCAGCCATGCTTCGGCTCCGCAACCATGTAGTCGAGGAAGAAGAGCGCGGCTTCGCGCAGCGCCGGGTAGCAGCGCGTGCGCAGGAACTCGACATCGCCGGTGAAGGTGTAGTGATCCCACATCTGCAGCGCGATCCAGATGCCGGCGGTGACGAATATGCCCCAGCCGACGCCACCGCCGGGCGCGGTGTAGCCCCACGGGTTGGTGACGGTATGCACGACCCATCCGGATGCGCCGTACATCTCGCGGGCCGTGGTGCGGCCGGCAGTGCGCATCCCGTCGATCAGCGTGAAGAGCGGCATCTGACACTCAGCGAGATTCGCGACCTCGGCCGGCCAGTAGTTCTGCTGCGTATTGATGTCGAGGTGAAAATCGTCTGTCCAGCCCATGCTGCTGGCCAGTCCGTCGTTCCAAATGCCCTGCAGCGCCAGCGGCAACTGCGAGTCGGCGCGCGAGCCGGCAATGGTGAGATAGCGGCCATATTGGAAGAAGAGAGCAAGCAGCTCCGGATCGTCAGCGCCATCCTCCAGGGCTTTGCGTCGTGCGTCCGTGGGCAGTTGGCGAGCGGATGAAGAACTCTGCCCCAGATCGCGCGAGCCCAGGTCGAGGGAGACGCGGCGATAGAGCGACTGGTGATCGGCAATGTGCGCGCGGCGGAGCTGCAGGAAGGAGATGCCGTGGGCCTGACCGAGCCGTTGCCGGCAGATGGATTCGGGATCGCCACCGCGAAAGCTGGTGGCGATGGAAACGAGCACAGTTACAGAAGTAGCGCCGTGCACCTCGATCGCGTCGGCTGCCGGCGTCACGGTGCCACCATCGGCAATCACGCGCGCGTGGATCTGGAGAGCGACGCCATCATGGCCGCTGCTGTGCATGCGCTCGTAGGCGTGTCCCTGGAAGACAAGTGTGTCGCCGGCAGCCGTAGTGGAACCGGGCAGGATGCTCTTGCCGAAGCCGACACGAAAGCGGAGGCGGCCCGGTCTGTTGCAGGTGAAGCGCATTGCAAGCAGCTTGTGCGGGTGCGAGGCGAGAACTTCCCGGGTGAAGAGCGCGTCCCCGCTGCGGAAGCGGACACTGGCGACGGCGGTGTCGAGATTGAGCGAGCGGCGATATTCGGAGATGGCACCGGAGTTTTCGAAGGAAAATTGCAACTCCGGCAGTGGCAGATTGGTGCCGAAGTTCTTCATGTGCCCGGGCAGGTACCGGCTGCAGAGCTGCTGGAACTCGTCATACTTGCCGTCGAAGAAGAGCTGACGCATCTGATGCAGGTGCGCCAGCGCGCCGGGATTCACCTCGTTGCTCGCTGGTGCGCCGGACCAGGCAGTGGCTTCAGAGAGCGCGATGCGCTCCATCTGCGTACCGCCATAGACCATCCCGCCGAGGAAGCCGTTGCCGACCGGGAGTGCTTCCAGCCATCGCGTGGCCGGCTGCTGGTACCAGAGCTCGTCACGCGCGTCCGGAGTTTGCGCCAGCAGGGCCGGCGGAAGAGAGGGAAGCGTCGCAAGCGCAATGCCGCCCGCGATGCCGTCCTGGAGAAATGCGCGTCTGCTGGTTTTGCGGGTCATGGTTCTCTGTCGCTGTTCTCTCTGTCGCTCCATATCAGTGGGCCTTTCGGTCAGTGGGCCTTTCGCGGGAC
>DASXFH010000098.1:0-9228 GCA_036489655.1 Acidobacteriaceae bacterium | reverse complement strand
GAGTAAATCCGCCCCGATCTTTGGCTGCTGTGCCGTCCCCGTTACTGCCACCGGCACCACTGCTCCCGCGCGCTTATGTCGGAAAAACGGCGCCAGCGGTTTCAGCAGAACCGCCTTCCACCCGGTCACCGCATGGGGAAGACTTTGCTGCAGCGCCGCCTTTCCTGTCAGGTGCACCTTCGCATTCAGCAGATTGAACGTCCCGTGCAGATGTGCCCGGGCCCCCGGCATCTGGAACCGGATGTCCGGGAAATACGCGATGCCGTTGTCGAATCGGGTGTCCGACTTCGCCTCCGCCGTCACCGCCGGCGGATCGCTCTTTGCATCCTGCGGCGGATCCCTGCTCACCCGCGCGCTGAACGCGTCCATTTTCTGCTTCTCTTCCGGGGTCGCGAAATGCATTCCATCCAGTGTCACTTTCCCCTGCAGTTGCACGCGTTTGAGAAACGGTCCCGGGCCCGCGCTGTATTGAACAGCTGCCTGGAAGCTGATCTTCCCCGCTATCTCGGGAGTTGCCTCTTCGACAATCCGCAGCAGCCCGTTCACATCGCCATTTGTTGTCGCAAGCGTTACATCGACCTTCTTCGGTGACCCGGCCACGCTCCCATTTGCCGCAATCGTGCTCGCTCCGTTCTTCACCACCGCGGACACGATCTGCACATCCCCGTTGTTTCCGTTCACGGCCAGGTGATAGGCCGAATCGAATCGCACCTGGTGCGCCGATCCCGCCCGGAAATCCGGAATGGCCGCCTTTCCCTGCACGTCCACTTGCGCAAAGGTTCCGCCGAAGCGTCCTTCTGCCGTCGCGTGCCCCGAGACTCCGCTCAGCCGGCTCAGATCTGCCTCCAGCAGCTGATACGTTCCCGCCAGCGGCGTGGTCGCGTAGCTTGCCGTCCTGAATGGCCCCAGTCGCCCTTGCGCTACCACCGTTCCTGGAGGTCCCGGAATCCGCACCCGCAAATTGAATTGCAGCGGCTTTTTCTGCTCGACATCATGGATTTGCAGTTTCGCAAACTGAAACCGCATCGGTGGCTGGCCACGCAGCAGAAAGTCCAGCACCGTCCCATCCGCCGCAATCGTCTCGATTTGCATCTCCGACTGGGAAGCGCTGATCACCCCGCCGTCGAAATCCATCCCGCGCGCCCGGGTCCCCGGCGGCGGAATCTGTACATGCAGCCCCTCCAGCAGAATCTCATTCAGCCGATGCGGGTGGAACAGCAGCGTCGTCCAGTGCCCCACTACCTGCATCTGGCTAATGGTTGCCAGCGGCGGAATGCTCCTGTCCCCATGCCGATAAAATGTCACATGATCTGCGACAAAGCCGGGGTGCGGAAAATAGGTTCGATGATACCCATGTACCTCCACCTGGCTCTCAAAGATCTGCTCCAGCAGCGGATGAACCTCCCGATACCGGAACGGCCAGAAGAAGAACATCAGATGCACGCCCACCATCGCGGCCGCCACGACCCCGAACGTGACCCACTCCGCGGCCCGAATACGCCGTTTGGTTTTCGATGAAGGATACCGCTGGTTCATTTCCGCACTTGAGATGCTGGCTGGGGCCCCATCTGTCCAGATGGCTTTCCCGGCTTACCAGTTGTCCTTCAGCTGCGCCTGCCATCACGCCCCCAAAACGGCCGGGACCGGCGCGGTTTCATCAAGAAGCAATCCGGCCGGTTGACTCCTCTCTGAGTCCGCTGTTTTGCTACCTTGGAAGGTGACCACCATGAGCCCCGCGCGCCTGCTCGCCTCTTTCCTCTCCCTCGCCGTCGCTTTTCCGGCCTTCGCTGCGCAGACGGCGTCCAAATCCGAACCCGCCCGCGCAGTCCATTCGCGCCGCGAATCGGCTCGCTCCCGGGAAGTCGTTCCTCCGGTTTCCTGGTCCGCCTACAACGACCACCCCAAACTCGCCATTATCCTCATCATCGATCAGTTCCGCGGCGACTACCTCGATCGCTGGCGTGCCGATTTCAAAGACCGCGGCTTCGATCTCTTCCTCGATCACGGCGCCTGGTTCCCCGACTGCTATTACGACTACGCCAACACCAAAACCGCTCCCGGGCACGCTGCCATCGGCACCGGCGCCTACACCGACGGCAACGGCATCGCTTCCAATCAGTGGTGGGACCTCTCGCGCAATCAGGATCGCCCCGTCTCCTCGGTGGAAGACGAGCACTACCACCTGGTCGGCCTGCCCAATGCCGCCAAACCCGTCACCGGCGCTTCGCCCCGCAATCTGCTGGCCTCTACGGTCGGGGACGAGCTCCGCCTCGCCACCCAGGGCCAGGCCAAAGTCTTCGGTGTCTCCCTCAAGGACCGTGCCGCCATCCTCCCCGCCGGCGCTGCCGCCAACGGCGCCTTCTGGATCGATCCAGTCTCCGGCGCCTTCGTCACCTCTACCTTCTACATGCCCCAGCTTCCCGATTGGGCGACCGCCTTCAACTCCGGAGGAGCCGTTACCCTGGCCGAACAGGAAGCCGACGTCTCCACCCTCACGAACTTCGAGAATCAGGTCGGCCGCACTCCCGCTGCCAACGAGTACGAGCTGAATTTCGCCGAGGCCCTCATCCAGGGCGAACAGCTCGGCCAGCGCGATGTCACCGACCTGCTTACCATCAGCCTGTCGGCCAACGACATCATCGGCCATGCCCAGGGACCCGACTCACCCGACGAACATCAGATGGTCGATGCCCTCGACTCCCAACTCGACACCTTCTTCACCTGGCTCGACAAAAACATCCCCGGCGGTCTCCCCAATGTCTGGATCGCCCTCACCGCCGACCACGGCGTCGCGCCGGTTCCCGCCACCGCCGCCCAGTACGGCCTCAACGCCGCCACTATTAACCTTCCCAAGCTCGTCTCTGCCCTCAACTACGCCATCAACATGAAGTTCTCGCCCGGCGAAAAAATCGACTATATCCTGCCTCACGAGGAGCTGCCCTACATCTCCCTCAACCAGTCAGAATTCATGAAGGCCGGCATCAACGAGGCGGAAGCCGAAAACGCAGTCCAGCAGGCTCTCCCCCCTGCCATCGCCTCGCTCAACCCTCCGCCGCCCGAGCCCCCGCCTTCTGACTCACCCCTCGCCGACGGTCACCCCGCGCTGCAGCCGTCGGACCGCCATCTTCCCCCGCATCCCGTTCTCTTCCGCAGCTATACCCGTATGCAGCTTGGCGAGGGACCTCTGCCGCCAACCCCCTGGGGCACTCTCATCGCTCACAGCTATTCACCCGATGGCGGCTGGTACGTCATGGTCATCCCTGCTGCCTTTCAGATGGAGCAGATGAGTTCGGCTCAAACCACTCATTACAGCCCGTATTCCTACGATCGCCATGTGCCCCTCGCCTTCTATGGAGCCCCTTTTGCCGCCGGCACCTACTACAACCGCGTGCAGCCCGTGGATCTGGCCGCTACCTTCGCCGCGTTGCTGGGCATCAATCAACCCTCCGCCTCGGTGGGAAGCATCCTCACCGAGGCCCTGAAGCCAGAATCCGAGACTACCTATCCAAAACCGCCCCCGCCGCCGCGCGTTCACCATGCGCCCGTACACCACCACGTCGCCCGAAAACCGGCGGCCGGAGCGAAGCACCCATGAGCGCTGAACGGTACGCTGGACCCTGCACTCTGCACCCTGCTCCGTCGCGGAGCGAACGAGCATGAAGCCCGACATGCGCGTCCGCCTCTGCGGCCTCGATCTGGTGAATCCGGTCATCGCCGCCAGCGGCACCTTTGGCTACGGCATCGAATTCGAGGAGATCGTCAATCTCAAAAAAATCGGCGGCCTCGTCACCAAAGGCATCTCCCGGGAACCCATGCCTGGCAACCAGGCCCCGCGCCTCATTGAAACTGCCGCCGGCATGATCAACGCCATCGGCCTGCAGAACATCGGCGTGGAGAAATTCCTGTCCGACAAGCTGCCGCCCCTGCGCCCCTACTCCGGCTGCGCTGTCATCGTGAATGTCTTTGGCAACCAGATCGACGATTATGTGGCCGTCATCGATCGCCTCAATGAGGCGGAAGGCATCGCCGCCTACGAAATCAATGCCTCCTGCCCCAACACCCGCCATGGCGGCATCGCCTTCGGTTCCGACCCGGACATGCTCTTCGACCTCGTCTCACATGCCAAATCGCGGTCGAAGCGCCCGCTCATCGTCAAGCTCTCCCCGAACGTTACCTCCATCGGCTCCATGGCCCAAACCGCTCAGAAGGCCGGCGCCGACGCAATTTCCCTCGTCAACACTTTTCTCTCCCTTGTCATCGATGTGGAATCGCGCCGCCCCCGCCTCAGGAATATCACCGGCGGCCTTTCCGGACCCGCCATCAAACCCATCGCCGTCCGTATGGTCTGGGAAGCCGCGAAGGCCGTCACCATCCCTGTCATCGGCCTCGGCGGCATTACCACCCCGGAAGATGCCGTCGAGTTCCTCCTCGCAGGTGCTGCCGCCGTTCAGGTTGGCACCGCCAGCTATGCGGATCCCCGCGCCACCGAACGCATCGCCACCGGACTTGAACAGTGGTGCGCCCGTCATCATGTGGCTCAGGTCACCTCGCTCACCGGCGCCCTCGACCTCAACCTCCCAAAACCACCTGCCTAGCGGACCTTCGTCATCCCTGCTCCCACAACGGGCCCATTCGAGCCTTCCTGCACCAGAGCCACCACGCGCAGATTGCCCGTCTCGCTCGCCTTCACCGGCACCCGAAACGCCTGGTCGAATGCCTTCCCCTTCCCCATCTTCCCGATCTTCACCAGCGCCCGCACCACCGCCACGTTGGTCAGTTTCTTCCCGTCATTCTCCCCGCCCAGCACATCCGTCTCGGTCCGATCCAGCGCTACCGCCACCAGCACATCCCCGTGCTTCGCGCCGTCGGCTACCTCCACCCGTCCTGTAACCGCGCCGTCCGCTGCACGCACATCCTCGATCCGCACCGGCAGAAGCGGGCTCGCCGCAGCCCTCTGAAATGCCTCGTTCGACTGGTGCGCATCGGACGGGTGGACTTCCACATCGCCGTCCAGGATCAGTTGTGGCGTGTACACGCCGCTCAACCCCAGCAGCCGCACATAGTTCTGCTGCCGCTCGGTCAGTGCCGCCGACGAATACGGGTCCCGCCACCCCTGATGATCCCAATAGTCGACGTGCTCGCTGAGCACGATCAGTTCGGCCCCCGGCAGCGGCTGGGCCGCATCCAGCCTCTCCACCCACTGATCCATAGGCGGGCAGCTCGAACATCCTTCCGACGTGAACAGCTCCAGAACTACCGGATTCCGCGCTGCTGGCGCTTGTGCCATGGCAGGCACAGCACATACCGCCAGCACCGCAGCCCCAAGCCGCAGCCAGCTTTCGACTCTCATGTCTGTCGATTATCCCGGATCAGTAGCGCAACCCGCCATAGCCACGCCGGCAGGGATCAGGCTGGCCTGCACGCAAGCAGGCCCTTCACCCTCCCGGCTACCCGCACCCGGCCACCGGCTGCCCCTATCCCTTCGGCGCGAAATACCCCTGGCGCACGCGCACCGTGTATTTCCTGTCAAGGCAGAACAAATAGATCGGCCGAAACGCCCCATCGGCTTTGAAGTCCGCCGGCTTGTAGACCAGTGCGTACTGGCTTCGCAATTCGTCCTGAATCTGCTTAAAGCTGGCCGGCATATCATCCAGGCTCTTGGGGAAGAACGCCTTGCCGCCCGTCGCCACCGCCATCTTCTGCAGAACATCGTCTCCGCGATCCCGCGACGGACTGATGTCGGTGCTGATCGCGTAGATGTTCGTCTCCGCCCGCTGGCATTCCTTGATCGCGTCTTCCAGATACGCGTGGCTCTGGTTGTCATCGCCGTCGCTCACCAGCACAATTGCTTTCCGGACCGGCTCCTGTCCGCGCGCTGTCAGCAGCTTGTCCCGGCAGGCGCTGTATACGGCATCGTAAAGTGCCGTACCGCCGCCCGAACTCAATCCGTCAATCCCGCTGCTCAGCAGATCCAGATTATTGGTCCAGTCCTGCTTGTAATCCGGCGTAACATCGAATCCCTCGACAAACGCCCGGTCCGTCACCGGCCGCATAATTTGCAGCAGGAACGACTCCGCCGCCTGCTGCTCGAACCGGAAACGGTTCCGGATCGACGTACTGGTATCGATCAGGATTCCTACGCGCAGCGGCAGGTTCGTCTGTTGCGTAAAGCTGTACACCTGCGCCGGCGCTTTATGGTCGTCCAGCAGCGCAAAATCGCTCTGCTTCAGATCCCTGATGAAATGCCCACGCCTGTCCGTTACCGCGAAGACGAGGTACACCTCGTTGCTGGTGATCCGGAAGGTCGGCGTCGGGGCCTGGTCTGCACCCGCTCCCTGTCCACTCGCCCCCGGCTGGCTCGGCGCGCCACCCTGCGCTTCTGTGGATCCCGCTGGATCTGCAGACGGCTTCGGCGCCGCCTGCTGCGCTGCCAGACCGGCCGCCAAACCCAACGCACACGCCAGGCTCAATGCCGGACGCACAATGCTCGAAACTGCTTTGCTCATGGGAACTGCTCTATTTTAACGTGCCGGGGCCACTCGCCGCACCCATTTGCCACATCCCCGCAATCCAGGCAGAATCAGGAGATGAACGATCCCCGCAAGTCAGCCGTCTCCACCGCCGACGCGCCTGCTGCCATCGGACCCTATTCCCAGGCGGTCCGCATCGGCGATTTCCTCTACACCTCCGGCCAGGTTGGCCTCGATCCCGCCTCCGGCCAGATCGTTCCCGGCGGCATCACCGAACAAACCACCCGCGTCCTCGATAACATCAAAGCCATCCTCGCCGCAGCCGGCACCGAACTGACCCGTGTGGTCAAGACCGTCGTCTTTCTCAGGGACATGGGCGACTTCGCCGCCATGAACGCCGTCTACGCCAAATATCTTGCCCCCGAAGGCTTCGTCGCCCCCGCCCGCTCCACCGTCGAGGTCGCCCGCCTGCCCAAAGACGCGCTCGTCGAAATCGAAGTCATCGCCACCATTCCATAACAACGGTCATCCTGAGCGAAGCCAAAGACCTCGCGTTTCCATCTAACAGACTGGAGACTCCCAATGTCAGACCCCACCACTCCCGGAAAAATTGAAAAGTCCGACGCCGAATGGCGTGCCCAGCTCACACCCGAGCAGTATGCCGTCACCCGCCAGAAAGGCACCGAGCCGCCCTTTACCGGCAAGCTCAACTTTAATCACGACACCGGCATGTACCGCTGTGTCGCATGCGGCGCCGACCTGTTCGCCTCCGATACCAAGTTCGACTCCGGCTCCGGCTGGCCCAGCTTCTATCTCCCCGTCGATTCTGCAGCCATCGAAACACACGAAGACGCAACCCACGGCATGCGCCGCGTCGAAGTCACCTGCACCCGCTGCGGCGCCCACCTCGGCCACGTCTTCCCCGACGGACCCAAACCTACCGGCCTGCGCTACTGCATTAACTCCGCCGCGCTCGACTTCGAAAAGAAGTAGCCCGGCGGATAAAGCCGCGTGGCCGCGCAACCTGGCCCTCGCAATCTTCGTCTGCTAAGTACCGGGATGTCCCAGCGCCTGCAACTCGCCCTGCTCTTCGGTGCTGGCGTCACCGCAGGCGCGCTGCTCTTTGTTGCCGCCGCACAAAGCCCTGACCGCGACCGACACGGCCCACCCTGGCGCTGGCCGGTCGCCTCCTCGCACACTCTCTCCATCGGCGGCGCCAACCTTCAGGTCGATTTCGGTCCCGGCTCCTTCGACCTGCCCACCGCGCAGATCTTCGACTGGGTCCGCCACGCCGCCACCGCCGTCACCACCTACTACGGTCGCTTCCCCGTTTCCCGAGACCGCATCCTCATCGAGCCGGCTGCCGACCGGTCCGGCGTTTTTCACGGCACCAGCTGGGGCGGAGTGGGCGGCTTTCCGGCCTTCACCCGCATCGTCGTGGGCCAGCACAGCACGGTCGCCGATCTCACCCAGGACTGGATGATGACCCACGAGCTGGTCCACAGCGCCTTTCCCTCCCAGGACGAGGACCATCACTGGATCGAGGAAGGCATCGCCGTCTACGTCGAGCCTGTCGCCCGCGTCCAGGCCGGCTATCTCACCCCCGAGCAGATCTGGGCGGACATGGTCCGCGACATGCCCAGGGGCGATCCCCAGCCCGGTGACCAGGGCCTGGACCGCACGCCCACCTGGGGACGCACCTATTGGGGCGGCGCCCAGTTCTGTCTGCTGGCCGACGTTACGATCCGCGAGCAAACCCACAACCGCTACGGGCTGCAGGACGCGCTGCGCGCGATCATGAACGCCGGCGGCACCATCGACCAGGACTGGCCGATCGAGAGAGCTTTTGCGGTCGGCGACCGCGCCACCGGAACTCATGTGCTCGAAGACCAGTACTCCCGCATGGCCGGTGCACCCGTCTCCGTCGACCTCGCTGACCTCTGGAAGAAGCTCGGTATTATCCGAACCGGCGAGGATCAGCTCCGCTTTGACGATGCGGCGCCGGAAGCCGCCATCCGCCGGGCCATCACGCAGCGCCCCGGCCCCGCCAGGCAGCCGCGGGAATGATCCCGAAGTTCAGCCGCCACGTTTAACGATTCAGCCAGCCTCACACCAACGGGCCATCGGCTGCGCTGCACAGCCCTTCTATACTCGCTTCGGATCCGACATTGCCTGCAGTCACACAACTCGAAGCCGCCGAGGCCTCGTCCGGGACGAGCCTTTCGCGCCGTCCGGCAATCCTCGCCCTCCTGGCAGCTGCTATCCTCCTGCCCTTGTGGCACATCCACGTCATCGATCGCGATTACCCTCTTCCCGCGTCCCGTAACGACCTCATCGGCCGCTGGGTCGGAACGAGGGCAGCCCTTCACGGGAAGGACCCGTATTCACAACAGGTCTTCGACGAGATTCAGGCTGCCTACTACGGCCATGCCATCGGAGCTGCCGATCACGTTCCAGATCAGGCCTTCAACTATCCGGCACACCTTGTCGTCCTCCTCGCGCCTTTCGCTTCGCTCTCCTGGCCCGCGTTCCGCCTCACCTTTCTTTTCGCGGTCGTTCCGCTGCTGCTGCTCAGTTTCGGTCTGGGTATTGAACTCCTCGGACTGAGAATCCCGCCGAACAAGACTGCTCTGATCGTCCTTCTGGCCTTCTCCAGCTGGCCGGTGCTCTTTGGATTGCGCATGCTTCAGCCCGCGCTTCCGGTCTGTGCCCTTGTGCTCGTTGCGTGTTATCTGGCCAGTCGCCAACAGGGCGCCGC
>DASXFH010000312.1:0-2824 GCA_036489655.1 Acidobacteriaceae bacterium | reverse complement strand
GAGGTCAATGCCGGCTGAGCCGGTGCCGTGGAGGTATTCGAGGCGGATGGCGTGCGGCTGGGTGTTGTCAAAGTGGATGGGGGCGTCGTAAGCCTCGCCGCGCTCGCCGGACATGGCCTTGCCGCTCTTGAGGATCAGCTTGCCATCGAGGTAGAGGCGGTAGCCTTCGGCGTTCTCGCATGCGTAACAGTAATTGATACGGACACCGAGTTTGTAATCGCCGGGAGCGGGCGGTGTGAAGGTGCCGGTCCAGCGAACGGAGTAGTTGTTGCGCTGCAGGCCGAGAACGGGGACGACTTTATCCCAGTTGAAGTTAATGAAGCGGTCGGTGCGGGTGATGGCGGGCTTGCCGGAAAGGTCGGGGGTGGGGAAGTACTCGCCGGTGAGGCCGTGACCGGCGCCGCGGGCGGGATGCAGCGCGGTTTCTTCAACGGGGACAGCGAAGCCTTCGACCAGGGTGGAGCCCTGGGCGTAGTGGATGTGCGCCGAAGCGAAGCGCTTCTCGATGCCGTAGAGGGGGAAGACGGGGTTGGGCGGCGGTCCGTTGTAGTTGCCCTGCAGGGACTGGACGAGGGCGGCGGTGGGCCCGATAACGGCGATGCTGGCGGCGCTGGATTTGAGCGGGAGGATGTGGTCTTCGTTTTTCAACAGGACCATCGACTCGCGTGCGGCCTGAAGAGAGAGTCGGCGATGCTGAGGCGAGTTCACTTCGCTGAAGGGGATGCGGCCGTAGGCATAGGTCGATGGAGGGTCGAACATGCCGAGCCTGAAGCGGGCGCGGAAGAGGCGATGGAGGGCCTGGTTGATGTCGGCTTCGGAGATCAGGTTTTCATGGACGGCCTGGACGAGGGAGGGGAATGCCTGGCCCTGCATGTATCCGCACTCGAGATCGGTGCCGGCTTTCACGGCGTCGGCGGCGGCGTGGGCCATGTCGGGGGCGTAGTGGTGTCCGGCGTAGACGTCGGCAACGGCGGCGCAGTCAGAGACCACGTAACCGTCAAAGTGCCAGTCGTCGCGAAGGTGCTGCTGGAGGAGCATCTTGTTGGCGCAGGCGGGGGCGCCGTCGATGGCGTTATAGGCGCACATGACAGATTGCGCGTGGGCCTCGGTGACGGCGGCGCGGAAGGCGGGGAGGTAGGTGTCTTCGAGGTCGTGGGGGGAGGCATCGACGTTGACGGTGTGGCGGGTGGGTTCGGGCCCGCTGTGCACGGCGTAGTGCTTGGGGGTGGAGACGACGCGGAAGTAGCGGGGGTCGTCGCCCTGCATGCCGCTGACGAAGGCGACGGCCATGCGGCCGGTGAGGAAGGGATCTTCGCCGTAGGTTTCCTGGCCGCGGCCCCAGCGGGGATCGCGAAAGATATTGATGTTGGGCGCCCAGAAGGTGAGGCCGAAGAACTGCTCATGCTGGTTGTTGCGAATGGCCTCGTCGTATTTGGCGCGGGCTTCGGTGGAGACGGTCTGGCCCATGCGGTGGACAAGGGGCGCGTCAAAGGTGGCAGCCATGCCGATGACCTGGGGGAAATTGGTGGCGTATCCGGAGAAGGCGACGCCGTGGAGGCCTTCGTTCCACCAGAAATAGGCGGGGACGCCGAGGCGCGGGATGGCGGGGGCGTGATCGCGCATCTGCTGAACCTTTTCTTCGAGGGTCATCCGGGAGATAAGGTCGTCGACGCGCTGGTCGGTGGGGAGCGCGGTGTTGAGCCAGGGGAACTGCGCGTTCGGCGGCGACTTTGCGCCAGTGCTCTGGGCGAGAGCGGGCGCGGCGAGTGGAGCGAAGGTGAACGCGGCGAGAAGCGGGAGGCAGGCGAGGCGAAGGCGGGCAGGCACCATGGCGAAAAGGGGCTCCTAAATCGGGTTACTGCGATGGAAGCGACAGTATAGGCTGCTGGCGCGACGTTGCGTAGAGGCATTGTGACGCGGGGAGAGGCGCACAGATTCACCACAGAGGACACAGGGAGTCCAGAGGGCTTGGCGGCTGGAATCCTGGGCTTTCGGAATTTGCTTCCGGAGTGGATACTGGCAGGAACCCTTTCGGCGAGGAGGATGTTTCTCTGAGTTCACCAACGGCGGCGGTATTGGGAGAAGTGGGATTGCCGGCATCGGTCCGGGAACTGGCGGCGCGGCCCTGGGATGTGATTGTTGTGGGCGCGGGGCACAATGGGCTGGCGTGTGCGGCGTATCTGGCGCAGGCGGGGCAGCGGGTTCTGGTGCTGGAGAGCCGGCAGCGCGTGGGCGGCGCGTGCACCATCGAGGAGCCCTTTCCGGAGACGCATCCTGGGGTGCGGATGTCGCCGTGCGCCTATCTGGCGGGGCTGCTGCACCCGTTGGTCGTGGAGGAGCTTGGTCTGCCGGCGCGGGGGTTCCACTGGACGCCGGCGGTGAACGGGCTGTTCGTGCCGTTTCTCGACGGAAGCAGTATCCAGTTGTGGGATGACGATGAGCGGTGCGAGGCGGAGGTGCGGCGGTTCGCGCCTGGAGATGTGGACGGGTGGAAGGCGATGAATGCCACGCTGGCGCGGCTGCGGGAAAAGCTGCGTCCGGCGGGAGAGAGAGATACGTGGCTTGGGGATGCGCCGTCGCGGGAGGAGATTGACGAGCGGCTGGGCGGCGATGAGGAGGCCCGAAAGCTTCTCTACGAGTGGTCGATGGCGGAGTTCGTGGAGCACTATCTGCGCGACGAGCGGCTGCAGACGGCGTATCTGGGACAGGGCGTGATTGGGACGAACGCCAGCCCGTTCGACAAAGGCACGGCGTCGATCCGGTTTCATCATGCGTCGGGGCGGCTGGGCGGCATGCCGGGGATGTGGGGCTATGTGCGCGGCGG
>DASXFH010000414.1:0-3613 GCA_036489655.1 Acidobacteriaceae bacterium | reverse complement strand
CTCCCGCGTCACCTCCGGCATAGCCAGATCGGCCAGCGGATGCCCCACAAACTCCGCCGCCACCCCGCGCTTCCGGTAAAACGGCTCCTCAAAGGGAAAAATCACCAGCATGCGGTCCACAAACCGCTGCACCCGCCGGATACGCCGCTTCTTCCACGCCCACAGTTGCGGTGAAACGAAATACACCACCGGTATCCGATGGCGATGCAGATGCTCGGCCAGCCGCAGGTTCACGTCCGGAAAATCGATCAGCACCGCCAGCGCCGGACGTTCGGCAGCAATGGCCCGCTTCAGCCGCTGGAACTGTCCATAGATATAAGGAGCGTGCCGCACCACCTCGGTGATGCCCATGTGCGCCACATCCTCCGCGCGCACCACCTGCCGAAAGCCCCGTTCTGCCATGCGCGCGCCGCCCAACCCAAAGAAACGGCACCCCGGCAGCCGCCGCCCCATCGCTTCCATCAGCGCCGCGCCGTAGCGCTCGCCCGAGGCCTCCCCCGCAGAGAGAAAGATCAGTGGCTTGGTCAGTTCAGGGTCCGGATTGGCGGCGGTAGCCATCGTTCTGCCAATAAGGTTAGCAGCGCAAAGGCTCAAGGGTTCGCTCGCAGCCTTCTGGGCCGCCCGAGACCACCACAAAGATCAAAAGCTGGTTAGAAATCGAGCAGCAAGAAACGATCACTCATCCCGCATCCCTATCCCTCAGGCTGGCGGATCCGCGCATCGTCAATCGTGGCATCGTGGATCCGTCCGGCTCCCGGATTGGCCTCCATAACAGCATGTCATCCTGAGCGTCGCGGCCAGCTCACCCACGAATCCCTGCGTGAGCGACCAAAGGAAGCGAAACCAGCCACCCGCGCCGCAGGCGCAGTTGCCCGGACGGCCAGTCCCGCCGCAGGCGCATCCCGCCCGTGCGGCCAGCACTCACTCTGCGCGCAACGCATCCACTGGATTCACCGATGCCGCGCGATGCGCCGGCAAATAACTCGCCAGCATCGCCGCAGCCCCCAGCAATGCAGCCACGCCCGTCAGCGTCGCTCCGTCCCACGGCCGCACGCCGAACAGCAGTGGCCGCAGCAACGACGTGGTCGCCAGCGAGCCCACCACGCCCGCGCCAATCCCGACCACTGTCAGCCGCAAAGCCTCGCGCAGCACCATCCACGAAACCGCACTTCGCTGCGCGCCCAGCGCCATCCGCACCCCAATCTCCCGCGTCCGCTGGCTCACTGAGTACGCAATCACCCCGTACAAGCCAATGACGCCCAGCAGCAATGCCATCGCAGCGAAGGCCCCCACCAGCCAAGCCGAGAATTGGTGCAGCAGCGCCGCTTGTGTGCCGCCGATCTTCTGGTTCATGGTCGCTTCGTCGGACACGCCCAGATTGTGATCGATCTGGTGCAGGGTGCTCACCAACAGCGGCAGCAGCGCCCCCGCATCCTGCCGTGTGCGCACTGCCATGCTGAAAGAGCGATCCGCCGTCTGCTGGATGGGAAAATACTCCGCCGGTGAGATATCGACATCCAAAGGCCCCTCGCGAACGTCATCGATCACACCCACAATCTCCCACTCGTGAGGACTTCCGTACTCATCATTTGCAATTCTCTGACCAACCGGATTTTCGCCTGGGAAATACTTCCGCGCCAGCGCTTGGTTGATCACCGTCACCCCCGGCCGCGAAGCATCATCGTCCTCGGTGAAGAACCGTCCGCGTATCAGACTCGCCTTCAGCGCGGGCAGATACCCCGCGCTCACGTGACGCTCGTCCACTTCATTGCGTTCACCATGGTACGGTCTTCCGATGAACCGAATACTGTCGGTGTTGCAGTTACACTGCACCGGGAGTCTGCTCGTCATGCCCACCGACTCCACGCCCGGCAGACTCGACACCCGCCGTACAATTTCCTCAAGTAACCCTGCGACCTGTGCATCGCTCGTGTACACCGTATCGGGAGCCATAACCTGCACTGTCGCAAGATGATCCGGAGCAAAGCCGAGCGCCACATGCAGGACGCGATAGAGACTCTGTCCCAGCAGTCCCGCGCCGGCCAGCAGCACGACCGCGATTGCCAGTTCCACCACCACCAGGTTCGCTCCCAGCCGCCGCCACAGCCGGCTGGAGCCGCCACGGTGTTCATCCGCTAGTCCGTCGCGCACCTTTTGGAGCGAGAGCCGCAACATCGGGACCGCGGCCAGCAGCAGCGCGCTCATCGCCGCTACTGCGGCGGCAAATGCGTATGTGTGTGCGTTCATGCCCACGCCTTCCAGAAACGGCATGTTTGACGCCATATCCTTCGGCACCAGGCGCGCAAGCAGATGCATGATCCCGCCGGCAATGGCCACGCCTGCCACGCTGCCGAATACAGCGAGCAAGACCCCTTCGGTGACAAACTGCTGCACCAGCCGCGCAGGGGTTGCGCCCAGCGCGCCTCTCACCGCGATCTCGCGCCTGCGGCTCTCTGAGCGCACCAGCACCAGGCTGGCCACATTCACGCATGCAATCAACAACAGCAGCACTGCTCCGGCGAGCAAAGTCAGCAGAATGGGCCGTACGTCGCCGACGATCACCTCCGCAAGCGGAATCACGCTGGCGCTGAGATCGCGGCCGATGACACCGTATTGCCGCTGCAGTTGCTTGGCGATGGCGGCCATTTCGGATTGCGCTGCCTGCGCGGTGACTCCGTCGCGCAGCCTGCCGACTCCCCGGAAGTTATAGAAGCTCCGCTTAGTCTCATGAGGGCTGAAGCTATTGAGTGGAACCCAGAACTCCGCGTTGCCGCTCGGCGCAAAGGAGAATGCACGGGGCAGCACGCCGATGATGGTGTAGGCCTTGTTGTCCAGGTCCACCGTCTGCCCCACCGCGTCGTGCCGTGCACCGAAGCGCTGAAGCCAGGCCCCGTAGCTCAGGAGCAGAACATTTGGCCCACCCGGCCTATCTTCGCCGGGATAGAAGTCGCGCCCCAGCATGGGCCGCACGCCGAGCGTTTGGAAGAAGCTGCCGCTCACGCGTTCTGCCTGCACCGGCTCCACGCCGGTGGAAGTGCGCAGCAGATAGCCGGCTCCGTCATAGACATCAAGCGAGCGAAAGGATTTGTTCAGCCGCTGCCAGTCAAGGTAGTCCGGATACGAGAGCGGCCAGCCCGGTGCCTCAATGCTACTTTCGTCCACTGACATCAGCCGGTCGGGACTTGCATACGGAAGAGGCTCCAGCAAAGCCGCATCGACAAAGGCGAAGATAGCCACACTCGCCCCGATGCCCAACGCCAGCACCAGAATCGCGGTGAACGTGAACCCAGGCCTCCTGAGCAACTGCCGCAAAGCATAACGCAGATCCTGCATCACCGTCTCGAACCGGAAGCCAACCACCTCATGGCTCTGCTCCTGCAGCCGCGTCACATTCCCAAACTGCCGCCGCGCCGCATACTGCGCCGCCTCCGGCGTCATGCCTTCTTCGACAAATGCCTTCTCCGCCGCAGCGCGATGAAACTCCATCTCCTCGGTCAGCTCCTCACGAAACCTCGCGCGCCCGAAAAATAGCTGAAGCTTGCGAAGAAAACGACCCACAGACATCATCACTCTCTCCCGTGGCCTTATTCGGCCCGCAAGGCCTCAACCGGAT
>DASXFH010000408.1:0-2701 GCA_036489655.1 Acidobacteriaceae bacterium | reverse complement strand
TAAAAGTCGGCTGGCATTTGGGGCATGGCGGTATTTTGGAATCGATAACGGGCCGGTGTGCTGGTTGAGCGGTGAGACTGGGCCTGCTCATTGATTGCGGCAGCAGGTTGATGGTTATGGGACGCTTCCGGGCAGGGTCTTACCTGCCTCCGGTCCGGAGCGGGTTGACCTTGTTTTTCAGGTCCTGGAGTTTTTGGCCGGCCTTAGCCAGTTTGCCCTGAGCGGTGAGGCTCTGGCAGTCGGCGAGATCCTGCGCCGCGGCGGCGACCAGAGCGGAACGACCCGGGCTGACGGCATCGGACGCGGCGGAGGTTGCGGGCTGTCCGGCCCGCGTGGAAGAGGGGCTCTGCCCGGGAACTGCCGTTGAGGTGAGCGACGATGGCCGTCCTCCGTAGAGCCCGGCCAGAGCCACCTGAAAGTGGTGCCGCAGGCCAGTCGGCCCTGCAGCGCCGAGGACGACCTGTCATCGCCAGCCGGGATTGGATCGGTCAACAAAAGACGGCTTTCCGTCACCCGCAAGGACCAGAGGGCTATTCTCCCTCACCGCAGATGTTGCAAACTGGAGACCGCATGCAGCATTACGCTCTCCCATCCGTTCTCTTCCTGCTCGCAACGCTCGGCACCCATCGTGCCGCTGCTGTGACACCTGAGCGCCTCGACCTTGGACACACCTCAACCGGCGCCATCGTCACCTTCACCCACGCACGCGAAGGCTGGTCCATCGATATCGGGCGCCCGGGCTTGCTCCAACTCTCGCAAGCCGAGCCCGCACGCGTGGAGGTCTCCGACGGCACTGGCGGAGATGTGCACGAGCTCAACGCCGCTTACGACCACGTCTCCCGCACCACGGACGGCGTCCAGGCCAGCGCAATCGTCCACAACGGCCCGGCTGTTTCATTTAACGTTCGCGATCTGTGGCAGCTTCATGGGGATGCCCTCTCCGTCCAACGCACCGTTACCGTCCAGGGTTCAGCGCCCGGTGGTTTCTCCTCGGCGATCGCATTCTCCCTCCCGAAGCTCGGCTGGAACGACGCGAGCTATCTTGCTCCCGGCGTCCTGTATGGGGATCCCACCTATGACGGCGAACGCTCTCCCGGCGGCACGCTGCTCTACGCCGCGCACCATCTCAGCTTCCGTGAAGACATTTTGCCCGCTCCGCTGCTCGGGATTTACCTTCACGACGGCGCCTCCATTGCCATGCTCGACCCCACTCCGCGCGGCGATACAACGGAGGCCGAAAGCAAACTGGGCCAGCTCGAGATGACGGACGCCCGTTTCCAGTTCGGCTCACTCAAGGTCTCACAGCCGCAGGGCGGGAATCTCCAGTTCGGCTTCCAATACCCAGGTTCGGTGCAGGGGTATTTCGCCGGCCACGGTGACGTACCCGTTTTCGTCCGCCGCTACCATCCCATGCAGGCCGGCTTTTCGCAGAGCTACCGCGTCGCTTTTCTCCTGGGGCACGATCCAAACTTCCGGACCTTCAGCCGCGACGCCTGGCGCTGGTCGTGGAACACACTCAAACCGCCCATCCATGAGATCGACATACCGATGGTGCGCCGCGTGCTGACGGACCACCTCGCCGCGCAGGTCACCGAGATCAACGGCCACACCGGCGTACCGTTTGTGCTCTCCACGATGGACGATTCGCACAACTGGAACTGGACGATGATCGCGATGGGTTTTGTCGGCAAAGATCTCGACTGTGCCGATGCGTTGCTGCAGGAAGGCGACCGCGATCCCAGCCCGCGTGGCCAGCATATGCGCGCGCTCGGCCTGGCCATGATCTCGACCATGATCAAAGCCCTGCCGACCGTACCGCTGCCAGCCACCGGCATCGACCTGACCACCGGCCAGCCGTGGGACCATATCTGGCTCGCCCCCTGGCTGCGCAACGCCACCGAAGACATGCGTGTTCTCATGCTGGCCTACCGGCGCGAGGCCAAACTCGGCCGCCCTCACCCTGAATGGCTTGCCTGGGTGCGCCAGTACTGCGATTGGCTGATCCAGCAGCAGCGGCCCGATGGCTCGTTCCCACGCCGCTGGAAGCCGTCGAGCAACGAAGCGGCAGAACCCTCCGGCACAGCCAGCTACAACGCCGTTCCGGTGCTTGTGCTCATGTCCGAAATGACGGGCGAGAGCAAGTACCGCGCGTCGGCCATTCGCGCCGCCGAGTACACATGGACCGAATACGGCAGCCGCGGCCTCTTTATCGGAGGCGCCAGCGACAACCCCAACATCACAGACAAAGAGGCAGGCATGCTCAGCCTCGAAGCATTTCTGGCCCTCTATGAAGATTCGCACGACCCCAAATGGCTCGACCGCGCCGAAGCTGCCGGCGATTTCGCGGAGAGCTGGATCTGGATCTGGAACCTTCCCATGCCTGCTGACGCCGACAACGCGCTGCTCAACTGGAAGCGGGGTGTTTCCACCGTAGGGCTGCAGGGCATCACGGCGTTGCACGCGGGCGGCGCTGACGAATACCTGGACTGCGCCGTCGCCCTCTACGCTCGCCTGTACAACGACACGCACGACCCACACTATCTCCAGGTGACGCGCCTGCTGCTGGACGACACCAAATCGATGGTGGCCCTCCCCGGCCGCCTGTACGACATGCGCGGTCCCGGCTGGCAGCAGGAAAACTTCGGCCTCGGACCCGGCCCCCGCGGGCGCGGTGTCGGCTCGCACCGCTTGTGGCTCCCCT
>DASXFH010000394.1:0-8765 GCA_036489655.1 Acidobacteriaceae bacterium | reverse complement strand
ATCCCGCTCCACGAGATCAGGAAACTGGAGCACAAGTTTCGAAGCCAGGTCTTTGCTCGTGATCATTTCGCCCTTACTCTTTTGTGCTTTCCACACAAATTCCCTGGCTCGGGAAATGTCCGGATCGTATTTTTCTTCTCTCAGGACATCAGCCTGTTGAAAACGCACATGGCCCGGCCCTGAATCCTCAATGAGTGCTTTGCCCTGGAGTCGCCAACTGAGAGTTACGTCCGGTTTGCAGCTCATCCGGGAATTGGCGTGAATCCCCCCGTTTTCCGTCGATTCCACCGAAGGAAAGGCAGATTCAATCTGCCATGCGATTCCAAATCAGACGGTCAGTGCTTGTGCCATCCGGTGAAACACGCGTCAGCACCAGGCTGCTGCCCTCAAAATTGAAGTTTCGTTTCAAATCTGTACCGACCCAGCTCGGAACCAGACTGGCCTCGACATGATGAGTCACCGAATGGTTTGCCTGGTCGACATCAAAAGTTCCAAAGTAGCTGACGAAGCCAGTCACGATTTTGCGCAACTCATCCGGAGGCGCCTGATCTAACTCCATCCCGGGGAGGACGGTGGTGTGGCGTTCCGGTCGCATCAGAAGGGCGAACATTCTGCCCGCCTTGTCATACTGGATTCGCCCAACCGGTTCACGCCCGAAGGGATATTGTGTCTGGCCGTCACGAAACGTTCGCACACAACTTCGTAAGTTCCAGCAGCCGATCAGGGGATTCGCGCTCCCTGGTTGTGCCAGAGCGCGTGAAGAAACCGCCAGAAGTGCAATCGCTCGTCGTCTATCCATAGCGTCCCGAATTGTACTACCAGGTTTTTGTTGAACTCGGGCGCGGTCGTTCACCTGCGCTGAGTGAGCGCCGAATCGCCAATGCACTCAGGGAACTGATGACTATCGATAAGCCGGCCAGTGTTCAGGGATTGCTGACGAACGACGACAGGGCTGGCGACTCGCCGGCGATACGTCCCTTTCGCCGCACTGTGACCTCCGTACCGTGCGGCCCGCGGATTTCCCTTGCTTCAGTGCAACGCACTCGCTACGCTGAAAATGATGGAGAGCTCTGTTCAACGCGAACAGAGCTTTTTCTTTGGAACCTCGCCCGGCCCAGGCCGCGGCGCGATCGCTCTTTGACACACTCTGCGGCAACGCCTTCGCCCTCCGTACCGGCCCTCATCGAGAGTCGCCGGCCATCGGGGCACCGGCAACCGGCCCCAACCGTAAGGAGCCCCCTCGGAAGTCCTTTATGAACACATACTTAACGTAAGGGGACTCCTCTGGAAATCGATAACTAGCAGAAATCACAACACTTACACAAAGTTAAGCGAAAAAATTTGAATGAGACGGACTGCCAATGGCGAACTCAACGATCTCCTTAACAGGAAATGACCGCCTCTTTGTCCTCACAGGCGCCGGCGTCAGCGCGGAGAGCGGCCTGAAGACCTTTCGCGATCAGGGCGGACTGTGGGAAGGCTATCGCGTCGAGGAAGTCGCGACTCCGGAGGCGTGGCAGGAAGACGCCGAGCGCGTGTGGCGCTTCTACAGCCAGCGGCGCAAGGATGCCCAGCGGGCCGAACCGAACGCCGGACATCGCGCCCTGGCGGAGATCGAGGAGCAGCTCGGCGAGCGGTTCTTTCTGTGTACGCAGAACGTCGACGACCTGCACGAGCGCGCAGGATCGAAGCGGCTGTTGCACATGCATGGGGAACTGTTCCTGTCGCGCTGCGAGGACGATTGCGGGCGCGCCCCCTTCCCGGACCGGTCGCTCTATGAAAGCGAAAAGGCGATTCCACGCTGCGCCTGCGGAGGCCGCATCCGGCCGCACATTGTGTGGTTTGGAGAAATGCCTCTGGAGATGGAGCGCATTCAGAAAGAGATCGACCGTTGCACGGTGATGCTGGTCGTCGGGACTTCGGGCGCGGTCTATCCGGCGGCGAACTTCGTTCGCTGGGCGGGTCCGCAGGTGCGGAAGTACTATATCGGTCCGGAAGAACCGATCAATGCGGGGGCTTTCACCCAGATCGTGCTGGGCAACGCCGGCGAAGCGTTGCCGGGCCTGGTGGAAACGAAGTAAGGATTGAAAAGGACGGTCGAGCCAGGTCAGGCCTCAGGAAGATGCATCGGTGGCGTCTCTTTTAGCGCGGTCCGAGCACGGGCGATCTCCTGGCTGATGAGGCGCATGGCGAGAAAACAGAGGCGCGGCGAGCTCTCCAGCAGTTCCGATACGCGATCACTGGGCACAAAGCCCAGTTCCGTGTTCGGCTCCGGCACTTCCGCGGTGAGGCTGTAATGGCCGGTGAGGGTCGCCGGCAGCCCGGCAATCTCACCCGGACCGAGCAGGCGCGGCGGGCAGAGTTCGCTGGAAACGCCCAGGGACAGAAGGATCGTTCCCTTGCGAACAATGTAGACCCCGGAAACGGGATCGCCACTGCGGAAGAGCACTGTGCCTTTGTCGATCGAGACGCCAGAGGCAATGAGATTGAGCTCAGAAGCCAGTTCAGAAGTGTCGAGTGACATGAGTTGGATCCGGGCCGCCTCTGCCGGCACGCTTCAAAGCCCGGACTGAGTTTCTACGAGTTCGCGGGCTTCACATGTGATGCAGATCACAGATGCCCCGATTTCGGGGCATCTGACATGATTTGGCGCCTGGGCCTCAATGGCCGGAGGTGGAGCGGAGGGGATGAACAAGTTCGGAGCTGCGGTTATGGGTAGTCGGACAACTCGATCCGATCATAAAGACTGCGGCCTGCAACGAGGTTGAGGAGCCAGGGGCGGCGCATCAGCCGGAGTGCTCCGTTACGCAGTGCCAGAGCCACGCTGGATCGAGGCACGAAGAAATCCACCATGCGAGGAGCGGCTTTCTGCTTGCCAAGCACGAAGGGGCCAAACCGCTGCTGATAGCGGGCAAAAGCCGATGCGGGATGCTGCGGAGAGAGGGAAAGCTCGCCGGCCAGGATGTAAGCCGCAACCATGGCCAGCGCCGAACCCTGTCCGGCCAGCAGCGAAACGCCGCAGGCGGCGTCGCCCACCAGAGCTACGCTCTCGCGGGACCAGGAACGCGTGGTGGTTCCCATCCGAATCTGGCTGACGCGGTCGATGTAAAGTTCGCTGACGCCGTCAAGCGCTTCCAGGATGCGCGGAACCTCCCATCCGGAGCCGGCGAATCGGTGCCGCAAAAGAGCCTTTTGCTCGGCGAGCGTGGCGGGAATCGCCGGATCCGTGTCTTTGAAGGTGAAGAGAAACAGGGTGCGGTCGTCGCGCATGGAGAAGCGGGCAACCTGCTGTCCGACCTGGGTATGCATGACATAGACCCGCTCGTCGCGCGGTGCGTAGGCCACTACCTGAAAAGCGGCCGCCTTACAGCCGAGATATTTCTCAAAGCAGGCCTCGTTACCGAAGGCAATCTGGCGCACGCCGGAGTGCAAGCCGTCTGCTCCGATGACCAGGTCAAACGTTCGGGTGTTGCCGCTCTGGAACAGCGCAGTGACGCCGCCGCCGCTGCGATCGAGGTGAACGATTCGATCGCCGAAGAAGGTTTCGACGCGCCCGCCGAGGGCCTGATAGATGCACGCAGCGAGGTCTCCGCGCGGGATGCTGAGGAAGCGCCCCTCTGTCAGATCGAAGAAGGCACGGGTGGGCAGGCTGGCGATGCATCTTCCGCGATCGTCGACGACGCGCAACTCCTGCACTCTGCAGGCCAGCGGTTCGAGAGCGGGGAGCAGGTGCATGCGGTCGGCAATGTCGAAACCGGCGCCCCAGAAGTCGACGATGTAGCCGCCGGTCCGGAGTCGCGGTGCGCATTCGATGAGAGTCGGTGTGAATCCGTAATGCAGCAGCCAGTATGCGAGCGTTGCTCCGGCGATGCCCGCGCCAGCGATGAGAATCCGCATCTGGTTCAGAGTACGACGGAGAAGAGGCAGGGAAGTGGCCTGGCCGGAGGAGTCATTTAAATTCGTCAAATGGATCGCGATGCGATGTAAAATAGATCGCGATGCGATCTTTCTCCCGTGCTGTTTCTGAGCGGAACCGGGGCACCGAAGTCTTCAGCCGGGCGATGCTGCAGGACCTGGCGCAGTTTCGTTACCAGCTGCGGCGCTTTCTGCGCTTCAGCGAAGAAGCGGCCAGGGCATGCGGGGTCACGCCACAACAGCACCAGCTGATGCTGGGAATCGCTGGTTTCGCGGAGGCAGGGGCGGCGACAATCTCGCAACTGGCCGAGTTCCTGCAGGAGCGGAACAACTCCGTGGTAGGGCTTGTGGAGCGTGCCGCGCAGAGCGCGCTGGTGCGGCGCGAGAGTGGGGCGCGGGATCGGCGCCAGGTGGTGGTATCGCTCACGGCGCACGGCGAGGAGATCCTTGCAAAGCTGAGCGAACTGCACATGGACGAAGTGCAGCGGATGCGATCCGGGTTCGTGTCGCGAAACCGCGCCGGGAGCGGAGTTGGGTCGCGGCCGGCAACACGAAGGGCGACGAGGTGACGCGGCGCGTGAACGAGATGCCATCCGACAGGTCCGAGCAGGATTTCCGGAACACGGTTCCGCGCCGCCGGATCCATAACTGGTTTGTTCGGCACCCGGTTCTGCGGCGCTATCTGCCGCTGGTGCATGAGGATCTGACCCAGGTGTACGCGCGGGATCTGCGCAAGTGGCTGATCATCGCACCGATCGTCGGTGTGATTACGGGGCTGATCGTTACCGCTATTGCCGTGGTCATACTGCGAAAGATGTGGCCGGCGGTGCTCGCGTATTACCTGCATCATCACTGGGCGATTGTGCCCGGGCTGGTGCTTGGTTTCATGCTCACCGGATTGATCATGCAGTTCCTTACGCCGGATCCGGACGAACATTCGACCGAGGAGATCATCCGCTCGTACCACGAGCACCGCGGCGACATCGATCTGAGGCCCTTTCTGCCCAAGCTGGTGGCGGCGATCACGACCGTAGGCTTTGGCGGCAGCGCGGCGCTGGAGGGCCCCAGCATTTATGGCGGCGGCGCGGTGGGGTCGTGGCTGTGGGCAAAGCTGCGGCGGCTGTACGCGCTGGATGAGCGCGACCGGCGAATCATGCTGATCTGCGGAGCGGCGGCGGGCATGTCAGCGGTATTTCGCGCGCCGCTTACCGGCATCGTCTTTGCGCTGGAGATGCCCTACCGTGACGATCTGGCGCATGAAGCGCTGGTGCCGTCATTGATTGCATCCGTAGTGGCGTACGTGACGCTCAGCTCGTTCATGGGGGCGACGCCGATCTTCGATTTCGTGGGCTCGACGCACTACACCCGCCAGGATCTCTACTGGAGTGCGCTGCTGGGCGTGATGGCAGGTCTTGTTGCCATGGCGTTCGTGGTGACGTTTCGGCGAGCGCGGAGTTTCTTTGTCCAGTGGGCGGCGCCGCACTGGGTCAAGCTTACGGTGGGCGGCCTGCTGACGGGTGTCTGCGGTGTTGCTTTTCTGCACTGGTATCCGGGACAGCTGGTGCCGCTGGGGCCGAACTACGAGGCGGTAGGCATGATCCTGAACCAGCACCATGCCACGTCTCAGCTGCTCGCTTTCAGCGGGCTGAAACTGGGAGCGACGATCTTTACATTGGGCGCCGGCGGAGTGAGCGCGATGTTCGTGCCGCTGTTCCTGACCGGCGGCGCGCTGGGAACCGCGTTTGCGCAGTCGATCGTGCACAGCCCCGCCATCGGTCTATATGCCGCCGTAGGCATGGCCGCGTTTATCTCAGCAGGTTACAAGACGCCGCTGGCGGCGGCTGTGTTTGTGGCAGAGGCAACAGGAGCGCATGCCTTCATCATTCCGGCGCTGATCGGGGCGGCGGTGGCCTACGCGATTTCCGGCGATGCTTCGGCATCCGGCGATCAGCGCCTGCACGAGGGCGTGAAGCTGCAGGAACTGACGGAAACGCCGGTGAGCGAGGTGATGCAGCAGCATGTCGTAGCGGCTCAGGCGTCGCTGACGCTGCAGGAGTTCGTCGGTATGCTTCCTCCGCACGCGCCGCATGACGCCTTTCCGGTATTTGAGGGAGAAGAACTGCTGGGGGCGGTCACGCTGGGGTCGGTGCTCAAGGTGGCTCCGGAGCGGTGGCGGAGCACCCGGGTAAGGGACCTGATCGATGCGCGCATCGGCACTGTGCCGCCGGAGTGCGATGTGACGGAGGCGCTGCGTCTGCTGCTCGGGGAACATCGGCAGCCCCTGGTGGTGGTGGTGTCGTCGGCGGGAAAGATTCAGGGCATCGTGACCAAAACGGACATCCTGCATGCGCTGAAGACACACCGTGGCGAGGCGGGCTGGATGGATCCGATCGCAGCTGTGGAAGAAGGGGGTTTGGCGGGAGTTACGCGACCAAAAGGAGTCTAAGCAGAGAAGCGGCTGAACGAAACGGTATCGGGTCAGGAGTCGGAGGACTGAATGGCCGAATTTCCAATTCCGGAGATCGCAACCAATCCTGAGGGGCAGTCGAGCAGGAAGGGGCAATTCGGGGTTGCGCTGGAACCCGAAGTGGTGCGCATCTGTGTGTATGCGCTGTTGGTCGGACTGGTTGCGGGGCTGGTGGCCGAGGGGCTGCTGGAACTGATCTACCTGTTCACGAACATCTTCTTCTATGGCCGTTTCTCGTTCGTGATCACCAACCCCGCACATAACCACCTGGGGCTGTGGGAGATTTTGATTCCAGCGCTGGGGGGGCTGCTGGTGGGCCTCATGATCCACTTCTGGGAGCCTACTCTGAAGGGGCACGGCATTCCGGAGGCCATGGAGTCCGTGCTGTTCGGTCACAGCCGGATGCGTCTGCGGGTGGCGATCCTGAAACCGCTGGCCACAGCCTTTGCCATCGGCACAGGAGGTCCGTTCGGCGCGGAGGGACCGATCATCCAGACCGGCGCCGCGCTGGGATCGCTCTTCGGTCAATCGCTGGGCCTGACCCCCTACTATCGGCGCGTGCTGCTTGCCTCAGGCGCGGCGGCGGGGATGGCGGCGACATTCACCGCGCCGCTGGCCGGAATTCTGGTCGCGGTGGAACTGCTGCTTTTCGAGCTGCGAGCGCGGTCCTTCATCCCGGTCGCGCTGGCTTCAGCGGCCGCGACCGGCGTGCGGATTCATTTTGCCGGCTGGGCTCCCTTATTTCCGACGCCGGCTTTCAAGATGACGGGCATGAGCGAGCTGTGGCTTTTTGCTCTTCTCGGCATCCTCATGGGGATAGTCGGAATCGCGATGATCCGAACGCTGGCATGGCTCGAGGACCTTTTCGATGGCCTGTCCTTCCGGGGAGCGCTCATCTGGTCGCCCGTGATCGGTGCGTTCATCCTGGGCGGGATCGGATATTTTTACCCGGATGTGCTGGGAACCAGCTATGACACGATCCGCGCCATGCTGAACGACCGGCTGACCACGGGGCATCTAATCGGGATTTCAGTGGCCAAGTTCTGGGCGCTGGTCATCTCACTGGGGTCGGGCACGACCGGCGGTGTTTTTGCCCCGTCGCTGGTGGTGGGGGGCGGGCTTGGGGCGAGTTTCGCGATGGGGATGCAGCACGTGTTCCCGTCGATGGTCAGCGATCCGGCCTTTTATGCGCTGGCGGCGATGGCTGCCGTATTTGGCGGCATTGCACGGGCGCCCTTCACAAGCATCGTATTTTTGTTCGAACTGAGCCACAACCCGAACGCGCTTCTGCCGTTAATCGTCTGCGTGATGGTATCCGATGGATTTGTTCGTCTGTTTAGCCGCGACTCCATTATGACCATCAAGCTGGTGAAGCGCGGCCTCATCGTCCTGCAGGATTATTCGGTACCGGTGCTGATGCGGGCGCGCATCGACCAGGTCATGCGGAAGCAGTTCACGCTGTTCAATGCGGACGATGAGCTGCGTAGCGTGCTGGAGCACTTTGTTCCCGGAGAATTGGCGCTTTTTCCGGTAGTGGACCAGGCAGGAGCGCTGGTGGGGATTGTGGAGGCGCATGATCTGCTCCGGACCGAGCCGCCGGATCACCATTTCAAGATGCGGGAGCTGGCCCGTCGCGACTATGTGCTGGCCTGGCCGGGTGAACTGGTCGACCGTGTGCATCGCGACATGATGCTGAAGAACACCGAGAACGTAGTGGTAGTGGAAGAGAATGGACCGCGAAAGCCGATTGGCGTTGCCCGCGCCAATGACATCCTGCAGCTGCGGCGCTGGCTGATGGAGGAAGAGACGCGCGAATCGAAGGACCGGCTGCGGGAGACAACGATTCGCGAAGACTGAGGAGGAAGCCGGCAATTTGGGCTATGCTGAGTGCCATCGCGAGGTACACGATGGCCATTGAAGTGCGCGGGCTGACTCCTCTGGTTCAGGTCTATGACATGCCGACATCGATGCGGTTCTACCGGGACCAGCTCGGCTTTGAGATCGTGAGCACGTCGCCGGTGCTGGGCAGGGACCGCTACCACTGGGCGCTGCTGCGGCTGGGCAAGGCGGAGCTGATGCTCAACACGGCTTACGAGCTCGATGACGAGCGGCCTGTCCCCGCGGATCGGGGGAGGACAGCGGCGCACCAAGACACGACGTTGTATTTTGGATGTCCGGATGTGGATGCAGCGTATGAGGAGCTGCGCGAGAAGGGCCTGCGGGTGCAGCCGCCGAAGGCCGCGCCTTACGGTATGAAGCAATTATCGCTGCGCGATCCCGATGGCTACGGGTTGTGCTTCCAGTGGCCGTCAGAGGAGTGATCCGGCTGGCCGGCGCCTGCGGAACGGAAAAAGCAGGGTACGGGTCAGGATTGATCAGTGCC
>DASXFH010000305.1:0-5322 GCA_036489655.1 Acidobacteriaceae bacterium | reverse complement strand
AAGCGCCTGGGCAAGAGCTACACCGCCAGCCGCTTCGTGCCACGCGCCAACGATCGCCGCCGCTTCGAGCTCGACTGCGCCACCAGCTCCGACGCGCTCCTCATGAACATCTTCTGCTACCCCAAAGTGCTTCACCGGCCCGCGCTCTGTGCCCTGCTGGGCATCGAGTCTGGTCTCGAGCCCGACTTCGGCTTCCGCCCCGCCATCCCCCGCCTCCGCGGCCACATCGATCGCACGGAAATCGATATGCGCCTCGGCCCTCTCCTCGTCGAAGCCAAGCTGACCGAAAGCGATTTCCAAAGCGCTCCGCAGAAGCGGCTCGCGAACTATCCCCAGCTCAGCGAAGTCTTCGACTTCGAGCGCCTGCCTGTCACCAACGGCCGCTTCCACTCCTGGCAGCTGATCCGCGGCGTCCTCGCCGCCCACGCCACGAACGCGTCGTTCCTCGTCTTCTGCGATCGACGCCGCCCCGACCTGATCGACCGCTGGTTCACCGTCATTGGGGCCGTATCGTCCAGCGCGCTGCGCACGCGCCTCGGACTCCTCACGTGGCAGGAGATCGCCGCCGCACTTCCCCCGCGTCTGCACCAGTTTCTGGACGAGAAGTACGGGATCTGAAGGTCGCAAAAAATAAAAAGGCGGCGCATGGTTCGCGCCGCCTCATCTTCCCGTTCTGACACCTCGTCGCTCAGATCCGCATCGGCATGATGATGTACCGATACCGGTATTCATCCGACCCGTCTTCCGGCCGCACCTGCCCGGCGGACTGCGCGTCCTTGAACTCCAGCCGCACCTCGCCCTCGTTCCCAATCGCCTTCAGAAACTCGATCAGATATGCCGAATTGAAGCCCACCACAATGGGATCGAAACTGTAAGGCGTCTCGATGGTGTCTTCTGACTCGCCCGCTTCCGTCGACGACGAAGAGACCTTCAGCTCGTTCTGCTCGATCCGCATTTTGATCGCGCCCGAGCGCTCATCGGCAAACTGCGCCACGCGCTGGATGGATGCCGACAAATCTGTGCTGCGCACGATTACAAATTTGTTGTTGTCTTTCGGCATCACGGCTTCGTAGTTCGGGAACTGCCCGGTCAGCTTGCGGCTGGTCAGCACCCGATGCCCGATGCGGAAGAACAGCGTGCTGTCATCGTCGGCAAACTCCACCGTCTCGGCCTCGGTGTTGGCCAGCAGCGACTGCAGCTCCTGCAGAGCCTTGCGCGGAACCAGCGTCTTCTTCTCCGCGGTGATGCCCGGAAAGTTCTCCCCGCTCTTCTCAATGTGCGCCAGCCGATGGCCGTCGGTGGCCACCATCGCAATCGACTCCGCCTTCAGGATCATCAGCGCGCCGTTCAGCGTGTAGCGCGACTCCTCGTTTGAAATCGCGAAAATCGTCCGCGCAATCAGCGTCCGCAGCGATGCCACCGGAATCTTCGTAACGCTGCTTTCCGGAAACTCAGGCACCTGCGGAAAATTGGCCCGCGCCATCCCCACCATGCGCGTATTCGACCGCCCGGCGCGAATCTGCACCCAGTGGTTCTCCAGCAGCTTGATCGAGATGTCTCCATCGCCCAGCAGCCGGATGTAGTCGTACAGCTTGCGCGCGGGAATGGTGCAGGACCCCGGCTTCCTGACCTTGGCCGCGCACGATGTCCGGATGCTCTGGTCCAGATCCGTCGCGGTCACCACGATGCGGTCGCCATCGGCTTCCAGCAGGAAGTTGGAGAGAATCGGAATCGTGGTCTTGCGCTCCACCACGCTCTGCGTCGCGGTTAGTTCGCGTACCAGGTCCTGGCGGCTGACCGTGATCTCCATGGCCGTGCTTCCGACGGCCTTTTCCTGTTCAACTCCAGCCGGCATAGGGGCTCCCTCGCTTCAATTGGACTCAATGTACACCATGCGGGGCGGACAGCCGCAGGGTGCAGGGATCGCAATCCATTCTAGTGACAAACCGGCACAACGCGCTCTCTGGAAAACGTGGCCGTTTCTGTGCGTTGCCTTATCCCGGAGCACCCGCTCCCAGGCCCCGACTACGGCGACTACGAAAAGAGAATTTATAGAGTTCTCTCTCCAGTAGTAGTAGTCGTTCCTGGAGGAAAAGTGGAAACGCCCGGCGAAACCGCTCAGGTAGCGGCTGAGCGAAGGGTACCGGTTTTAGAAAACCAGTCCGCCCCAATCGCAAATCTTGGAAATCCGCACCCTCGCTCCAAAAAACGCTGCTATTTCTCCACCTTATAAACAGGCGCCCGCAAAACCCGTGTGGAAACCCGCCGCCCTGAGTGGAAAGAGAGGTTCCATGCAGGCAGAACGCACCCTTGCGCGTCCCGTGACTTCCACAGGGAACGGCTTATCCGCAGCATGCACAGGAGAGGGGCAGGAAGCGGTCTTTCGTGGAAATCGCAGCCCCACCAGCCGCTCCACGGACCGCTTCCCCTGGGGGAGAAGTCAGGCGATTAGTCTTCCGCTTCGGCCGAGGAGCCACTGCGGCTGATGGAGATGCCGCCGTTCACCGTCTCCACATGAACCGTCGAGCCGCCCGATCCCAGATCGGTGTTCAGGTGGTTCTTGATCTCTCCCTGTACTGTCACAGGAAACCCCACCGAGATGCCGCCGTTCACCGTGCCCGTCTCCAGATGCGCCGAGTAGTGGTCCGGGATCCGCAAATCCACGCCGCCATTGGTCGTCTCGGCACGCAGCCCGGATCCCTGCCAGCGATCCCCGGCCAGGGTAACGTTGAGACCGCCGTTGACGGTTTCCCCACGCACATCGCCGGCCATCTGGTCCAGACTCACCCCGCCATTGGTCGTCTCAAAGTGAATGGCTCCGTCCAGACGCGTCAGGTCAATCCCGCCGTTCATGGTTTGGATGTCCGCCGCCAGACGCCGCGGCACGTGCAGGTGATAGTCCACACTGTAGCCTTCGCGGCCAAAGAAGTGGGAATGGGGCCCATGGTCGCGAACGTTGCCATTGGCCGTGTCAATCACCACCTCGCCCAGCAGGTTGTTGGCTTCTGACTCCGAAGACGCCCACGTCTGCACCCGGGCTTCCAGCGCGACATCGGACCGGTCCTCCCCGATCACGTCAATTCCCCCGTTGGTGGTTTCCACGCTCAGGTGTGACGAGGGCAGGGTGAAGGTCGTGTGGCGCATCTGGCACGCGTGCGCCTCGCCCCAATGCCCGTTTCGGTCCTCGCAGGTACCGTTCTGCCAGTTGCCCGTCGGCCGCCCTTCGGCTGCCGCGTGAGCGTTGATGTGGGAATGAGGCAGTGCGACGCCGAGAACCACAATCGCCGTCAGGCTCAGGATGAACACGATGAATCGGCGCATGGCACGCACCTCAAAACCCGAATACGCGGATGGAGGCATAACAGTTCCCTCGATTGGCGTTGATGGGGGACCCGAAGATAGTCTGAAGAAGCACGCAAGCTGCCAGGTTTTCCAACACTCCTCATTGCGCCAAATCAGCCACTTGCAACAGGCCGTTATCCCACCCGCTGTCCGGTCGCCAGAACCTCTGTTCGGGAACGGACAACCCATTGCGTCGGCATGGCCATTCCAGCGCTGTCCGGCAGTGGACAATTCCTGAGAATACCGGACATACCCAGCCACCCAGCCACCATCCCAACCTCCCTAAGGGACACATTTCACAAACCGTAGCGCGCCCGCTTCTTTGGTCAAGGAGATGCACCGCCAGCAACGTTGTTTCTCCGTCTCAGGGGAAAGCTATGCACGATTTCTGGACTGACCTGCGCATCGCCGCTCGCCGCCTCCGCCACGCGCCCGGCTTCGCCCTCACCGCCATCCTCTCCCTCACCATGGCCATTGCCGCCAATCTGGTGGTCTTCGGCGTCATGAACGCGGCCGTCCTGCGCCCCCTCAACGTCGCCCATGGCAGCCCCCTCTGGAGCATCGAGCACAAGGAACACGGCTATATCAGCCAGTCGTATCCCGACTTCCGCGACATGCGGGCCCAGGCCTCCACCTTCAGCGGCATCGCCGCCTTCCGCGTCAGCGAAGCCGCCGTAAGCATCACGGGTCCCGCCCAAAAGAGCTGGCTGTATGAAGTGTCCGGCAACTACTTCGACACGCTGGGTGTCCGGCCCGAACTCGGCCGCATCTTCCACTCGTCCGACGAACATGGCCCCAACTCGGCACCCTGGATCGTCCTCAGCGATGCCTTCTGGCGCAGCCGCTTCGCCGCCGACCCTCGCACCATCGGCATGACGGTCGACCTCAACAAGCACCCTTTCACCGTCATCGGCGTCACCCCACCCCAGTTCCACGGTACCGAGCTGTTCCTCTGGCCGGACTTCTTTGTTCCCATGGTCAACGAGGAGCAGATCGAGGGTTACAGCTACCTCGAGAAGAGGTTTAACCACGGCCTGTTTGTCATCGGCGACCCCCGCCCCGGCGTGACCGTCCAGCAGGCTACCAACGACCTCAACACCGTCGCCGCGCGCATGACAAAGCAAAATCCCGTGGATGACGATCAGCTGGGATTCCGCCTGGTCAGGGCTGGCCTCTTCGGCGATCAAATCGGCGATCCAGCCCGCAGTTTCCTCACCGCCCTGCTGCTGCTGGCGCTGCTCGTCCTCGTCGCCGCCTGCGTCAACCTGGCCAGCATCTTTGCCGCCCGAGCGGCCGATCGCGGACGCGAGCTGGCCATCCGGGTCGCCATCGGATCCAGCCGCTGGCGCGTGCTCCGCCAGGTCGCCGCGGAGGCCGCGCTCTTATCGCTGCTCGGCGGCACCGTCGGCGCCCTGGTGTCTGTCGCTCTTATGAAGGGGCTCAGCCAGTGGCAGCCCATTCCCACGCTGCCCATTCACGTCTCTGTACCCGCCGACTGGCGCGTCTATGGCATTGCCCTGCTGCTTGCCGCGGCCAGCTCCGTCTTGCCCGCCCTCCTCACCGCCCGCCAGATCTGGCAAATCGACGCGATGCAGGTGATGAAAGCCGGTGGCGCCCCCTCTGTCGTTCGCCGCCTCACGCTGCGCGATCTGCTGCTGGGCGTGCAGATCGCCCTCTGCGCCCTGCTTGTCACCTGCGGCCTGGTCGCTCTGCGCGGCATGAGTCGTCAGCTCCAGGCTCCCATCGGATTCGAGCCCCAGGGCGCCGTCCTTACCCAGACCGAAATGAAGATGGCCGGCTACTCCGACGCCTCGGCGCTGCCCGTGCAGAAACGGATGATGGAGCAGGCGTCGCAAATTCCAGGAGTGTCCGCCGCTGGAACCATCGACGAACCGCCGCTGAGCACAGGCGGCAGCAGCACGCCGGTCTACCGTGAAGGCACCACCGACTTCCGCAGTTCCAACAGCGCCCTGGTGGCCA
>DASXFH010000384.1:0-1974 GCA_036489655.1 Acidobacteriaceae bacterium | reverse complement strand
CGGCGACCTCTTCGTCGTCCTCTCCATGGGCATCGCTCTCTTCTGGCTCCTGCTCAACCAGCGCCTCGTCGCCGGCCACAGCCCCATCGTCATCACCGCCTACGGCACCTGCGCCGGAACCCTGATGCTCCTGCTCATCGTCCCTCTGCTCTACGGCGTTCCTCCCGTGCATGGCGTCTCCACCAAAGCCTGGCTCGCGCTCGCCGCCAGCGGCATACTCTGCACCGCCGCCACCACCCTGCTCTGGAACTGGGGCATGACCCAGGTGCCTGCCTCTCAGGCCGCCGTCCTGCTCAACATGGAGCCGCTCATCGGCTCGCTCCTCGGCGTCTTCGTCCTGCACGAATACCTCGGCCCCGCCGGCCTCCTCGGCGGCGCCATGATCCTCCTCGCCGCCATCGCCATGACCACCCGCTCCACCCGCCCCGACGCCGCCCCCGGCCCCGTCCCGCTCTAACCGGCTGCTACCATCGCCTGCATCGGGCCTTTCCCCGAACCTTCCGCACTGGAGCTCCACGCATGCACCGCCTCGCCGCGTTCGCCCTCGCCCTCGCCCTCACCTTCCTCGCCGCTCCTCTCACCGCCCAAACCGCACCCCCACCGCAGACCACCCCCACCCACACTAAAAAGCACTTCCCCAAACCCCGCGCCGTCGCCGCCCCCGGCGGGGGCCCCAACATGGTCTGGGTCAACACCACCACCCGCGTCTACCACTGCCCCGGCGACCGCTACTACGGCAAAACCAGCAACGGAAAATACATGTCCGAAAAAGACGCCCGCACCTTCGGCGCCCACGGCTCCCGCAACGAAACCTGCTTCAAGTAAAAACCGAGACAGATTCAAGACACGAGAGACGAGTGAGCCTCACCAACTCACTCGCCTCTAATCTCTAATCTCTAATCTCTGATCTCTAATCTCTCTCCTCACACCGGCGTAATAATCCCGCCCACCGGCAGCGACGTCGGCAGCTCCTCCAGCCTTCGCAACCGCCTCGCCGAAGCAATCGCATCGCCATCGCTCAGCGCTGTATCGACCGTCACTATGGGTTCGCCGCTCCCCGGCGACGCCTCACCCGCCTCCGCCCCGCACGCATCCTCATCGAAAAGAAGCATCCCCTCGTCCCTCGCTATCCTTCGCTATTCTTCGCTATCTCTCGATGCTACCGCCATCACGCTGCAACCGAACTCCCTAACTCATCGCTCCCTCACCGGCTATCCTGAACCCACAGCATGCCCGCCCCTCGCCTCATCGCCATCGACATGGATGGCACCCTCCTCAACTCCGCCGGCGTCGTCAGCCCGCGCAACCTCGCCGCGCTCGAGCGCGCCGAAGCTCGCGGCGTCGAGATCGTCGTCGCCACCGGCCGCCGCCACTGCTACGCCATGCGCGTCCTCCGCGAGCTCGCCCGTCCTCCGGCCAGCGCGCTCATCAGCTCCAACGGCACCGTCATCCGCACTCTCGATTCGCAGCTCCTGCACCGCTCCCACATGCCCACCCCCACCGCCCGCTGGCTCTGCGAACACATCGGCGACTTCCGCAACACCCTTGTGCTCACCTTCGACCGCGTCCGTCCCGACGGCGAAGACGATCACGGCGCGCTGGTCTGCGAAGACATCGACCAGCTCAACGCCAGCATCGGCCGCTGGATGGAGGCCAACGCTCCCTACATCCAGCACGTCTCCTCCGTCGAGCAGGCGCTTGATGGCCACGCGCTCATCCAGATGATGCTCTGCGGCTCCATCGATCGCATGCGCCAGGCCGAAGCCCATCTATTGAAAGACAGAAGAGTCACGGATAAAGAAGACCCGCGCATCACGAACACAGAAGTTCAACGCGAAGGCGTCGCCCCCGCCCCCGAAGTCGTCCTTCACCGCACCGAATACGCCGCACGCGATCTCTGCATCCTCGACATTCTCCCCGCCGGCTGTTCCAAGGCCTCGGCGCTGCTGCACCTCGCCTCTCTGCGCCACATCG
>DASXFH010000381.1:0-4458 GCA_036489655.1 Acidobacteriaceae bacterium | reverse complement strand
CCACGTTGAGCGCCACCGCCGCCGACTGCAAAGGCAACTCCATCTCCGTCAGCAAGTACACCTACAACACCTCGGACATGAGCATCGCCGACATCAATCCCAACAACGGCGCCGTCTGCGCCGGCACGTGGAACCGTCAGTCCGGCAGTGGCATCCCCGACTACACCATCTGCAACCCGCCGGCCACCCCGTCCGCCAATCACGTCGCCTACATCACCGCCAGCGCCGGTGCCACCTCCAATTCCATCGCCGTCTTCGTTCACAACACCGTCACCGCCGTCGAGCTCGCCACCCCGCAGTCCTCCGCCAGCGGCGGTTGCAGTGCCACCGACCCCACCAGCGACTGCTGCCCCAACATCATCACCACCACACCCGAGCAGCCCGCCGCCGGATACGACGGCACCTCCTGCATCTCGCAAAACGGTCGCGTCCAGCTCGCCGCCAAGGCGTACTCCAACGGCACCAACATCACCTGCCAGGTCGGCCACCTCACCTTCGCCGCCCAGGGCACGCCCAACGTCGTCACCATCGACGCCAATGGCTTCGCCACGGCGGGCCAGCCCGGCTCCGCCACCATCACCGCCTCCATCGCGAACTCCAGCTCGGCATCCAACGCCGGCTTCTTCTCCACCTGCCCCCCGCAGAGCATCGTCCTCACCGCCGTCGGCCAGGGCACGCAGAACCCCATCAATGTCTCGCTGAACACGCCGCAGCCGCTCACGGCCACCGTGCTCGACACCAAGGGAAATCAGATCACCGGCCTCAGCCTGGAGTTCAACTCCACCACGCCCCAGACCATCTCGGCCTCTTCCGGCTCCATCCTGCCCAGCTTCCCCGGCGCCGCGACCATCACCGCCGTCTGCCAGCCCGGCACCTGCAATCCCGCGCCTCCCAGCCAGATCGGCTACCTCGGCAACGGCAAGCCGATTACTTCAAACGGCATCACCGTCAACACTGCGGGCACCAGCGGCACGGTCCTCTATATGGCCTCGACCAGCTCGCAGTACGTCGTTCCCTATGACACCACGCTCAACAGTCAGGGCGCGCCCATCAAGCTGCCGTATGTCCCCAACTCCATGGTCATGAGCCAGGACGGCACGACCCTTTACTTCGGCAGCCCCCAGGGCCTAATGACCATCAGCACATCGGGCAACACCGCCTCGGCAGCCAATCAGGCCATCCCCGGCACCGTGCTCGCTGTCTCCCCGGACGGCTCCACCGTCGTCGTCACCGATCCCACCCGCCAGACCATCTCGCTGATCGGTAATGGCACTATCACCACGACCTACGGCAACCTCGTCGCAACCAGCGCGGCCTGGTCTCCCGACAGCCAGACCGTCTACATCACCACCAACACCGCCACGCTGCTTACGCACTCGGCCTTCAACAACTGGCAGGTCACTCCTACCAATGCCACCTACAGTGACGTCGCGGTGATGGTGCCTCATATCGGCGCCTACTTCGCCGCTGGCGCCTCCGGGACCGATGGCCGCAGCTACTGCTCAACCACATCGAATCCGACGGGCGGCGGAAATGGCAATCCGCCGACGACGGGTAACGAATACTTCCCGCTCTCGGACGCCAACGCCACCCCGACGCAGGTACTCGCCGCCACGACCGACGGCAAGCACATCCTCGGCGCAGATCTGCCTTCGAGCAGCTCCACGCCAACGTTGACCGATCTGCTTCTGCCGCCCTTGTCGATGACATCTCTTGACTGCGCTACCACTTCCTATGGCACCAAGGTGACGTTCTCAAGCACTCTCAGCGCGAACAGTCCTCAACCCCTGTCGGGCATCACGGCAACTTCCGTCACCGGCGTCGTCCCAGCCACCAACTCCGCCCTGGCCTTCATCACCTACACCGGCTCCAGCGGCATCCTGCCCGAGTACATTCCATCGACCGGCACGGTCCTGGACATCCAACTCGGCAACGGAGCCACGACGGCAACGGCTCCGCTCGCCGGCGTCTTCTCCACCGACAACCTCACCTTCTACGCCGGCGCGTCCGACGGCCAGGTGCACCTGATCTCGATCAACGGCACCACTGCCACCGAGACCGGCGTCCTGAAACCGGCGCTCCCGTCCGGCAGCAATCCCCTCGTGCCCGGCAGCCCTTCCTGCGTGTCCAACAGCGGCACCGCATGCGTAAACCTCATCGCCCAGCACCCCAAGAAGCTCCAGTCCTAACCCCGAGAGCTTCACCAAACGCATCCTGAGCCAATATCCTGAGCGATCCGCTCGTCAGCCACAACCCTTTGTCATCCTGAGCGAAGCGGCCCGCACAACGTGCGGGCCGCGCAGTCGAAGGACCCCCGTATTTGCATTTGTCTTTGCCGTTGCTGTTGCTTTTGCCTTTGCTTTTCTTTCTGTCACCCCCGAAGGGGATCTGCTTTATCCCGCCGCAGAATCTCTCGGAGCAAAACCCCACACACTTGACAAAACCACCCTCGCGCGGCGCCCCTCGAGCGGAACCACTCAACGAGCAAGACTCCTGAAGTCCAAAGCTAAAGTATCTTCTTTGAAGACTTTGCACAAAACAGGGGGGGGGCCTCTGGAAACTAGCGCTTCAGCCGCTCCTCTAGCAGCTCACGCCCAATCGCGTCGAGCACGCCATTCAAAAACTGCAGGCTCTCCGGAGCAGCGTAGCGCTTCGCAATCTCCAGCGTCTCGTTGATCACGATCGGCGCCGGCGTACTCGGAAATCCAAGCATCTCCGCCACCGCCGCCCGCAGCAGATTCCGGTCCACCGCCGGCATCCGCTCCAGCCGCCAGTTCTTCGCATGCTTCTGGATGAGCTTGTCCACCTCATCCTCGCGCTGCGTGGCCACACGATGGAGATCGTCGGCAAACCCGCGCGTCTCGTCATCGACGTCGTCGCGCGAGGCCCAGAACAGCCGCTCCACTTCATCCGGCTTCTGCTTGCCCAGATCGCCCTGGAACAGCATCTGCATCGCGAGCTCGCGGCTCTTGCGGCGGCTTCCCATCAGCGCCCCGCTTCCGTCGGATGGCCTTGCAGCTTCGCTCCCAGCTTCGCCCCAATCGACGCCATCTCGATGGCCGCAATCGCAGCCTCGAAGCCCTTGTTGCCGGCCTTCAGCCCCGCGCGGTCCAGCGCCTGCTCCAGCGTCTCGCAGGTCAGCACGCCAAACGCATGCGGCACACCCGTCTCCTGCTGCGACTGCCCAATCCCTCGCGCCACTTCGGTGTAAATGGCCTCGTAGTGCGCCGTCTCGCCGCGCAGCAGCACACCCAGCGTGATGATCGCCGCAAACCGCTTCGACTCCGCCAGCGTGCGCGCCGCCGACGGAATCTCCCAGGCCCCCGGCACACGCACAATCTCAATCATCCGCGAATCAGCCCCGGAGCGCAGCAGACCATCCAGCGCTCCCTGCAGCAGACGATCGGTGATCACCGCATTCCAGCGCGCGACCACGATCGCAAAACGCCGGCCTTCTGCCGACAGATTCCCTTCCACGGCAACCGGCCGCCCGCGCAGCGGATTCTCCGACTCCCAGAAGCCGATCTTCAGCCCATCCGCGAGGTCCGCAGTGAACAGCCGCGAGTTCCAGTGCGTCGGCGCCGGAGCGCTCAGCCGCACCACAGCCTCTTCGGTGCGGAAGTTTGCCGCCATCCACGCGCGCACAACCGCATAGACCGCATCGAGTTGCGTCACCTCGACCAGCAGCGCCGGCACCGCAGGCGCGCGGCCGACCACCAGCTCCAGATTGCCGAGCGGCGCGAGAAACGGCGCTCCCTTGCTGCCATCGACCTCCCAGCCCTTGCTCTCCTCAAATCCCAACGAGCGAAAGAGGCTGCCCAGCTTCGCATAAGCGTCCTCCGACGCAACCGGCGCGACGCTGGTGATTCCCTTGATCATGGATTCGATTGTATCGTCAGCTTGCTGAGAGGCTTAGGGAGAAGACATGAGCACGCAGGAAGACGCAATGAATACCGGCTGGACGAGGTTGCAACTGGAGCGCAACGGAGCCATTGCAACCGTGACGCTTCACCGGCCCGAGGTGCTGCACGCTCTCGACGCGGCAATGTTCGACGAACTCGAGCGCGTCTTTCAGCAGCTCGCGGCAGACAATGATGTGCGAGTTATCCTGCTCATTGGCTCCGGCGACCGAGCCTTCGCTGCAGGAGCCGACATTCGCGCTCTCACGGGGACCGACGCCGTCTCCGGCCGCGCCACATCCGAGCGCGGCCAGCAGGTCTTCCTCGGCATTGAGCGCTGCGGCAAGCCGGTCATCGCCTGCGTGAACGGCGTTGCTCTCGGCGGGGGCTGCGAACTAGCGCTGGCCTGCACCTTCCGCATCGCCAGCGAGCGCGCCAAGCTCGGTTTGCCCGAACTCAAGCTCGGCCTGATTCCCGGCTACGGCGGAACACAGCGCCTTCCGCGCCTCATCGGACGAAGCGCCGCGCTGCGGCTGATGCTGACGGGAACAGCCGTTGA
>DASXFH010000375.1:0-4613 GCA_036489655.1 Acidobacteriaceae bacterium | reverse complement strand
TTCCAACGCAGGCTTCACGCTGGCCGGCGGTCAGGACACCTACTTCAACATCCTGGTGGAAAACAGCGCGAATCTGAGCTCCTCGGGGTCCACGGCGACCGGCTACCCCATGCCGGCTCCGGTCGCCGCGCCGACGGGCAGCGTCACGGTCACAGGTCTTCCCGGCGGCACGCAGACGATTAACCTGGCCGCTGGGGTTGATCCCAGTACTGGGCAGGCTGTCGGCATCGCGGTGGTCAAGATCGTCGCCAGCGCATCCGCCAGTTCCGATCTCCGCCATCAACCCAATCCCTGGATTCCCGGCGGAGGCGCCGCAGTCTTCGCCTGCGCGGTCCTGCTGGCGATCCCTGCGCGGCGGCGCGCGTGGCGCAATTTCATCTGTCTGGTGGTCTTTGCCGGATTGGTGGCTGCCGGGATCTCCTGCGGAGGAGGCAACAAAAGCCCGGGTAATATTGGGCCGATTGGCGGCGGAGGCGGAGGCAGCGGGTCGGGCAACTACACCGTTGGCATCACCTACACCGGGGATGCGAATTATGCAGCGCTGACCGGTTCCAACGCCCAGTCGGGAAGCATCACCATCACGGCTCCCTCGCTGCTGACCACCACCATCAGCTCCAGCATCAGCGGCGGCATCTCTCCAACTACGACCCTGGCCGTCAGCGGTACCGTGACGGGACAAAGCGGCCATCCGGCGCCCACCGGGATTATCTACGTCGTTCCTTCGGGACTCGGCGCCACGACCGGCTTCTACCTCACTGCCGGATCGGGCGACAGCTCGAACTTCGCCGGCAGCATCAGCAGTCAAACCCTGTTCCAGGGGGCGAACTTCGTCACCCTGCAGTACAGCGGCGATAAGAACTACAACGGCTCGGCGACCATTCTGAACAACGGCACCGCGATCGGCAATCCGCTTGCGGATTTCTCAATCACGGCGGTTCCTTCCTTCGCCTTCGCCCCAGGAACGGGAAGCACAACCCTGTTTGTGACTCCCGCGAACGGGTTCAGCGGAAGCGTTGCACTCACCTGCACGGCGGCGGGGGCCACCTGCTCTCTGGGAACGGCGACACCTGCCACCACCAGCACCAGCGTCACTCTGCCGGCCAGCGGCTCCAGTCCTTCGGCGCAGGTCAAGCTCAGTGTTACAGGAGCCACCGCCGGCTCGTACCCCGTCACCATCACCGGCACCGCGCCGAGCGGTAAGCGAATCCACACGTTCAGCGTGACCGCGATCGTGCAGTAGCTTCAGGCCATCCCGCTCTCTCCGGGAGCGGGATGGCTCCCCTTTCCCGGTTTCACCGCCCCGCAGACACCTCGACTCACCTCCTTGCCGCTCTGCCGGTCCCAGCGCCGTTCGCCCAAAAATTGCTTGACAACATCCGCTATAGCACCACAAGATATAGATGGCTTAACGGCTATTGGCCAGAATGTTGTAGAGGGTTGGCGTTTACCAGGAAATCTCTGGGAGAAGGATTTCCATCGGAGGCATAATCTCAGCCCTCCCCCCCATTCCAGGCAATTCTCAGGAGGCTTCGTTCCGAGCGAAGCCTCTTCTTTCTTGCTGCCGCCTTTCCCCGTGCGACCAAAAACGGCCCGACTCATCCAAACGCCTGTGACTGCCAAAAATCCCGCAACTCTGTTTTCCCCGCTCACCTTCGGTTCTGTCACTCTGCCCAACCGCATCGTGGTTTCGCCCATGTGCGAGTACTCCTGCGAAGACGGCTTCGCCAACGACTGGCATCTGGTGCATCTGGGCAGCCGCGGGGTCGGCGGCGCAGGCCTGGTCTTTACCGAGGCCACGGCGGTCACGCCGGAGGGCCGCATCAGCCCGCAGGATCTCGGACTCTGGAAGGACGAGCACATCGCGCCGCTGGCCCGGATCACCTCCTTCCTTCACAGCCAGGGAGCACGCGCCGGCATCCAGCTGGCCCACGCCGGCCGTAAAGCCAGCACCTTTCGCCCGTGGAGCGGCGAAGGCGCCATCGCGCCCGAAGCCGGCGGATGGCCAAACGTTCTCGCCCCAAGCGCAATTCCCTTCCTGCCCACGTACCCGAAGCCACAGGAACTCGACAAAGCGGGGATCGACGCCATCGCCGGGGCGTTCCGCGAAGCGGCGGTCCGCGCCGATCGCGCCGGCTTTGACGTGATTGAGATTCACTCCGCACATGGCTATCTGCTCCACGAGTTCCTCTCCCCGCTCAGCAACCAGCGCAGCGACGCCTATGGCGGCAGCTTCGAGAACCGCGTCCGCCTGCTTCTGGAAGTCACCGATGCCATCCGCAGCGTGTGGCCGCGGGAGCGACCGCTCTTTGTCCGGATCTCCGCCACGGATTACGTTGAGGGCGGCTGGGATCTGGAGCAGTCGATCCGGCTGGCGGGGCTGCTGCGCGACCATGGCGCAGACCTGATCGATGTCTCCTCGGGCGGCAATGTCGCGACGGCGCAGTTTTCCGTTGGACCGGGCTACCAGACGCCCTTTTCCGAGGCGATCCGCGCCCAGGTCGGCATTCCCACCGGCGCCGTCGGGATGATCACCGACCCCGCACAGGCGGCGCACATCCTGCGCACCGGCCAGGCCGATCTGATCATCATTGCCCGCGAGTTCCTGCGCGATCCTTACTGGCCGCTGCACGCTGCGGCCGCCCTGGGAGAAACAGCATCCTGGCCGGTACAGTATCTCCGGGCAGCGCCGCGCGGCTCCGTGGCGCGCGAGCCGGTCAAAGGGCCGCCGAACAAGGTTTGAGCCCCGTATTTCCTCATTGCGGCCGGGGTGCGCTGGCCTATACTGGCCCCGTAGCGTAACACCCCGATGCCCCGCTCCGCCGCCCAGCGCCGCGCCCCACGCGAAGTCCTCATCCCGGACAAGCTCTACTTTCGCATTGGCGATGTGGCGAAGCTCTGCGGCGTGGAAACGTACGTTCTTCGCTTCTGGGAGACGGAGTTTCCGCAGCTGCGCCCCAACAAGAGCGGCACCGGGCAGCGCCTTTACCGCCGGCGCGAGGTAGAGCTGGCGATGCGCATCAAAAAGCTCCTCCACGAAGAGGGCTACACGATTGCCGGCGCGCGCCAGCTTCTGGCCCAGGAAGCCCGGGCCGCCAAAGAGAAGCAGATGCCCCTGATCGCGGGAGCCGGCGCCGAGAAACAGCTGCAGCACCTGCGCAGGGAGCTGCGCGAGCTGCTCGGCATTCTCTCCTCTGCGCCTGCCCGCAGCTATCTGCACCGCGAGCCGAAAAGCAAACCTCGTCCCGTCGATGGCCGGCCGGGTCCGCGCCTGTTCGAATAAGCCGGAACCAGCGTCCTTATCCTGCGCGGGGTTTCTGCGGGCCTACGTCGCCGCGCTGTGGCCTTCGCACTGCAGTACACCCAGGTAGCGGCGGAATGGCCCTACTGCATCCCGATACTGGGAAGCCATCACCCGGGTGATCTGGTGCAGGTGGGTCAGATCGTGGGTCGCCCAGGTGGCCAGCAACTCGCAGAGCGTCACCACACCCAGCACCGGGTGACGTCCCCGCAGCGCCATCTGCTCCATTCCCAGGTGCAGGTCATCGAGCGCTTTGAGATTCTCGGCCCGCAGCTGGACGAACTCGTCCAGCAACTGCCCCAGCGGCTTCCCCTCGCTCTCCTGGACGAATCCAAAGCGATCCAGCGGCTCGAAATTCCTTGCTTCGCCGCATTCCAGGATCATGCGCACCCGCGGCATCCAGTCGGCGCGGTCGCAGTGCACCAGGTGAGCGACGATTTCGGTGGCATTCCAGGTGGACTTCCCCTCGTGGCGGCACGTCCAGGTATCCGGCAGATCGCGCAGCAGGGTGTTGAGTGTCGCCGGCGTGCGCGCCAGCAGCGCGCGTGTGTCCTGCAGGGTCAGGTGCATCGTGCCTCTCTTCGTCCAGCTGGGAAATTCGGCAACCGGGCAACCGGCCGCCGTTCGTACAACCGCCTGCTTCTTTGCCGTCTCCGTCTCGCCGGTGCGACGGGCGGGCTGCGATGCCTGTTCCGTCAAGGCAAAGTTCCCAGCCGTTGTAACACAATCAGGGGGCACAGAGCGGCTTTCGCCCGCCTGATCGCCTTGTTATACTTGCTCAGTACGTCTGCGTGCGGAAGTGGTGAAATTGGCAGACACACCATCTTGAGGGGGTGGCGCCCAAAAGGCATGGGGGTTCAAGTCCCCCCTTCCGCACCAAAGATTCAGGCCTGAGCTTCTTCGGCGCACCCAGAGGTTGTAAAACACCGTGATTTATTTCGTTACCGCAGTCCACATCATCGTCAGCCTTCTGCTTGTCGTGATCATCCTGCTGCAGCAGGGCAAGAGTGCTGACCTCGCGGCTGCCTTCGGGGGCCAGGGTTCGCAGACCGCCTTTGGCCCGCGTTCGGCTGCCAATGCGCTGACCAAAGCCACCGCCTGGCTGGCCGTGATCTTTCTGATCACCTCGATCACGCTGACCGTGATGCTGCAGCATCGGGTTGCGCATCCACATTCCGTGCTGTCGGGCGCGCAGACCACGCAGAGCACGCCGAAGAGCAAGTAGATTCGGCTGGAGTCCGCAAGGGGCAGGCGAAGAGCCTGCCCCTTTTCCGTGGTGGAGGCAGGGCATGATCCTCGAAACCTTTCCCGTTGG
>DASXFH010000326.1:0-4674 GCA_036489655.1 Acidobacteriaceae bacterium | reverse complement strand
CGTGCCGTTGCGCGGCGTCGGATATTTCGGCAGGGGCCGCTGGGGCATGGCCATGCCGGCGGACGCCAGAAGAAATACGGACAGGAGGAGAGTGCGCATGACGAAGGTAGGACGAAGGAAACGGGCGGTTCGTCTCATCGGATCGGCTTTTCCGAAAGCACGGAGGTGAGCACTTCCGGCTCAACGTTGCCGCCGCTCATCACCACAACTGCCTTACGGAAGGGCAGGAGCTGCTCCTGATGGAACAGGATGCCGGCAGCCGAGGCCGCGCCGCTGGGCTCCGGCGTGAGACGCGCGGTGAAAAGCAGGGTGCGCATGGCGGAGCGCACTTCAGCCTCAGAGACGGTAACGATGTCATCGACATAAGTGCGGATATGGTCAAAATTGCGCTCGCCCAGGGATTGCGTGCGCAGTCCGTCGCACATCGTTCGTGTGGTCATGTCCGCAGGCCAGGTGACCCGAGTGCCCGAGCGAAAGCTCTCCTGGGCGTCGGCTGCCAGCTCCGGTTCCACTCCGATGACGCGGACCGCGGGATTAGAGAGTTTGATGGCCGCCGCAATGCCGCTCAGGAGTCCGCCGCCGGAGACAGGCGCAAGGACCAGGTCCGCGTCGGGCAGGTCTTCGAGGATCTCGAGGCCGCAGGTGCCCTGTCCCGCGATGATCTGCTCGTCGTCGTAGGGCGGAATCATAATGTAGCCGTGCTTTCCCTGAAGCTCCTCTGCTTTGCGCTGGCGATCGGCGCTCGCGGGACCAACTTCCACGATTTCGGCGCCCAGCGCGGCGGTGGCGCGCTTCTTGACCTCAGGGGCGTTCGACGGCATCACGATGACGGTCCTGGCACCGACCACGCGGGCTGCGTAGGCGACTCCCTGCGCATGGTTGCCACTGGAGTAGGTGATGACACCGCGAGAGCGTTCTTCGGCTGTGAGCTGGGCAATCTTGTTATAGGCGCCGCGGAGCTTAAAGCTGCCGATGGGCTGCAGGCCTTCGGCCTTGATCCAGACCTCGCCGACGGTGATGTCGGGATGGAGCAGACGGACGAGCGGGGTGCGAGCGGCAACGCCGCGGATGCGCGTCTGAGCCTCGCGGAAGGCATCGAGCGTCAGCAGGCGGGAGGAAGTGGCGGTGGCCATGGATTCCATTGTGAACTATCGAACTGCGATTTGCCGAAGGGGGCTTCCCCGCTCCACGCAAAACCAGAAATGGACCTCGCGGCGTGTGCTCTGCGAGCGTTCTTCCGGCGCACCCTCCGTCTCTTGCACGTGACAATTCCCCATGTTAAGCTCGGGCCTCACGTTCCCCCTCTGGTTTCCGGCCCCCAGCCATTCTCTCGGGTATCCGCTTGGACTTTCGTATTCGTCTGCGTCTCGGCCTGCTGGCGTTTCTGGCCGTCTCCCTTTCGTCTTCGCTTTGTGTTCGGGCCGGCACGACTGCCGCCGCAGAAGACACCTCGGCCAAAAAGCCGGAAACCGGCATGCCGGTGGTGCAGAGCTACTCCTATAAGGATTACGGCTCCGGGCAACAGGTCTGGACGATCCTTCAGGACCAGCGCGGCATGATGTATTTTGGCGTGTCCGCCGGTCAGGTCCTGCAGTTCGATGGCGTCAGCTGGCGACATATCGAGACACCCTCGGATTCGATTCGATCTCTGGCGCTGGATCAGAACGGAACCGTCTGGGTCGGCGCCGACGCCGACTTCGGCTATCTGACGCCGGATGCTTCCGGCAGCCTGCAGTACGTCTCGCTGCTGAACCAGGTTCCGGCCCAGGATCGCAACTTTACCGATGTCTGGCAGGTCCTGCCCACCCCCGGGGGTGTTTTCTTCCGCAGCTACCAGAGCCTCTTCCGCTGGGACGGCCACCACATGCAGGTCTGGAACGCGGCCGCGTCCTCCAGCTTTCAGGCGCTCTCGGCCGTCCGCGGTGTCGTTTACACCGCGCAGGAGGGCATTGGGCTGGAGAAAATCGAAGGCGACTCGCTGGTGCCCATGCCTGGCGGTGAGACCTACAGCAGCTACCAGAAGCTGTTCCTCTATCCCTGGGACGACCAGAGGATCATCGTCTCCGCGCGTAATGAGCCCCTCAGCCTGTACGACGGCGAGAAGGTGACGCCCTTCCATAGCGAGGCCGAGGATTACCTGAAAACAAACGAGGTCTACACATCGGGGATGCTCAGGGACGGCAGTCTTTGCGTCACCACTCTCAAAGGCGGTGCGGTCATTGTCGGTCGCGATGGAAGCATCCTTCAGACCATCAACGACCGGAGCGGGCTCCTCGATAACGGAGCGCTTTCGTCTTACCAGGATCGGAACGGGGCCTTGTGGATTGGAACGGCGACCGGGACCACGCGCGTCGACATTGGCTCGCCCATTCGCATCTATTCCCGACTGACCATTTACGACGTCCGCCGCTTCCACGGCGATGTTTACGGCACCAGCGGAGCGGGCTCCACCCCGGTCGTCAAAATCGTCTTCGATCCGAGGACCGGCCTTCCCCGTGACATCCCCCTGCAGGGACCCTCGCAGGCCTTCATTTTTCTGACCTTTCACGATGTCGAGCATGGCACTCCGGATCAGCTTCTGGTCGGCACCAGCGAGGGCGTGGATCGCGTGGAAGGCGACCGTCTGGTTCCCACCATTCCGGCCCTCAAAAAACCGGGCGCAGCCACCTTTGACGTCGAGGCGTCAAGGAAGAACCCGTCGCGGGTCTACGCCGGCCACTCCGACGGGGTTTCGTCGATGCACTGGGACGGGCATGCCTGGATTGACGAAGGCCGGTTGCCGCACGTTGTTTTTCCGGGGCGTGCCGTCACCGAAGACAATGATGGCGATTTGTGGGTGAGCGGCGCCATCGGCAGGGTGCTCCACATCCGGGTCGCCCCCACCGGTCTGGGCAACTCTTCTTACGAGGTCCTGGGCCAGGCGGCGGGCCTTCCTGATGGCACGACGCAGGTTTCCATGGTTGCGGGCTCTGTCATGGTCACGGTCGCGAATGGCAGCCACGCCTATCGCTGGAATCCGGCAACGCATCGATTCGTCGTCGACGACCGCTTTCTCCTGCGTGTAGATGAGCCCAAAGTCACCTACTACATCGCACCCAATCCCGACGGCAGCATCTGGTCGAGCGCGACGAACGAGGCGGGACGGTTTTTGCGGGTTGGCCTTTTTACCAAAGGCCCTGACGGCCAGTGGCATCTCGACGAGAATACCTGGCGCCGCACCATGCGCTTTGCGGATGTTCCCGATTATCCCGACGGTCACGGCGCATTCTGGTTTGCGGGCGAGAACGTCATCCGCTTTGCTCCCCCGAAAAAGGCGGCTGCGGCTCCTGCGCCCTTCCCCGCTCTGGTACGAGAAGTCTCATCCCGTACCCGTACCATCTACGGCGGAGCCGCCGAAGGCGCCGGAAACTTCTTCCGGCTGCCAGCAGAGACGCGGGCTCTTCTCTTCCATTTTGCCGCTCTGAATTACGACAATCCGGCCGGTACCGAATATGAGTACTATCTGGAAGGAGCCGATAAAGACTGGTCTGCCTGGTCCCGGGAGACGGCGGCGAACTATAGCGGCCTCGGGCCGGGATCCTACCGCTTCCGCGTACGCGCTCGCTCTGATGACGGCCGGCTGAGCCAGGAAGCCGACTTCTCCTTCACCATCCTGCCTCCCTGGTACGAGACAGTCTGGGCCTGGGCGCTGTACGTCGTGCTCTTCCTGCTGATGACCTGGCTGGTGTGGAGCCTGGTGATCAACTATGAGCGCAAGCGCGCCCGGCAGCGCACCGAAGCGCTGGAGGCCCAGGCAAGAGAACTGGAGGCGACGGTCAGCGCGCGCACCCAGGAGATCCGCGCCCAGGCGTCGGAGATTTCGGCGCAGAAGGAAAGCATTGAGCTGCTGAGCGATATTGGCCGGGAGATCACCGCGTCGCTCGATCTGAACACGATTCTGTTCAAGCTGTACGAGCGGGTGAATCAGATTGTGGACGCCGGCATCTTCGGCGTGGGACTCTACCGGCCCGAGCAGCGGCTGATCGAGTACACTCTCGCGATTGAAAACGGCAAACGGTATGCCCCCTACACGCGCAGCACCGACGATAAGGATCAGTTCGCCGTCTGGTGTATCGAGCACCGGCAGCCCATTCTGCTGAACGATGTCGAGAAAGAGTATTCAAAATACATTGCGGTGTACGAGCACGGAACGCTGGTCCTGGAAGACGGCAGCAAGGCGCAACCGCCGGCGTCGATGATCTACCTGCCGCTGATCGCGCAGGACCGCGTGCTGGGCGTGCTCAGCATTCAGAGCTTCAGGAAGAACGCGTACACCGAGCGGCATCTCAGCCTGCTGGAAAACCTGGCCGCTTACACGACGATCGCACTGGATAATGCGAACGCTTACGGGGTCATCAACCAGCGCGCGGCTGAGCTGATCACCATCAATCGCATCACCCAGGCGCTGGCCAGCCAGCTGGACCAGGAGCAGCTGATCCAGTTCGTCGGAGATCAGGTGCGGGATGTCTTCCATGCGCCGATTGCCTACGTCGCGATCCTGGATCGGGCGACGATGATGCTGCACTTCCCTTACGCGTGGGGCGAGGACGCGCCCTCACGGCCGTTCGGCACGGGGCTGACCTCGCAGATCATCCGGACCGGGCAGCCGCTGCTGATCAACGAGGATATGGACGC
>DASXFH010000320.1:0-4069 GCA_036489655.1 Acidobacteriaceae bacterium | reverse complement strand
CCGCTACTTGCTGACCGCTTCTCCAACCAGCTCCGGTTCAGGCACGTCATGCAGCCGGTCCCCAAGCACGTGCAGCCGCAAAAAGTTCGTCGAGCCGGACTTGGTCCGCGTGCCCGCGACGATCCCGATGATGTCCTGGGCTCTGGCGTACCCGCCGTCTTCGAGCAGCCGCTCGGCCATATCCACCATCTCTTCGGCGGTGTTGGCCTTGGTGCACCGAATTGGGTGGACGCCCCACAGCAGGTTCATGCGGTTGATGACCACCTCCACGCTGGAGAGCGCGTAGATCGGCGGCGTTGGCCGGTACTTCGAAAGCTGCCGCGCCGTGGTGCCGGTCTCGGTAAAGACGGCGATGGCCTTCACGTCGAGATCCTGGGCGGCGTGCGCCATCGACTCGCAGATCGTCTCTGCCACCGAAAGATGGAGCTTGCTGGGGCGGCCTTCATGCGCCGGCGCGGCATCCTCAATGTGCGATTCGGTCTCGATCACGATCTTGGCCATCATCTTGACCGCCTCGATCGGGTATTTCCCGGCCGCGCTTTCCGCCGAGAGCATCACCGCGTCGGTGCCGTCGTAGACGGCGTTGGCCACGTCGCTGGCCTCGGCGCGGGTCGGACGCGGGTTCTCGATCATCGACTCCAGCATCTGGGTCGCAGTGATTACCGGCTTGCGGTACTCCGCGGCCCGCCGGATGATCAGCTTCTGGATGGCTGGCACCTTCTCCGGCGGCATCTCTACGCCCAGATCGCCGCGGGCGACCATAATGCCGTCGGTGATCTCAAGGATTGCGTCCAGATGCTCGATAGCCTGCGGCTTTTCAAGCTTCGAAACCACCCAGGTATCGGCTCCCAGCGAAGCGATCCGCTCTTTCACCAGCCGTACGTCGTCGGCGTTGCGGACGAACGAGACGGCGATGGCGTCGACGCCATTCTTGATGGCGAACTCCAGGTCTTCCTCGTCCTTGTCGGTCAGCGAGGGCACGCGCACCGGAATGCCGGGCAGGTTGATGCCCTTGTTCTCTCCCAGAATGCCGCCATTCACCACCTGGCACTCTACGTCGTCGCCCTTCACGGCGATCACGCGCAGCTCGATCAGCCCGTCCGACAGCAGAATGCGCGCGCCGGATTCGAGGTTTTCCGCAAGCGTCCGGAAAGTGGTGGAGATCACCGAGCTATTGCCGGGGACGTCGCGGGGCGTGATGGTGAGCATCTGGCCGGCCTCCAATTGCACCGGCTTGCGGTTCTCCAGGCGGCCGGTCCTGATCTTGGGGCCCTGCAGGTCGCCGAGAATGCAAATATCGCGGCCTTCCTCGAGTGCCACCTTGCGCACCATTTCAATGAGCGCCAGCTTCTCAGGATGAGTGCCATGCGAGAAATTAAGGCGCGCAACGTCGAGGCCTGCGCGGACCAGTCCGCGGAAGGTAGCCTCGTTATTCGAAGCGGGGCCCAGAGTAGCAACGATCTTGGCACGGCGCGGTTGTGCGCCCGGCGCAAGATTCGAACCAGCAAATGAAGCGTTCATCCATCCCCCAACAGCAATTTCGTCTGTGTTTGTGGTCACTGAAAGCAATTACATTCTACCCCTCGCCGCGGCCCTCCGGGAGAGCGCTGCCGCCGCTACATGCTCGCAGTAACCGGCTTTTCATCTTCGGTAAGCTGCGGACGGGGAACGATGGGGAAGATCTGGGCGTTGAATTCCGCGCCAAGCAGGATGCTGAACGCGACCATATATAACCAGACCAGCGTCGCGACGCCCGCGCCCAGCGACCCGTAAACAACTGAATAATCAGCGTAGCGGGTAAGGTACCAGCCGTAGATCAAGGTGGCCAGGAACCAGGTCGCGGTGGCCAGAGTGGCGCCCGGAACCACCTTTTTCCACGGCCGCTTGCGCGGCGTACCGAAGTGATAAATCACGCCCAGGACCACCACGCTGGTGAGCATGGCGACTCCCCAGCGAGCGATGCGCCCGATCAGCAGGACATAGAACTGCAGCTCGTGATCGGCAATGTCGATCATCCATAGCTCGATGACATGGCCGAAGGCCACCAGCGCGGTGGCGAAAATCATCGGCACCAGCGTGCCCGGAACCAGCGCCAGGGCCACCAGGCGCTCGCGCCAGAAACCCCACTCGCCGCGCGGCAGCAGGTAGGCCCGCCGGAAGCCCTCCATCAGCGAGAGCATCACGCCCATGGCTGCGCCGATGGTAACGAACGAGGAGGTCCAGATAATGCGCACCGAGCGGGCGTGATTGGTCTGGAAATAGGCCTGCACCAGAGACATGGTGTCTGGCGGCAGAAGCTCGGAGAAGCCGGAGCGAATTTCGCCCCGGAAAGTATCGGTCTCGGGGCTGAACGCCAGCAGCGTGGTCACCACCAGCAGCGCGGGAAAGAGGCTAAGGATTGCCGAGTACGCCGCGGCCTTCGCATTGGTGAAGGAGCTATGCTGGAAAGCGCTCCATGCGGCCTTGCGAAGTGAATGAATCAGGCGTATCAGCATACGATCGGCACCACCCGATGAACTATCGCCGTCAGCGCTTCGGCTTCCACTGGTTTAGAAACTCGGTTACCGATGCAGGGTCCATACGCCGCATCGCCTCGAACTCGCCATTCTTCTGGGTATAGAGAAGCCGGCCGTGCGCGTCCAGCACCACCAGCGCGGGCACGCCCTTCTTCAACGGAATCTCGTATTTCTCCGCGACATCGAGATTCTTGTCGTAGTGGCCCACGTTTACGTGGACCAGCTCGAAGTTCTTTTCGAGAATGGGCAGATTCGGGTCCTGATGAAAATAGATATCCAGCACCTGGCAGTCGCCGCACCAGTTTCCGCCGAAGTCGAGAATCACGTGCTTGTGCTGCTGCGCGGCCGTGCGCAAGGCTTGAGCAATCTCAGCGTGCGCGTCGGCGGTATCGGAATAAATGATGCGGCTCTGGGCCAGCGCCGAAGCACCCGCCAGGCCAAGACTGGCGGCAACGACCAGCAGACTCTTTCTCATCGCGTTCATATGTACTCCTGAAACTACCTTAAGAATGCCACAGCCTGTCGACTTTCCTTCCCAACATTCGGATTTCGATCCATCGCGTCCAAAATGTTGAAAGCACCGGCAATTACCGCTTTCACGTAGACGAGCCAGGCTTCAGAGACGACGCACCGGATTGGGGCTTGCGGCATCGGAAACGCAGCCCACCCTCGGGATTTGTCAGCGCCGGCCTACTGCGCAGGTGTCGGATTGGGCGCCGTGAAGGGCGAACAGCACGGCTTCTCGACCGGCGTGTACTCCATCAGTTCCAGCCGCGTCTCATCGGGATCGAAGAGGTTGTACTGCCACTTGCCGTCTTTGCCGATCTGCGGGCCGACGTGCTCGTTGGTCAAGCGGTCTTCGGCGCTCAGGGTTGTGACCGCCTTCTCCATATTCACCACGCCGATGGAGAGATGATTCAGCACCCCCAACTGCTTCTGCGAGATTTCCTTGGGAATACCGCTGCCCGAGGGTCCACTGGTGAGCATGTACTCCAGCCAGTCGTGCCCATTGGGAACCTGCTGTGACACCCAGTCGATCTTGTCCGGCTTCATGCCGCCGAACCAGTAGGGCTTGAATCCCAGCAGGCCGCGATAAAACGGATCCTCGTCGGCCCGGTTGCGCACCAGCATGCCCACATGGATGATGTGCTTGCCGATGGGATCTGCGCCGGTCATGGCGATCAGGTGCGTCGGCGGCTGGGTGAACTCGACCTTGTTGCCCTCGGGGTCCTTGACGTAAAACCAGCGGCTGCCGTCCGAACCCTTCTCGACTTTCGCCGGGACGGCGGTTCCATGAGCGCCAAGGTAAGCGCGCAGACCCTCGGCGTTCGTGGTGAGGTACGCCAGGTGGTCTAAACGAGAGTTGCCGGCGTTCGAGGGCAGCGGCAGAACCTCAACAAACTGCTGTGCGTTCACGTAGTAGCGGACGCCCGCCGGATTCTCCGGGTCCGAGCCCTTCTTCAGGCCGATATCGTGCACATAATAATGCTCTGCCGTCGACGCGTTGCTGGTGTAGACGGAGATATGCGAGATGCCGGTAATCGGTGGCCGGG
>DASXFH010000294.1:0-4407 GCA_036489655.1 Acidobacteriaceae bacterium | reverse complement strand
TGTCGCCGCTGATGCAGAACATCGGGTTCCGCAGGGAGACGGTGAACGCGGTGTTTCTGCCGCTGCAGACGACACGGACGAACGATCTGCTGACGCTGGTGCGGGAGGTTCCGCTGCACGGGCTGGCGGTGACGATGCCGTTCAAGAGCGAGATCATCAAACACCTGGAGAAGACGGACGCGCTGAGCGAGAAGATCGGCGCGTGCAATACGGTGGTGCGGGCGCAGGATGGGAAGCTGTACGGCTTCAACACCGACGTAGCGGCGATTGTGCGGCCGCTGGAGCGGCGGCTGCCACTGCATGGCGCGAAGATCCTGGTGCTGGGCGCGGGCGGCGCCGGGCGGGCAGCGGTGTTCGGGCTGGCGGAGAAGGGCGCCGAGGTGTTCGTGTGGAATCGCACGGCGGAGACGGCGAAGAAGCTGGCGCGGCAGGCGAAGGCGAAGACGATCAAGCGGGAGCAGATTGCGAAGTCGAGCTTTGACGTGATCGTGAACGCGACGCCGATCGGGATGCGCGGGGTGAAGCCGGCGAGCCTTCTGGAGCCGAAGGAGCTGAACACGCGGCTGGTGTTCGACCTGGTGTACAACCCGATTGACACGCCGCTGATCCGGATGGCGCGGGAAAAGGGAGTGCCGGTGGTGACAGGGGTGGAGATGTTTGTTCACCAGGGAGCACGGCAGTTCGAGATCTGGACGGGGAAGCCGGCGCCGGAAGAGGAGATGCTGCGGGTGGTGGTGCACGCGCTTAGGCAGCAGGCGGCGGAGGGCAACAAAGCTTAGGGTTTAGCCGGTAGCTGGTGGCGTGGGCATGGGGTGAGTGGGCGGAAGGCGAAGCCAGGGGGCCGGGCAGACGGGCGGGAACGGGTGCGGTTACCAACGAAGGTTGCGGGGGGTGCGCGCATGTTGGTGAGGGCGCGGTCCATTGTCTATAGTGGAACAAGGAACTCTCCCATGAATCGGAATGTAAGCGAAACGGCGGTCGATCGACTGATCGCGCTGGCGCTGGATGAGCCGGGGAAGCCCGGGGCGCAGGCTGCTGCGGCCGCGACGCCGGCGGAAATGGAGCCGATGGCGCTGCTGGACGACCCCAGCCAGCTGTCGCTGCGAGAGCTGGAGCATAGCCCGATGTGGAAGACACTGCTGCAGTTCCGTTCATTTCTGCCGCTGGTATCGCGGCTGCTGGAGGCGGACAGCCCGACGCGGGCGATTACGGTCCTCTCCAGCGAGATGCGGCAGAGCGTGGGCGAACTGCAGGGGTCGCAGCGGGAGACGCGGCTGGCGGTGCAGGACCATGCGCTGCAGCTGAAGCACTTCGAAGAATCGATCACCAAGGCGCAGGAGACGACGGAGCGTCATGCGTTCGAGCTGTCGGAGCTGAATGAGGACGTGAAGTCGATGCACACGCTGGTGAAGCGGGTGACGGGCATCATGGTGACGCTGCTGGTGGCGCTGATTGTGCTGGTGGTGGTGTTGCTGGTGCGGCTGCCGCACTTGATCGGGCACTGAGAATTCTTCCGATTGATGCCGGGTCAGAGGCCTGGCGTTCCCTGTCAAAGAAGGAGTCATGTGCATCCCTGAGGCAACGGGAGCGAGAAGGACTGCCTCTTCCCTGTGAGGAGGTGGATATGACTCAGCCATTGAAGAAGGCAGAGGACTTTCCCCGGGATGCGGACGAGGCGCGCCGTGCACGGGAGCGCTATGAACGGATGGCGCCGACGGAGACGCCAGCGCATGGGATGACGCGGGGACCGGGACCGTCGGCGGAGGAGCGGCCGGAGTCGCCGCGGACGTCGCTCAGCGAGGATATTCGGGCGAGGATTGAGCGTCCGCACAAGGGCGATGTGGGGCGTCCGGGAACGAACGAGGAGATTTATCAGGGGTCGAAGCAGCGGGAGCTGAAGTAGGGCAGCCGGGAGGCGGGAGCTGGGAGCTGGGAGCCGGGACCCGTGGCCGGTAGCTTGAGGCTGCAGGTCGGCGATGGGTGAACCTGAGCGGGGACGGGGTGGGGATAGTGACAGGTTTTCCTCCGGTACCTGGAGCTATACTGCGCGAAGAAAGCTCGAGGAGAAGTGGATGGCAACGCTCAGCGTACAGGAAGAAGAAGTTGCGACGACGGTGGATGACTTTGGCGCCCTGGAAGAGCGGGTGGTTCGAGCGGTGGAAGTGGTGAAGACAGAGCGCGCGGCACGGGCGCAGGCGGAAGAGACGATCGAAAAGCTGCGCCGCGAGGGCGAAGAGCAGGGGGCGGCGCTGACCCTGGCGCGGGAACAGCTGCGGACGCTGGAGCGCGAGCGGGAGCAGGTGAAGCAGCGGGTGGAACGCATGCTGAAACAGATCGACGAAATCGCCTCCTGACGGTTATGGCTGAGAACGACACGATGCACGAAGGAACGACCGCCGCGGCCGGTGGCGCGGCCGACGCGCAGGCGATTACGGTGGAGATTTACGACCAGACGTATCGGCTGCGAGGCAGCGATCACGGCTACGTGGAGCAGCTGGCGGCGCTGGTGGACGGGAAGATGCGGGCCGTGGCCTCGGGCGGGCGGACGGTGGACTCGCTCCGCGTGGCGGTGCTGGCGGCGCTGAACCTTGCCGATGAGCTGACGCGGCTGCAGGAACGGTATGCCGCGGTGACGCGGGGGAGTGACAGCGCCGCGTCGATGCGGAGCCGGGCGCACTCGCTGACCGGGCTGCTGGACGAGGTGCTGACGGCCGAGCGTAAGGCGGGGTGAGGGCGGGGCAGCCGGGAGCTGGGAGCGCAGCCGGTAGCCTGTGGCCGGTAGCCGGTAGCCTGGGGTGGGCAGCTCGAAGCCGGGCAGATTCTTTTGATGGGCATCGTTTGGGTAGTTTGTTGATTGCAAAGGTGCGCATCGGTAACATCCCTGGGAGCTGGGAGCTGGGAGCTGGGAGCTGGGAGCTGGGAGCCGGGAGGCGGACGGCGGGGGCAGGGAAAAGGAACGGGCTCCGCTGGGCGGGGAGCCGCTCCTTCTCCAAAGGCGGGCGTGCAAGAGTGACGGGCCGGACCCTTGTCGGGGCTTAGCGGCGTGCCTGCAAAAATGCCTGCCGCGCGTCTCCTTATATCGACCACCTGTTCGCGCGCATGCAGCGTCTTAATCCATACGAAGCAAAGACGAACGCCATGACGAGAATCGGATCAAATTTGTCAAAGGTACTGCCGCCGCCATGCAGTTGTGAATAGAACGCGAGTGAAAGAGTGATGACAAGGCCGGCGTAAACCCACTCCGTCAATCGCGGCACCCTGGGGATCAACAGGCCTACGCCTCCCAGGATGTGGGTCACGCCAATCAGAGGAATGATATAGAGCGGGTATCCGAGCTGCTGATGGGCGATCCGCCATTCGCCGGGGTCATGCATCAGATAGAGCGCGCCGAAGTAGACCCAGATGACGGCGACCAGGCCGGTGATTCCCATCGCGGCAATTTGAGTCGCCCGGCCTGCCCGCGCGGGTCGATCGATGGTGCATTCGGATTTCATCTTCAAGGGGATCCTCTTCTTTCGGCGTTCATTTTCAAGCGCCGGTGATGACGGAATCGGACGATCAGCCGTCCGGTTCCGCCGTTGAACCCAGGACAAGAACGATCTTTCCTGACGTGAGCGCTGCCGTTCCCAGGGAACCGGTCTGATTCGGCCTGTCCCGGACTTATGCCTGGACCGCGTTCTGTGCTGCGGCAAAGACATCGCGTGCGGAGGTCGTCCCCGCCACGTGCTCCGTACCCGCGATTCCGAGGTCCATCCACCCCGCGTTCACGCTCTCGAACATTTCTTCGGCAGGTCCGGTGTGGCCTTTCGGGATGCCGAACTGCTCGAGGGCTGCCGCCCACCCTGCACGCGGGACCGCAAAGGCCTTTACCTCGAGTTTGAGGACTTCGCCCAGTTGCCGGGCCACTTCATCGGCGCTGACCATCGAGCCCAGCTCGATGACGCGCTGTACTGACCACGTGGGCCCGGTCAGAAGCGTTGCCACCTCTCGGCCGATGTCGTCGGAGGCGACCATGGTCGATTTCCGGTTTGTGGGATTGTAGAAGACCGGCAGTGTTCCGCCCTGGGCGGCCTGCAAGCCGAAAAGGAAGTTTTCAAAAAAGCCGCCTGCGCGCACAAATGCGATCGGAGACGGCAGGCTGCGAAGGCCCTGCTCCAAAAGCGATAAGGCCGTGATCATCCCCGCCCCGCTCGTTCTATGCGCGCCCATCGACGAGAGCGCTACTACCCGCGGGGGCGCTGCGCTGGTCAGCGCCTCGACATAGTTCGCGACCACGCCCTTTGCTTCTCTGTAATCAGGCGAAGGCGCCCATACAGCCGGCAACATCACGAACGCGCCCTTAACACCTTTGAGCGCGGCCGCTATGGCTGCTGCATCGTTCCAGTCTCCATCCACCAGCTCCACGCC
>DASXFH010000292.1:0-19302 GCA_036489655.1 Acidobacteriaceae bacterium | reverse complement strand
GCAGCAGGGCAGGTGCGGCGAACTGAGGTGCCGCTGGGAGAGGCGCATCTGGAGTTTCGAGGCTATCCGCAGCAGATTGAGGGCAAAACGCCAGGGGATCTGACGTACAACTACAACCGCATCAGCCAGACGGGGCCATTTTTCTGGGCGCGGGGCGTGTATACGCGCTACGGGGATGTGACGCCTCTCCTCGAGCGGGTGGACAACCGCTACGTGATCTTTGGAACGGGGGAGGAGATCGATGCGGAGTTTCGGGCTGGGGCGCTGCCGGCACTGCCGGCCGGCTGGAAGCGGGATTATTTCTTCTACGCGAACGGATTTGTAAAGGATATGGACTTCTGGGAGGCATCGCCGTTTACGGTGGGGCCGATGCCGTTTCAGGCGATGACGCGGTACCCGTATCCGGCGAGGGAGCATTATCCGGAGGGGAAGGTGTCGGACGGGTACTGGCTGCAGTGGGATACGCGGTATGAGTCGGGACGGCGCGATCAGCGGTGGGACTTCAACTACCAACCGGTGCAGGAGAAGCCGATCCAGTAGGGGTGGCCAGGTCCAGGCTGTGGCAATCTGCCAACAAGCCCCGGCACAGGCAGACAGAGACGCGGGTGCGTCTGCCGAGTGCCGGCTCTCTCCAGCTGGTCAGCGGATGGCGAAGGCGAGGAGAATGACCAGGAGAATGACCGTATGGGAGAGCAGTGTCAGGTTGAGCCGGACTCGGTCGAGGAAGGCGTATCCCGGCACACCGTCGGCGATCCTGGCGCTGATGCGCCTGTAGAGCGAATAGTACGCGTAAGCGGCAAAGATCCCGATGAGGTCCGCGAGCGCCAGCCAGCCAGGGGACATCGGAAGCCCGTTCAGATAGACGAGGCCCGGGTTCCTGAGCATCTGAACCCATCCGAAGATCCAGGGCAGCGCGATCAGGCAGACGCTTTCCGCAAGCGCGAAAACCATCGAGATCCGGGCATGTCCTTCATATTGACCATGATAGGGACCGAACCTGGCAACGGGGGCAGCATTAGAAGTTGTGGCAAAGGTATTCACGGCAATATTGGGATGCTAAATTCCTGTTAAAAGTCTTGCAACCCAATTGTCATACGCAGGGGCTAAAGGCCGCGATAGCTCCGCTGGTAGGTGCGGGTAATTCGGTCGTGCCAGCTGAGGGTGTCCTCGTCGAAGAGCGACCAGAGAAAGCCCAGCCCCAGGGGCAGGGCTGAGAGCAGCATCGCGACGATCCTGCCACGCATTGCGGAGCGGGATGGATTCTCGTCATCGAACGTGCAGAGCGCGATCTTTGCATAGCGCATGCCCGGGGTGGCATCCGTAAGGCTAAAGAAGAGGAACTGATACAGGACCCACATAGCCAGGAGGGTGGCGCCGGCTCCGACCAGGGCTACGCGCCCGGAAGGCAGATGGGTCGTGGAGGCTGCGAAGACGAGGATGAAGAGGAGGAAGGCGGCGAGCGTGAGGGAAAAATCAACGAGGCCCGCCATCGCACGATTGCCGAGGGGCGCGACATGCAGCGGCAGTTCGTCCACAGAGGGGTTCCGCGCGGATTGCTTCAGCGAGGACATGGAGGCCTCCGCGTCAAGGTGAATGGATTGCCAGTCCGGCTGGGCCTCGGCCGACGAAACGGCCGGGGGTACGGGTTCGGCTTCAAAAATGCGAAGTTCGCCCGGGTCAGGATCGGTTGCGGACTCCGGGCGGCCGCTGCCCGGTGCGCGCTGCGCCGAGGGATCTTCGCGCAGGGGGCCCTCAGCGCGGCGAGGGCGTGCTTTGCGGGGCGCGATCAATTCGCGTGGGAAGGCCAGGAGACGGGCGGGCAGGGGATTCGAGGGTTCCACGAGGGCGTCTTCGAGAGGATCAGCAATTGCTTCGACCAGGTCCACGGTGCGATATGCAGGGATGCGGGCTTCCATCGGAGTGAACCGGGCAGGAGGCAGGGAGTCGGCACTGACAGAATAGCGAAGCAGATCGGGCTGCCAGGGTTGCGGAAGAGGATCGTCGGGAGCGGCCTGGGCTTCGGAATCCCTGGCTGGAGCGACCGGCGGCGGACAGACAGACGCGCTGGCCGTTGCTTCGGCGGCGGCTTTGGCGTCAGAAGCGGCAGCCTGGGCGGCAAGAACCTCTCTGTAGGAGGGGACACGGGCATAGCGTTCGGCCACACGGGCGGCAACGCTGGAAGGGGCAAGGGTGTTTTCGAATCCGGGAAGGGGCGGCTGGGTTTCGGGCGATGGGGCGCGTCGTGTCCGATGAGCACGGACCCGAGCAGTGACTTCGTTCTTCCACGCAGGCGGCGGGGCAGGGAGGGGAGTGGCGGCGAGCGAAGAGGAGAGGTCGGTCATGAGAGGCGTCAAATCAATCCTCGCGAGGTTGAGTACGGCAGCAAAACCTCCAGTCGGCCCGCGGCAGACGAACCGGGGTGTTCGGAGAACCCTCAATTGGGGCGGCAGGCTGGCGCCGCGCAGGAGAATCCGCATTCTGCTTTGTTATGCTGGAGTAGCCGCGCGCGATGAGAACCCGCTTGTTTTGGTGTATCACGCTGTATCTCCTGTGTCATCCGCGACTCCGGGCGCAGGCGGTAACCACGCAGTTTCCCCCCGCTCAGGAGCGCGTTTCCGCCAGCCTGCCCGACGATCCCAGCCTGCACAGTTCGATGCCGGAGGCGCACGTTGTGCCGCAACCCAGCGCAGGCGTGCCGGTAAAGATCATCGCCGATGCACAGGCGCGGGAAGAGACGAAGGACGGAACCATCTATACGCTGGACGGCAACGTGGTGCTGTATTACCGGCGCTATATCATCCACGCCGACCATGTGAGCTACAACGAGACCACCGGCGAGGTGGTGGCGCAGGGACACCTGATGGTCGATGGCGGCCAGGATGACGAGCATTTCGAAGCCAGTCACGGAACCATCAATGTGCAGCAGGATACCGGGGACTTCTTCGATGTGGTGGGCACGCTGGGCGTAGAGCGCCGGCCACGCGGGAGGATGGTATTCACGGCGCCGAATCCGTTTGCCATTACGGGGCGCGAGGTGCTGCAACTGGGCAAAGGCCATTACCGGGTGATTCACGGAACGATGACGTCGTGCCGGCTGCCCAAACCGGACTGGCGCATTCTTTCGCACGAGATCGAGCTCAGGAACCATATGGCAAGCGCCACCGGGGCCGCATTTGAGTTATTCCACGTTCCGGTTTTTTATCTTCCTTACGTGACGCATCCGGTGAGCGCGGAGCGGCAATCGGGTATTTTGCTGCCTTATGTTGGCAACAACACCACGAAGGGGTTCATCTTTGGCGAAGGTTTTTATCTGACGCTGGGGCGCAGTGCCGACCTGATGATGGCCACCCAGTTCTATTCGAAGCGCGGGTGGGCGCCCAATGGGCTGTTCCGGTATCGTGGCCGCGGGCTGAATTTCGGGAATCTGCATTTTCAGAGTCTTCTGGATGAAGGGGTCCTGGAGCCCGACGGAAAGCGCGGGGCGAACCAGGGTGGGGTGGATATCGGCGCCGATGGACGCTACGACTTTACGAACCATACGACGGGCGTCATTGGCGCGGAGTATCTGAGCTCGTATGTGTACAGGCTGGTTTTCGAGGAGGAATACGCGCAGGCGATCAACTCGGAAGTGAAGTCGCAGGCCTTTCTGACTCATGAGAACCGGGATATGTGGACGAGCCTGCGGATGAACCGCTACCAGGATTTCCAGAGTTCGACGATCGGCGGCGACGAGGTGCGCGTTCTGCATATGCCGCAACTGGACATGCAGGTCGCAGATCGGCAACTGAGCAGTTCTCCTGTCGACTGGGGATTCAGCGGGTCGGCGGGAGCGCTGTCGCGGCACGATTATCCGAGTTTCCGCACATCGGCGGAGGTGCCGCGCATCGATATTCATCCACGGGCCTCTCTGCCGCTGCATTTCGCGGGCTGGACGTTTCGACCGAACGCGGGCATTCGCGAGACCTGGTACGGGAAGAGCCAGTTTCCCGGGAGTCTGGAACAGATTCCGACGCTGCGGAGCAGTGGCACCAGCCGCAATGACGTGGAGGCGGGCTTCGAGCTGCGGCCCCCCGCGCTGGAAAGGGATTTCAAGGCGCCATGGCTGAACCATCTGCTGGGCGGTGACGTGCGGCATACGATCGAGCCGGCGGTCGCGTATCGCTATGTGACGGGGATCAATAACTTCCGGCAAATTCTGCGATTCGACCAGACGGACGTGGCGAGCAACACGAACGAAATGGAGTACGGGCTGACGCAGCGATTGTTTTTGCGACATCTGGCTCCGCATCCCTGCAAAGGCGATGCAGCGCTGGGTCCGGATTCGCTGTGCGGCGGGGGAACGCGGGACTGGATCTCCTGGCGGGTGGCGCAGAAGTACTACTTTGAGCCGGACTTCGATGGCGCGATTACTCCGGGCACGCCCAATCCGCTGGACACGACGCTGGACTTCACGGGCGTGGATTTCCTGACGGGGCCCAGGAACACGACGCCGGTCATTTCGCGGCTGCAGGCGCGGACGACAGCCGCCACCAATGTGGAATGGGATCTGGATTACGATGTGAAGGAAGGCCGGATCACTTCCAGCAACGTCTTTGCCGGCTACCAGCATGGGTTTTACCGGTTCCAGTTTGGCGACTCTTATATGAATGTGCCGCTGGGAGTCACGCCGCTGGCGAAGGCCGCGGTGGTGAACGCAACTGCGAGCCAGCCGGACCAGTTTAACCAGATTCACATGACCGCCGTTTATGGCGCCGCCAACAAGCTGGGCCTGAGCACGGGAATCAACACCGCCTATGATCTGGTGCACCAGCAGTTGCAGTATGGGGCTGCGCAGGGGTCGTACAACTGGAACTGCTGCGGCCTGATGTTCCAGTACCGGCGGTTTTCACTGGGATCGATTCGCGACGATACAGAGTACTTCTACAGCCTGAGCCTTGCCGGCATCAGCAGCGTGGGGGATCTGCGTCGCCGGATCAGCCTGTTTTAACGGTTTGGCCGTGGCGCCGGGTGAACTGCGATAATGAAGGAAGTAATTTCATGAAGATGGCTTTGAGCCGAGAAGGCGGTTTTTCTTGTTGAGCAGGATTTTGTCTTTTGGCTGTGCGCTGATTCTGACAGCCGCGTGTGCCGCGCAGCAGACGGATACCAGCGCCATGCCGGCATCGCCGTTGCTGAATCGGAAGATCGAGATCATGATCCGGTCGGAGATGAATGTTCCGCCGGAATATCAGGTGACGATCGGGGCGCGGCAGAAGAGCGATGTAACGGGTTACGATGCTATCCCGGTGACGTTTTCGCTGCCCAGCGAGCCGAATCGATCACAGACCGTGAATTTCCTTTTATCCAGGGACGGCAATACGCTGGCGCGGTTGTCGAAGTGGGATCTGGGGAAGGATCCCGGGGCGATGCTGCCAACCGAGGGGCGGCCGGTGCGGGGCAATCCCCAGGCGAAGGTAACGATTGTCAACTTCGATGATCTCGAGTGTCCCTACTGTGCGCGCATGAATGCCGAGTTCTTTCCCGACACGCTGGAACACTACAAGGGCCTGGTGAGGTTTGTTTATCTGGATTACCCGCTGGTGGAGATCCATCCCTGGGCCATGCATGCGGCGGTTGACGCAAATTGTCTGGCGACAGAGAATGCCACGGCCTACTGGAATTACGTCGATTATCTGCACACCCATGGCGAGGACGTGAGCGGCCCCACCCACGATGCGGCCAAATCGGCGGCTGCGCTGGACAAGCTGGCCAGTCAGGAAGGCGTGCGGGAACATCTGGACGACACCCAGCTAAAAGCCTGTGTGGCGAAGCAGGACGATCACGGGGTCATTGCCGAAATGCGGGCTGGAGACCGGGCAGGCGTGAGTGCGACGCCAACGTTTTTCGTGAACGGGGAACGCTGGGCCGGGCAACTGGACGAGCGCGAACTGTGGATTATGATCGACCGGGCGCTGCGCGAGCAGGGAATCACGCCGCCGGCGGAAAGCCCGAATGCGGCGAGCCCGGCGGCAGGGGGGAAATGAGTTTTTGCAGGGCAGGGGAGCCGCATTATGCTGAAACGTGAGCGCCACCCCCCGATTCGTGGCGCAGCAGCAGGGAGAAGATTTTTGTCATCGCGATTGGTGTTATCGGCTGTCCTGGGTCCCTCATTGTCTCCTCGCATGGTCAAGGTTGCTGTCCTGGGCGCCGCGCTTGCGGTTTTAGGCGGCTGCCAGCGCGCCCACGACACCAACACCATGGCAACCGTCAACGGAAAGCCGATTGTGCGATCGGAAGTGGACACCCTCTTCCAGAACAATCTGGGCGACTCGCATCAGGAGCCTTCGAAGGTGCAGGCGGACATCATGCGCCTGAACATCGTGCGTCAGCTGATCGACGAGGAGATCGTGATGCAGCGGGCGGCCAAGCAGAATCTGGTGGCGACGGACGAAGAGGTCAACGATCGGCTGAACGAGATCAAGGCGCCGTTCACGAAAGAGGAGTTTCAAAAGAGGCTGGATTCGCAGCACATGACTCTGGACGACCTGAAGCGGGAGATTCGGCGGAACCGGACGGAAGAGAAGCTCTTCAACAAGGAAATTACTTCGCGGATCAACATCACGGACGCGGATATTACGAACTACTACAACGACCACAAGTCGGACTTCAATCTGATTGAGCCCCGGTATCACCTGGCGCAGATTGTAGTGACGGCTCGGCCGATGCCGCCGCAGCAGGTGGGAAATCTGCAGAACAGCAAGGCGATGAATGACGCAGAAGCCAAACGGAAGGTCGAAACGCTGCATAACCGGCTGGAGAGTGGCGACGACTTCGGCGCGCTGGCGATGAATTTCTCGGAGAATCCGAATACAGCGGGGAACGGCGGCGACATGGGTTTTGTTGCGGAGTCCCAGTTGCGGCAGGATCCGATAGTGTATGCGGCCGTCAGCAAGCTGAAACCCGGTCAGATTACGGACATTCTGCCTATCTATGCCTCAGCGAATTCCAAACAGCCGGTGGGGTATCAAATTTTCAAGCTGATCGACCGCGAAGGAGCGGGTCAGCGGGAACTGAACGATCCGCGGGTACAGCAGGCGGTCCGACAGCAGTTGCGGGACAGTCGCGAGCAATTGCTGAAGAATGCCTATCTCGAGATGCTGCGCGATCAGGCGCGGGTTGTGAATTACTACGCGGAAGAGGTCTTTAAAGAGGGAGCGCAGTAAAGCGCTCGGGCGGGACGACCGTCTCTGTCCTGCTGTGAACATCCGGCTGCTGGTCTGGACGCTGTTTCTTTCTCATTGATCCGCTGCTTCGTCGGGCCGTTCCACGGGAGATGCCTGTGCGTTCGCGAGAGCGGGTGACCTGCGCTGCAGTGAAAGCGAGCGAGCGGCACAGGCGAGCGATTGGCAGCACCGCTCTGCGACGAGGCGAACTGGACCCCGAGCCATAACCCATGGCTGGTGGCGCTCACGGTCACGCTGGCGACTTTTATGGAAGTGCTCGACACGTCCATCGCCAATGTGGCCCTGCCGCACATGGCCGGAACCCAGGGCGGCGCGGTTTACCCACTGCTCGATTCTGTGCGGGCTGGCGCCCAGCGAACAGGCGATCCTCGCCACGCAGCGGGCCGCCGGCCAAAGGCGAGCACTAAGCAGGGCCGCGGCCCTTGTGGACACCCCGGCGGCCGCATATTCTGCTAATCAGCGATGGACTTTGACAATCTGCGGACGTTCCTGGAAGTCGCTCGGCTGAAGAGTTTTTCGCGTGCTGCCCAGAAGCTGCTGTGCACCCAGCCGGCGATTTCGGCGCAGATCCGCTCGCTGGAAAATGAGGTCGGCGCGCGCCTGTTCGATCGCGACGGCGGCAAGGTAACGTTTACGGCCGCCGGGCGGCTATTCGAGCCGTTTGCCGAGTACTGCGTCGAGCGGCAGAAGCATATTTTGCTGGCCGTCGCCGAGCAGGAGCGGTCGCCGCGCGGCGAACTGACGATCAGCGCCAACGAGGCAACGCATCTCTACATCCTGCCTCAGGTATTTGCCCGGTTTCGCCGGCAGTCCCCGCGAGTGACGCTCAGCGTGGTGCGGGCGGAGCGGCTGCGGACGCTGGAAGGCGTGGTGAACCGCGAAGTCGATTTCGGCGTGGTCTCTCTGCCGGTGCGGGACTCCCGGCTGGTGGTCGAGCCTATTCACCGGGACGAACTGGTGCTGGTTGCGCCCCAGGGCCATCCACTGGCGGATCGCGGACAGGTGCGCCTGAAGGAGGCGGTGAAGTTCCCACTGCTGCTGCCCGCGCACGGACGCCGCCGGGAGCAGCTGGACGAGTTGTTTCGGGTGAACGAACTGGCGCCGCGGGTGGCGATGGAGGTGGAGTCGAGCGAAATGCTCAAGCGCTACGTGGGCGCCGGGCTGGGAGTGGGTTTCCTGCCGCGGACCAACGTTGCCGAAGAAGAGAAGGCCGGCACGCTGCACCTCCTGGCCCTGGAAGGCGTGCGGCTGGCGCGGGATCTGGCTCTGGTTTTCCGCAAAGACCGCCAACTTTCCCGGGCGGGCCAGGAGTTTTTGGAGATCGCGAAGCAGTGCTTCAGAATCGGCGATCGGGAAATCGGTTTCGGTGGTTCGCACCGTGCCGTATGATTGAAAAAGTGTAAATTTCTCGCGACAGGAGTCTGTCGGACGCTTCGTCATGATACGTTTCATCGGGGACCTTTCTCTCCGGGCGAAAGCAAAGCGGTTCGGAGCAGCAAAGGGTATGCGTGGAAGTTACAAGGATCCGGAGGGATTGAGAATTGGGAAAAAGCATGGTCCCGCGGCGGTTATTTTTTACCAAGGGCGTGGGAAAACATAAGGAACGGCTGACCTCGTTTGAGCTGGCGTTGCGTGATGCCGGCATTGCGGCCCAGAATCTGGTGCGGGTATCGTCGATCTTTCCCCCACAGGCCAAACTAATTCCCCGCAAGGAAGGGCTGAAGTACCTGAGCCCGGGCGAGGTAGTGTTCGCGGTGGTGGCCGAGAACTCGACGCGAGAACCGCACCGGCTGGTGGCATCCAGCATCGGCGTGGCAATTCCGAGCGATCGTAATACCTACGGTTACTTAAGCGAACATCACAGCTTCGGTGAAACCGAAGACCAGGCCGGAGAATACGCGGAAGAGCTGGCTGCGGAGATGCTGGCCACCACGTTAGACGTGGAGTTCGATCCCGACACGAGCTGGGACGAGAAAAAGGAGATTTATCGGATCTCCAACAAGATCGTGCGCACCGCAAACGTGACTCAGTCGGCGATTGGCGACAAGCGCGGGCTGTGGACGACGACGATCGCAGCGGCGATTCTGATTTTCGAGTAAGCGGAAAGCAGTGGGAGCGGGGCGTGGGCCAGCGGCCTGCGCCTTTTGCTTGCTTTCCGGTAATTGCGTAACTGGAATCAGCACACATATGGCAACTGACAGCAAGTTTCGCGTCGGACTGGTGCAGATGAGCTGCGGGCCGGACCCTGACGCCAATCTGGAGAAGGCGGCGGATCGCGTGCGCGAAGCGGCCCGCCAGGGCGCAGAGGTGATCTGCCTGCCGGAGCTGTTTGGCGCGCAATATTTCTGCCAGCGGGAGGACATCGCGCTGTTCGATCTGGCCGAGCCGATCCCTGGACCGAGCACCGACCGGCTGGGAATGGTCGCACGAGAGGAAAAAGTAGTGGTGGTGGCGTCGCTGTTCGAGCGGCGAGCGCCCGGCCTCTATCACAACACCGCGGCGGTTCTGGAAAAGGATGGCCGGGTGGCGGGGCTCTACCGCAAAATGCACATCCCAGACGATCCGCTCTACTACGAGAAGTTTTACTTCACGCCGGGCGATCTGGGATTTCGGGCCTTTGACACCTCTGCGGGGCGGATTGGAACGCTGGTGTGCTGGGATCAGTGGTATCCGGAGGGCGCGCGGATCACGGCGCTGCAGGGAGCCAATGTGCTGTTCTATCCCACCGCCATCGGATGGCATCCGCGGGAGAAGGAGGAGTTCGGCACCGCGCAGTACGACGCCTGGCAGACGATCCAGCGGGCGCATGCCATTGCCAACGGCGTTTATGTGGGGGCGGTCAACCGCGTTGGCATGGAGCATGGAGATGTGCACGGCAATCGCGTCGAGGGGCCGGGGCTGGAGTTCTGGGGTGGGTCGTTCCTGGCCGATCCTTTTGGACGAGTGATTGCGAAGGCTGCGCATGATCGGGAAGAGATCCTGATTGGCGAGGTCGATCTGCGGGTGATTGAGGATACGCGGCGGAACTGGCCGTTCCTGCGGGACCGGCGCATCGACGCCTACGCGCCCATTGTCAGCCGCTTCCTGGATGGCGATCGGGAATGAGCGACAACGCCGCAGTGAAAGCGCTCAAGGAAGGGTCTGGTTCGTCGCCAATGTCGGGAACTCCGCTGCAGCATGGCTATCGCATGCCCGCGGAGTGGGAGCCGCACGAAGCGACCTGGCTGGCATGGCCGCACAACCCGGAAGACTGGCCGGGAAAATTCCAGCCCATTCCCTGGGTGTACGCGGAGATTGTCGGGCAGCTGGCGCGCGTCGAGGATGTCCACATTTTGGTGGACGACGCTGCAGCGGAGAAACGGGCGCGGCGTATTCTGCATCGCTCCGGAGCGAATCTCGCGCGCGTGCATTTCCATCATTGGCCGACGGACCGCGTGTGGACGAGGGATTCCGGTCCGATTTTTGTGCGCGGGAATGAGCCCGGCAAAAACTCAGTGGCCATGACGAACTGGAAGTTCAATGCCTGGGCGAAATATTCCGACTGGCACAAAGACAATGAAATTCCCGGCCTGGTAGCGGACCTTCTCGGGGTGCCGCAGTGGACGCCGACGATCGAAACGCCCGGCGTTCCACAGCAGATCGTCCTCGAGGGAGGATCGATCGACGTGAATGGTTCCGGCACGCTGATCACGACGGAAGAATGTCTGCTGAGCGAGGTCCAGCAGCGGAATCCCGGAGTCACCCGCGAGCAACTGGAGCAGGTCTTTCACGACTATCTTGGCATCGACCAGGTTCTGTGGATGAACAGAGGCATCGCCGGCGACGATACGCACGGGCACGTGGACGACATCACACGATTTGTTGGCCCGAACACAATCGTCACTGTCGCAGAGCCGAATCGCGAGGACGAGAACCACCTGCCCCTGGCGGACAATCTGGATCGGCTGAAATCGGCATGCAATGCCGAAGGTAACCCATTCGAAGTGATTGAGTTGCCAATGCCGCCGCCGGTTGTATTCGACGGACAGCGGCTGCCGGCAAGTTATGCCAATTTCTACATTGCCAACAATCTGCTGCTCGTGCCAACCTTTAATTATTCCGTTGATCGGCGGGCGCTCAACATTCTCGCGGAAGCATTTCCGTCGCGAGAGGTCGTGGGCATCTATTGCGGAGACTTGATCTGGGGGCTGGGCGCTCTGCACTGCATGACGCAACAGCAGCCCAAAGTTGTGGAGCCGTAATGCCGAACAATCTCGAGTGGCTGGAAGACTGGTACCAACGCCAGTGCGACGGCGACTGGGAACACACGCAGGGAATTCGACTGGAGAGCCTTGCGAGGCGCGGATGGCGCCTCACCATCAGCCTGGAAGGCACGTCGGTGCAGGATATCGCTCCCAACCGGCTGAACTTCGGAACCAGCGGCGAGGAGTGGATCGACTGCAGCATCTCCGAGGCGCGGTTCGAAGGCGCCGGGGATCCGCGGCGACTGGAGCAGATCATCGGCGTGTTCCGGAAGTGGGTAGAGGAACCGCAGGGACAGCCATGAGGCTGGCTCTGGTTTTCTCCGGCAGCGAATGGCCGAATACCATGGACAAATGGCGGAAGCCGACGAGATTCTGATGCGGGCAGCGCTGGCCGAAGCACAGGCCGCAGCCGAAGCTGGAGAGGTTCCCATTGGAGCGGTGGCGGCGATGGGCGGCACGATCGTGGCGCGCGGGCAGAACCGCGTGCTGCGCGACGTCGATCCGACCGCTCACGCCGAGATCGTCGCGCTGCGCGCAGCGGCGCAGAGCGTGGGCAATTATCGGCTGCTCGATTGTGAACTGTATGTGACGCTGGAACCTTGTGCGATGTGCGCCGGGGCGATGATTCATGCGCGCCTGGGACGGCTGGTGTACGGAGCGGAGGATTCCAAAGCAGGCGCCGCCGGATCGGTGCTGGAGGTGCTGAATCATCCCCGGCTCAACCACCGCATGCCCGTAACGGCCGGCGTGCTGGCGGAGGAATGCGGCGAACTGCTGCGCGAATTTTTCCGTGAACGACGGTGAGCGTCGAGATCGGAGGTTCCCGTAGAGTGGGAAGAGGATGCCCGAGCCAGCCAGGATGATCGTGATCGATATCGACGGCACTTTGCTGCCGTCAGTGGGAACCCGAATCAGCGAAAGAACCTGCGGGGTTCTGCGCGAGGCAGAGTCCGCAGGTCTGGAAGTGGTGATCGCTACCGGGCGGCGCCAGGCTTATGCCATGCCGCTGCTGAGCCCCATCGGGCTGCGGCCGGAGACGGTGCTGATTACATCGAATGGGACGGTCACGCGTACGATCGCGGGACAGCGCATGGATCGATTCTTTCTGCCGGTGGAAACCGCGCGCGCATTGTGTCCGGCGCTGCGACCCTTTGGGACGATGGTCTTCACCTTTGACCGGGAGGGGCCGGGAGAGCTGGTTCTGGAATCGCTGCCGGCGCTGCATGACCGCATCGCGCTGTGGGTGGAGGCGAACCGGCCGTGGATCCGCGAGGTCCGGCCGCTGGAACGGGCTTTCGACGGCGATGAGGCGCCGGTGCAGGGCATGGTCTGCGGAGACGTTGTGGAAATGCGGCACGCGGAAGAATGGCTGATGGCAAGCCCGCTGGCGGCGCAGATTGAAGTGCACAGGACCGAATATCCTGCGCGGAATCTGACCATCGTCGATATCCTGCCGCCGGGTTGTTCCAAGGGGGCGGCGCTGCGGCGGCTGGCTGCAAAGCGAGGCGTGGCGCGGAAGTCGATCCTGGCGATTGGCGACAACTGGAACGATCTGGAGATGCTGGAATCGGCTGGCCGGCCCTTCGTCATGAGGAATGGCGCCCCGGAACTGGTGGACCTGGCCCGGCAGCGCGGATGGGAAATTGCCCCCGCCAATGATGAGGATGGCGTCGCCCAGGTGCTGGAGAGCGTTTTGGCCGGCAGCCGCGTCTGAGAATGGTAGAGTTGGAGGGAATGCGCCGCTTTTGCGTCAAAACGGGGCTCATGGCTCTGGGTGTGGTCTGCCTGGGCTGTGGCGCTGCGCACGCGGCCGAACTCGTCACTCTGAAAAACGGACAGGACCTGATCTGCGATCACCGGACCGTGGTGGGCGACAAAGTGCGGCTCTACCTTGACGAGTCGACCGACAGCTACCTGGAGGTAAAGGCTTCGGACATCGTCTCTGCCGAAACGGTAGACCTGCCGAAGCCGGCCGCGCGAACTTCTGCCGTTGCCGCTGCGCCGGCTCCCGTACCGGAGAAGCTGTCGGATGCCGAACTGCGGCCGATGCTGGCCAGCGCCGGAACCGCCTTCGATATCGATACCGATCTGCTGGCCAGCGTGATCCGTCAGGAGAGCGGCGGCCACTCTCGGGCTGTGAGCCGTGCCGGAGCGCAGGGGCTAATGCAGCTGATGCCGAAAACAGCGGCACAACTGGGCGTCAACAACAGCTTCGCGCCGGGGCAGAATATCGATGGCGGGACGGCGTATCTCAACGCGCTGCTGACGAAGTATCACGACGATCTGGCGCTGGCCCTGGCAGCCTATAACGCGGGTCCGGCGGTTGTCGACCGGTGGCACGGGATTCCGCCGTACAGGGAGACGCGCCTCTATGTGGAACGCGTCATTCACGAGTACAACCGCCGGTATATGCTTCGCGAAAACGCGGAGCGACAGGCCGCGCGGCAGGTGGCGGCGCTGCCCAGGCAGGCGCAGTGAAGGACGCCCAGCATATTCCCAGCGGAGCCCTGATTTGAAATCAAAGAGAACCTGGATCGTGCTGGCCCTCGTTGTGGCGGCGGTCGCCGTGCTCCTTGGATATGGTCGCCATCGGATTCACTTCGACTGGCACATTTTTGTGGGGCAGCTCCGCCAGGCGGAGTGGGCCAGGATTCTGCTGGCTCTCGGGTGCATTTATCTGGGTTACGTCTTTCGCGCAGTGCGCTGGGCGCTTCTCGTCCGAAACAACAAAAAGGTTCCTCTGCTGTCGCTTTTAGGCACGCAGGTGATCGGATACACAGCGGTCGCTCTGATCGGACGTGTGGCCGATCCGGTACGGCCTTATCTGGTTGCGAAGAAGACGGGGCTGCCGCTCAGTTCTCAGGTCGCCGTATATATCGTTGAGCGGCTGTTTGACGCGGGATCGATGGCGCTCATCTTTTGCTCGGTGATACTGCTGGCCGGCGGATCGCTGCCGCATCCGGAAATCATCCGGAAGGTGAGTTACACGGCTCTTGCGACCACCGTCGCCGGCGGGATCTTTCTTCTGGTCGTGCGACTCTCGGGCAACGCGGTGGCGTCGCTGTCAGAGAGGGCCTTCGGAATGGCCTCTCGCAAGCTGGGTAAGGCGGTGGGTGACAAGGTTCGGACTTTTCACGCCGGACTCGATACGCTGCGCTCCTTTTCCGACTTCGGTGTGCTGTTGGGGATATCTCTGGCAATGTGGGCGCTGATTGCCCTCGCCTATCTTGAGACGACGCGTGCCTTCGTGGCCAGCCCGGAACTGGGGCACATGAGCATTGCCCAATGCATGCTGTTGATGGCATCCAGCATGGTGGCCAGCGGGTTCCAGCTTCCGATTCTCGGCTGGTTTACGCAGATCGGGCTGGTAGCCGCGGCGATCTCAGGCTTCTTTGGAGTAGCCCCGGAGCCGGCGACCGGGTGTGCCGCGACGCTGCTGCTGGTCACCTTCCTGGGTATTGTGCCGGTGGGACTGATCTGGGCGCGCTTCGACCATGTTTCGCTGAAGAACGTCACTCGGGAGAGCGGGCAGGCAGAGGAAGATCTGACTCATTCCTCTGCGACTGCGCAGGAAGCGTGATTCCGGCAATGGCAGAGTAGCGGAAAGGGATCAGAGCGCCCGTCGAACAGCGCGCCGCACGGAATCGGTGGCGACGCCATACGCTGCGTGGGTCACCCACTCGCTGATGCGCTCCCGGGCAGGCTGCTGCCCGGGAGGCGCCGATAATCCCATCTTCGGCAAAATGGACTCGTGGGTGATGCGATTGAGGGTGATACCGAACGCCGCGCCGCGCCACGCGCCCAGGGAGGGCTCGACCTCTACCAGGGCACCGTAGACGGCGCCCGCCAGAGCTCCAAAGATCCAGTGAATGCCCTGCATGGCTAACTGGCGATCACCGCCGGTAAGCGGACGCCCGGCGACCTGCTCGGCCAGAACCACCGGAGGCGGCGTCTGCCCCTGAATGCGGGGCGGAAAAAGCTGTTCGGCGACCATCTTGGCGCCGGCGCCGGCCAGGCCCCCAATCAATCCGGCAAGGGCGCCTTTAGTGATGCTGCGTTTCGAGTCGTCTTTGCTCATAGTCGGATAAGATGCGTCGCCCATCACGATAGTCCGATTCGCACACCCTGACAATTGCGCACGCGGTATACAGGTGTCGTGAGAACGCACGGCGAAAGGCGCTGCTAGAATCAAAGCAGACCGATGAAATGTCCTTACTGCGGGTTTGCCCAGGACCGCGTCATTGATTCGCGGGAGAGCAGAGAGGCCGACTCTATCCGCAGACGGCGCGAATGCGAGCGGTGCAATCGCCGGTTTACCACCTACGAGCGCATCGACGAAATCCCCTACATGGTGGTGAAGAAGGATGGACGCCGGGAGAAATTCGAGCGCCAGAAGGTGCTGAGCGGACTGCTGCACGCCTGCGAGAAGCGGCCGATTTCCGCCGGCAAGCTGGAACAGCTCGTGGATGAGACAGAGACCTTCGTCACTGAATCCACCGAGCGGGAGAGGACCACTTCGGAAATCGGCCAGCTGATTATGGAGCGGCTGAAGGCGCTGGACACCGTCGCCTACATTCGTTTTGCCAGCGTCTATCGGGATTTCAAAGACGTCCGCGAGTTCAAAGAAGAGCTGGAGCAGTTGCTGAACCAGCACACCGACAAGCACCCCAGGAAAAAGCAGGCCTGAGAGCCGGCTCAACTACTCAGCTCAAGGAGAAATGTGGGGAAGACACACACCATCACTCTGATCCCCGGCGACGGCATTGGCCCGGAAGTGACCGATGCGGTGGTTCGCATTCTGGAAGCGACCGGCGTTGGGTTCGCCTGGGAGCGCTTTGCGGCCGGAGCCGGAGCTTTCGAAAAGCATGGGGAGTACATCCCGAAGGATCTGGTCGCCTCGATCGAACGCAACCGCGTGGCGCTGAAGGGTCCTGTGACCACGCCGGTGGGCGGTGGATTCGCCTCGATCAACGTCACGCTGCGCAAGAAATTCGAACTGTATGCGAACTTCCGGCCCATTAAGAACCTGCCAGGGCTGGAGACGCGCTATCCAGGCGTCGATCTGATCATCGTTCGGGAAAACACAGAAGGCGAGTACGTCGGACTGGAGCATGAAGTGGTGCCCGGCGTGGTGGAGTCGCTCAAGGTAATCACGGAGAAGGGTTCGACGCGCATTGCGAAATTTGCTTTCGAATATGCGGCAAAGCATGGGCGCCGCCGGATTCACGCCATCCACAAGGCGAACATCATGAAGATGTCTGATGGGCTGTTTCTGCGCTGTGCCCGCGATGTGTCCAAGGGATATCCGGACATCACCTACGGCGAGCACATCATCGACAACACCTGCATGCAGCTGGTGATGAATCCCTACCAATACGACACGCTGCTGCTGGAGAATCTTTACGGTGACATCGTCAGCGATCTCTGCGCGGCTTTTGTCGGCGGTCTGGGACTGGTCCCCGGGGCCAATCTGGGAGCGGAAGCTGCCATCTTCGAGGCGGTCCATGGCTCCGCGCCCGATATCGCGGGCAAAGACATTGCGAATCCGACCGCCCTGCTGCAGTCGGCGGTCCTGATGCTGCACCACATCGATGAGGGTGAAGCCGCCGATCGTGTGCAGGCGGCCCTGGAGAAAATCTATTCCGCCAGGAAGACCCTGACCCGCGATGTGGGTGGAAAAGCAGGCACAGCGGCATTTGCAGACGCTGTGATTGAGGCGCTGGGGCATAAGCGGGAAACAACCCAGGCAGGGGGAACACAGGAATGAAGACGAGAGTACTCGTGGCAGCGGCGGCTGCTCTGCTGCTGCTGGCAGCCGGATGTAAGAAGCAGGCGACGGAGCCCACCCCGAAGGCGAATTACACCGAGATCGACTGGAATACCGCCGGGACAATTGAGGGCACTGTGCATTATGTGGGCACCCCCCCGAAGCCAATCCAGATCGACATGAATCAGGATCCCGCGTGCACGCTGGGCCCCACGAATTACAGCGAAGGCTATGTCGTGAACAAAGGCGGCTTCGCCAACGTCTTCATCTACGTCAAGGACGGCCTCGGCAATCGCGTCTACGCGCCGCCCGCCCAGCCGGTGGATATCGACCAGAAGGGCTGCCGCTATAGTCCGCATGTGGTCGGCGTGATGACGGGGCAGCCGGTGCGCTTCACTAACAGCGATCCAACGATGCACAACATTCACATGCTGCCCACGGTGTCGGGCAATCAGGCAGTGGATATTTCGCAGCCGCCGGGTCATGGCCAGGATGAGCGCACCTTTCACGAGCCGGAGCTGATGATTCCGGTGCGTTGCAACAACCATCCCTGGATGCAGGCCTTCATCAATGTGGCGGCAAGTCCCTTCTACGCCGTCTCCGATGCCTCTGGGCGCTTCGTCATCAAGGGCCTGCCGCCGGGCACCTACACGGTGGTGGCCGATCAGGAAAATCTGGGACAGAAGACTGCCACGGTGACCGTGAGTCCGAAGCAGACGGCGACCCAGGACTTCACCTATGGCAACGGCCCGGGGACCGTTCAGCAATAGCCATTGCGCTCCTCCCGGACATCATTCAGTTACCGGGACGGTGCCAATCATCAACTCGTTCATGGCGGCTGCGGCGGCACGATTTACACTATCGCTAAAGTTCCTGCAGCCGGTTCCTTTATTTGCGCCGGCCTGGGTTCTATTTTTTTCTTAAGGCACAATCATGCGGCAGAAGGTTGGGATTCTTGGCGCGACCGGAATGGTCGGGCAGCGGTTCATTCAGCTTCTGGAGAATCACCCCTGGTTCGAGGTGGACTGGCTGGCAGCCAGCGATCGCTCCAGCGGTAAGAAATACGGCGATGCGGTGCGCTGGAAGCTGGATACGCCGCTGCCGGAGCGAATCGCAGCCCTGTCCGTTTCTCCTGCAGAGCCGGACGACGCACCGCGCATCATCTTCGCCGCGCTCGACACCGATATTGCCCGCGAACTGGAACCGAAGTTTGCTGCGGCCGGATGCGCGGTGATCTCCAACTCCAGTGCCTTTCGCATGCAGCCGGCGGTGCCGCTGGTGATCCCTGAAGTGAATGCCGATCACCTCGCCCTGGTGGAGAACCAGAGCTGGCGCAAGGAATCGGGTGGGTACATTGTCACCAACCCGAACTGCTCCGCCATTGGACTGGTGCTGGTTCTGAAGCCGATTGCCGAGCGCTTCGGTATCGAAGCCATCTTCGTTAGTACGATGCAGGCGGTGAGCGGGGCGGGGTATCCGGGTGTGGCTTCTATGGACATTCTCGGTAACGTCGTTCCGTTTATCAAAAGCGAAGAAGAGAAGTTGGAATCCGAGACGCTGAAGCTGTTGGGGCGTCTCAACGGCCGCATCGTTGAGCCGCTGCCGGCGAAGATGAGTGCGCACTGCAATCGCGTGGCCGTCGAAGATGGACATACAGAAAGCGTCAGCATCAAGCTGGCGAGGAAAGCCTCGCGGGAGGATCTGATCGCCGCCTGGGCGGAGTTTCGTCCGCTGGCCGGCAGGAATCTGCCCACGGCTCCGGCCCAGCCGGTGGAGTTCGTCGCGGCGGAGGACCGGCCTCAGCCCCGGCTGGATCGCATGCGCGGTGCGGGAATGACAGCAACGGTGGGCCGGCTGCGACCCTGCAGCCTGCTGGACTGGAAGTTCACGGTCCTTTCCCATAACACCATCCGTGGCGCGGCGGGCGCGGCGCTGCTGAATGCCGAATTGCTGGTCTCGCTGGGCAAACTCGATCCGGTGGCTGTGCCGGCATGAACCGCCTCGTGGTGATGAAATTCGGCGGCACCTCGGTTGAGGATGCTGTCGCGATTCGCCGGACGGCGGAGAT
>DASXFH010000261.1:0-12256 GCA_036489655.1 Acidobacteriaceae bacterium | reverse complement strand
GCCGTAGCCGCTGAGGGCCACGGAGGTCTGGGCGAAGATGTGCGGAGAGAACGGAATAAGCCCGAGGATAAGGACGGTCGAGATCCAGGTCGCGCGCATGGGTTGGCCCTCCTGAGGACCGGGCGGGCGGTGCGCGATGGCCCCGCTGCCCTCCGGGATTGGACGCAAAATCGGGTGAATCCGTTTGGCTAAATTCAGAACCGGGTAGACGCGGGGAGGGGAGACTTCCCTGCCCCGTTCCTGCGAGGGTTACGAATCAGTGGACGGTGAGGGTGAAATTGGTGGAGGCCGTGATGCTGGAACTGGCGGTGTCGGTACCGATGAGGGTGAGGGTGTAGGTGCCCTTCGGCACGTCGGTGCTGGTGGAAACGGCGCTGGAGCTGCTGCTGCACCCGGTGGCGAGACCCACTACGGCGACCAGCAGGAAACAGCTCATGAGCATCCATGCATGGCGGCGCACGCGGCGGAAGCCGAGGAACAGAAGTCCGGCAAAGGCGGCCGCACCGAGAGGAATCGTTCTGCCGAGCGGCGGCTGATGCTGCGACGCGGCGCTGTTTCCTCCGCGCAGGGCAAAGGAGTGCACGTTCCCCGTGGGGCCTGTGACCGTTTTGCATGCGCTTTGCGAGGTATAGAGCGTCAGGGTCGAGGTAGCGGTGCCGTTGGCCGCGACGGTGGCGTTGCCGATGGTGACGCAGCCGTACTGCTGGAGCGAGGCGTCGGTTGTGCTGACGCCGAAGCTGACGGTTCCCGCAAAGGAGTTCTCTGACTTGACGCTCACGGCGGAGGTGCCTGAACTGCCCTGGCTGACCGTGACACTCGGCGCGGAAAGAATGAAGGTGCCGGCGGAAGCAGCGCCGGGAATGCTGAGGGCGACGGATCCGGAGGATGCGGCGAAGGTGGCGTCACCGGAGTAGCTGGCCAGGACGACGTGCGATCCCGCCGTGGTGGAGGAGAAGGTGTAGGTCGCGGTACCGGCGGAGAGGGTGAGGGTCGGTGTCTGAACGGTGCCGTCGACGGTGATGGTGACGGTTCCGGTGGGCGCGGTGGCGATGACGCGGGATGCAACGGTGATGGTGATGACGTCTTTCGCGCCGGAGGCCGGTGTAGTGGTGGCGGGCGTGACCGAGGTCGTGGTGCCGTCAAGGGTGCTGCCGGAGCCTGCGGGCCAGGCATTCAGCAGGTTGTTGAAATCCACAGAGCCGAGGCCGCTGGCTTCGTCATAGCCGGTGGTTGCGGCGTAAGAGCCGGCCCCCGCGGTGGAGCAGTAACTCGTTCCCGCGGTGCATTTATTGCTGCCGCTGGTGATGTCATGAAAGGCCGACGCATAGGTGGAGGGGTTTGCGGCAAGAGTGTAGAGCGTTGGGTTGACCAGGCCGAGGCCGGAAGCGTTTTCTCTCTGATTCACGATGGCCAGCAGGCCGGCAAATATGGGCGTGGCGAAGCTGGTACCGCCGCCGATGGTGAGGTCCTTCGTGCTGGAGTCGCGAAAGCCGCTGTTGCAGCTTGCCTTCTGTCCGCCGCTCCAGGAAGTGGCATCGCTGGTGCAGTAGAGGTAGCCGGCGTTATCGGCGGAGGCGTCCAGGGAGACGTCGGGCACCAGGCGATGGCTTCCGGAGGCAATACCGGGCACGCCGGTCTGCCAGGAAGGCCGCGCGGCGAAAGCGCTGGCGCCGCCGCCGCCGGAAGAGAGAGCGTACTGCGCGCCATACTGGTTGCTGTCGTCGTTCCATACCTGCTCGGGGATATAGGAGAGGGCGGAACTGACAATGTCGCTGCCGCTGGAGGATTGCCAGTACTGGCTGCTGGAGGTGCCGACGTCGGCAGAGGGAAATTCGGTGCCGCCGATGCCCGTGGCGTAGACGCTGGAGGCTGGGTAATTGACGGCGAGGGCTTCCTGCTGGGCGGTCGTCAGGCTGCTGGAACCGCCGGTACCGCCCAGATCGTAGCAGGCGGTCGATCCGGCATCGCCGGAGGCGGCCAGAATGCTCTGCCCCTGGCTGGCGCCCTCCTCCAGCACAGATTCCAGCGAGGAGAAATTGCTGGTGCCCAGCTCGGTCTCGCAGGTGCCGTAGCTCATGCTGATCACGCTCCCCAGCCTGTTCTGGACGGCGTATTGCAGCGAGTTATAGACGTTCATGGTGGTGCTGTTCCCGGTGTAGACGAAGTCGATGGTGGCGCCGGGGGCGATGGCGCCGGCGTACTCGACGTCGAGGTCGGATTCCGCCTCGTCGCCGGAGGCCACCGCAGCGGTGCCGGAGCTGGGAACCTGAATGCGGTTCGGGTCTTTGACCGTGAGGCCGGCGGCCTTTTGGAAAGCCTCAATGTCGGTGTTGACGATTTCAGACTGGCCGACAACGACGATCGTCTGGCCGGAGCCGGTATAGCCGGAGTTATACGCGCTGTTGATGTCGTAAATGGTGGCGACGTCGCCGGGAGTCATGTAGTGCGCGTGCGGTGTGCTGCCAGCGGTGAACTGGGGCTGGACCGGGACGTGAATCTGCGGCCTGGGACGGAAGTCGTTGAGATTGCCGACGGCCTGGAGAATGCCGCTGAGGGCTGCAGGAATCTGAAGATCCGTGGCGTTGGCGAAGTGGGTTTCGCCGTCAAACCGATAGCGGTTCAGCTGCGTGCCGAAGGCGGCTTCCACCTGGGCAGCGGTTCCGGAGACGGAGATGCTGTTGCGGCTGGCCGGAACACTGTCGACGTTGAAGCCCTGGGAGTTGAGCCAGGCTTCGACCTGGGCCAGATCGGCGTCGCCGAGCCCGAAGCGCGCGCCGTACTCAGCGGGTGTGATCCATGCATGGTAGACCGGCGAGCCCGGGGTTTGCTGGGCCTGGACGAGGGCGTCGAGCTCGGCCTTCTGGGCTGCAGATGGCTGAAAATAAAGGGTCACGCCATTCATGGGCGTGGCCGGGTCGAGCGGGCCAAGGTTCGAAGCGTGGGCCAGGCGCGGATTGACCGAGCCGCGCAGGGTGGCCAGTGCGTTGGGGTTGATGGCGTCGGCGATGCGAGGTTGTTGGGCGCAGAGCGGTACCGACACCAGGAGGAGGCCCAGGAGGAGGCGGGGGAAACGGTGCATGGGACCTGTTAGACGGTCGGTCGAGCGCTCTTGTTTGCCCAGGAACCTGGTTTTGGTGTGGGGAATTGGCGGTCTGCCGGGCCTGGGTGCCGTCTGGCGAACAAGCCGGGAACGCAAGCTATGGGAGGAATTGGGTTTCCGCTGGAATCCGGCTCCTGGTTAGTGAGCGGGCGCGTCGACCTTGAACTCGATGGTGACCTCGGTCGTGAAGGGGACCGGGCGGCCTTCGACCAGCCACGGGCGGTAGCGCCACGAGCGGACGGCGTTAAGGGCGGCGACCTCGAGAAGGGCGGGGCCGCTGACGGGCTGGAGCGACTGGACGGAACCGTTGGTTCCAATCGTGACGGCGATCGCAACAACCCCCTGGATGTTGGCCATGCGGGCAGCAGGCGGATAGGCGGGAGCATCTCCGGAGAGCTTCATGGTCCCGGCAATCGCGGGATCGACAGGGACGGTGTGCGGGGGCTCTTTTGCCATCTTTGGAGGAGCGGGCACGGATGAAGCGTCGGGTGCGGAAACCGGAGCGAGGGCCGCGGAGACGGGCGGGGCAGCGTTCTTCGGCTGAGCTGGGGCGGAGCGGGGACTGGCCGGCACGGCGGGTGGGGCCGCGCTGGAAGGCGTGACGATGGGCTCGGAGGACGTCGAGAAGTTGGTGGGGGGAGCCGGCGACAGCGCAGCCTGGGCAGGCGGAGCTGCCGGCTGGAGATAGAGAACAGCGAAGAGCACCGCGGCCAGCAGATAAGGCGCGACGATGGCGAGGGCGTTGGCCACGCGCCACCCCAGAGGGGTGTCTGCGGAATCAGCGAGAGCGCGGTTGCGAGGTCCTGGGAGCATGGCGATCGTCCAGGGACGAGTGGAAGCATTGTACGAGAGCGCAGGAAAGTAAAACGGCGTCCCGAGCCGGGTTAGGTCTCAGGACGCCGGATAAGTCGTGCGAAGTTAGTAGCTGAGGCCGGCGGGTGTGAAGAGCCAGGGAGCGGTAGCGACGCCGGATCCCATGACCGAAGCGCAGTGACCGGAGCCGGGGCCGGTGACGCAGTTCCACCAGTTGTTTGTGGCGTCGACCGTACCCGTACCGATGTTGTCGATGCCGATGGAGCGCTGGAAGTTGTTGAAGTGGACGCTGAGCTGGCCGGAGGGCGCCTTGAAGGCAATGGCGACCGCCTGGTTGTCGATGTCGTTGCCCGAGATCACCATCCCGATGACGGGCACCAGGCTGGAGACGTTAATGCCTGTGGTTCCTGGGGTGGCTGCGTCCCCGGTATCGGCGGCGTTGCCGGAGATATAGTTCCCGACAATCTCGTTGTTGTTGAGGTTGGCGGGGGGCGGTCCCGGAGGTGCGGCGTGGTTATGCATGGAGACGCCGGGCTGTCCGTTGTTGCGCAGGTCGTTGCCGATGACAACGTTGCCGGTGCTGGCCATTCCCGGGCCGGCAGCGAAGATGCCGACGCCGGCTCCGGCGCCAGGCTGCTGCGTGCCGTTGTGCCAGGACCGGTTGTGGGCGATGGTGTTGTTCAGCACGCCAAAGGAGACTTTGGCCGTGGGGATGAGGCTGGTGGCCGGCGCGTGCGAAGCCAGGGTAATGCCGCAATCGAATGGGTTGTCGTGGACGAAATTGCCGGTGAGCAGATTGTTCTGGCTGGGACCGGTTTCGTCGCTGGTGAGAATGCCGCCGGAGTTGTGGTCGATTTCATTGTTGCGCAGGGTGGCGTGGTCCGCGCCCATGAGGTGGATGCCCTCCCCGCAGTCGTCGCCCTCGTTGGTCTCAAAGGCGGGCTGATCGGGGCAAACGCCGGCGGCGATGTCGAGGGACTGATCGTTCTTGTAGACGTGATTGCGGACCAGGGTGACGTTACTGGCGTTGGCGACCAGAATGCCTTCGAAATTGGCATTGCGGACGTCGAAGCCGGCAACGACGACATTCCAGACGCCGGCGTTGGGCGCGGCGGCGGTGCCGTTGATGAAGATGCCGTTGGGAAACCCGCTGGCGTCAATGACGGCATGGGTACCGGGAACGGCGACCAGCGAAACAGACTGGGTGATGGTGACCTGCTCTTTGTAGACGCCGGGCCAGACGTAGATGACTTCGCCGGGCGCGGCGGCAGCGACGGCAGCGCCGATGGTCTTTTGGCAGCCCAGATGACCCTGGGGCTGGACGCACAGAGGAGCGGCGGAAGCGAGGGAGGCGGCGGCGAGAGCGAACAGGCTGCTCGCGAGGATCATTCGACAGCGGTGCGGAATCCGAATGGGCATGAACATGGGGACCTCCTGAGGGGACCGAATTGCCTTTGAGGCACGGCGGGGGAGACGTACGAGGAAAACCGGCTCGGGATGGCGGCGTCATCGTACATGGGCGGCCGTGATTTTCACAACAAGAGAGTTGAGCGGTTCGTTGCATGGAATCAGGCTTCCCTGCCCGGCTGAAGCCTGACGGGACACGAGCACGATACCCGAGCGGCCGGACGCGGCGTGGTTGCGCCATGGAGTCCGACAAAATCCTGCGGGAGTCACGTACGGATCGGCTCCCGCAGGGGAGGGTAAAGGACGCCGCGAACGACGCCTTCACAACAGAATGCGCAGCGGGGCGACAAAAGGGGCAACGGACGCTGAGACTTCTTTTGGGCCGGGCACGCGCTTCCCTCTCGGAATCGAGAACCGGTCCTGCCCGGAGAGGCAGCGGTCGACCGTCCAGGCTGTTGATTTTGCACCGGTTTTGGGGCGGCCCCCGGGTGTCTGCGCGTGCTAAAATAAGGATGGATACAGATCCGGAAAACTTGCGATTTTCAAGGGTTTTTGGGCGAAATTGGGCCGACGGGCACCTTCGCCGTGAAGTCCGGCGGGGCCAGACCAGGGAACACGAGGTCCCTTCGTTCCGCCCAGGATGACGACCGCAGAATTCCCCGCAGAATAACCCCAGACCGACCGGAGTTTCATGGCAACCAAAGAAGTGACACCCACGCAGAACGCGATCCCGACCGGGACCGAAACGAAAGGCGGCAAGACAGCCGCAAACGGGAACGGTTCGTACACCGGCGAGAACATCAAGGTGCTGGAGGGTCTGGAGGCCGTGCGCCTGCGGCCGGCCATGTATATCGGATCGACGGGCGAGATGGGTCTTCACCACCTGGTCTATGAAGTGGTGGATAACTCCGTGGACGAGGCGCTGGCGGGGTACGCGTCGAAGATCGAGGTCACCATCCACGACGACAACTCGATCACGGTGGTCGACGACGGGCGCGGCATTCCCGTGGATGAAATGACCCTCGACACCGGCGAGAAGATGGCCGCGGTGCAGGTGGTTCTGACCAAGCTGCACGCGGGCGGCAAGTTCGATACTTCGAATTACAAAGTGTCGGGCGGTTTGCACGGCGTGGGCGTGAGCTGCGTGAACGCGCTGGCCGAAGAGTTCACGGTGGAGATCTGGCGTCCGGCAAAGCCGGGTGAGGCGAGCCACACCTATGAGCAGAGCTACTCAAAGGGGATTCCTGCGTCGAAGGTGCAGCAGACCGGGACGAGCAAGCGGCGGGGAACGAAGATTCACTTTCTGCCGGACAAAACGATCTTCACCGTCACCGAGTACAACTACGACACGCTGGCGCAGCGCCTGCGCGAGCTGGCCTTCCTGAACAAGGGGTTGACCATCACGCTGACCGACGAGCGCGTGACGGATGCGAAGACGGGCGAGGCCAAGCGCGCGGAGTTTAAATATGCCGGCGGCATCGCGGAGTTCATCAAGCACCTGAACCGCGGCAAATCCGTGCTGCACGACAAGCCGATTGTGATGGAAGGGCTGCGCGACGGCGTGGATATGGAGATCGCGCTGCAGTACAACGACGGCTACTCGGAGACGGTGTTCTGCTTTGCGAACAACATCAACACGGTGGATGGCGGAACCCACCTGTCGGGCTTCCGCACGGCGCTGACGCGGACCGTGAACGCCATCGGGCAGCAGCTGGGGCTGTTCAAAGATGTGAAGGAGAACCTCTCCGGGGACGATGTTCGCGAGGGACTGGTGGCGGTGATCAGCGTCAAGCTGCCGCAGCCGCAGTTCGAAGGCCAGACCAAAGGCAAGCTGAACTCCGACATCGCCGGAACCGTGCAGGCGCTGGTGAACGAGCGGCTGGGCGGGTATCTGGAGACGAATCCGCCGGTGGCCAGGAAGATTATCAACAAGGCGATCGAAGCGGCGCGCGCGCGCGAGGCGGCACGCAAGGCGCGGGATCTGACGCGGCGCAAGGGCGCGCTGGACGGCGGCGGGCTGCCGGGCAAGCTGGCGGACTGCTCGGAGCGCAATCCTGACCGGTGCGAGCTGTATCTGGTGGAGGGCGAGAGCGCCGGCGGCACGGCCAAGCAGGGGCGCGACCGGCGGTTCCAGGCGATTCTGCCGCTGAAGGGCAAGATCCTCAACGTCGAGAAGGCGCGCTACGACAAGATGCTGGGGCACGAGGAAATCCGCGCCATGATCACCGCGGTCGGCACCGGCATCGGCAAAGACGACTTCGACGCGACCAAACTGCGCTACGGCAAGATCATTCTGATGACCGACGCCGACGTGGACGGATCGCACATCCGCACCCTGCTGCTGACCTTCTTCTTCCGGCACATGCAGGAGCTGATCAAGCGCAGCAACGTGTATATCGCGCAGCCGCCGCTCTACAAGATCAAGAAGGGGCGCTTCGAGCAGTACATCAAAGACGACCGCGAATTTGTGCGGGTGATGGTGAAGCGTGCCGCCGAAGGCATGATCATTCGCTACGGCGAGAGCGCGGCCAGGCTGGAGGGCGCTGCGCTGACGAAGTTCATGGGGCAGCTCAACGACTACCTCGGGTTCTTCGACAAGGTCGATAAGCGACTGCGCAACGAGGAAGTCACCAGCCTGCTGGCGAAGGCAGAGCTGACGAAGCGCGCCGACTTCGAGAACAAGACGAAGCTTGAAGGACTGTACAAGGACCTGGAGAAAATCCAGAAGAAGTACCAGTTCAAGGCGCTCAACAAGCCGGTGCAGGACGAGGAGCACCAGACGTGGTCGCTGCACTTCACCGACGCGCAGGGCGCGGACCGGACGATTGACTGGCTGCTGGCCTCGACGCCGGAGTATCGGCAGATGATGGCCAAGCACGCGCAGATCAAAGAGCTGCTGGAGCCGCCCTTCGTGATCGAATACGGCGCGAAGGCGGCGGACAAGGCTGTTCCGGACGCGGAAGAAGCAGGCACCGAAACCGAAGCCGAGATCAAGGACGAAGCGGAGGCGGGTAAGCCCGCTCCCAAACGCTCCGGCAAAGCATCGCTGGAGCCGGTGGAGAAGCAGACTCTGCGAGAGCTGTTCGAGTATGTGATCGAACAGGGGCGGCGCGAATACCAGGTGCAGCGCTACAAGGGCCTGGGCGAGATGACCGCCACGCAGCTGTGGGATACCACCATGGATCCCGAGCGGCGCACCCTGCTGAGCGTGAAGCTCGAAGACATTGCCGAGACAGAAACCATCTTCACGACGCTGATGGGCGAAGACGTCGAAGCCCGGCGGAAGTTCATCGAAGACAACGCGCTGGATGTGAAGAACCTGGATATCTGAGCGGTAGCCTGTGGCAGGCAGAAGGGCCCTCCTGGACGGAGGGCCCTTCTTCTTTGGACCGGGGTAGGCGCCCTTTGCGAGCGCCCGCCGCTCCTCGCCTACGAGGCTTTGCGATGCCGCTCCGCCACCTGGGCAGGGCGCTTCTGCCGCGCGCCATCCAGATACTCGCCCACCGGCGTCGAATCGGCCGGCGAAGCCTTCTCCGTTCCCGGCTTCGGATCGTAGGGCTCCACATGCAGCCCCGAGGCGCCTTCCGCCTTCGCCCGCACCACGTGCAGGCCGTGACCGCTGTTCCACGGACCTTCCACGTCGCGGCCTTCTTCACCTTCGCCCGTTGAAGCGTTGACGAATTCATCCACCAGCTTCGGCGTGGGCTGGAAGATCCCAATCGAGAACGGCGGCTTCTCCATGCTTTCAATCGCCGCGCTGAAGGCCCGCATATGCGTGATCTCGCGCGTCATCAGGAACTGCAGAGCCTGGCGCGAGCCCTGATCCTGCGTGAAGCCCATCAGCCGCTCGTAGACGATCTTGGCGCGCGCCTCGGCGGCCACATTGCTGCGCAAATCCACGGCCAGATCGCCGGTCACTTTCAGATAATTGGCGGTCCAGGCGTTGCCCACGGAATCCTGCAGCGCGACCCCGCCGCCGCCGGCAATCGCCACCAGCGGATCGGCATCGGCGGCCTCGCGGCTCTCTTTCATCGGCTTCAGGTGCATGCGGATCAGAGACCCCACAACTTCCAGATGGCTCAGCTCTTCGGTGCCGATATCCATCAGCAGATCTTTGCGGGCTTCATCTTCGCAGTTGAGCCCCTGAATGGAATACTGCATGGCAGCGGCCAGCTCTCCGTTGGCCCCGCCAAACTGCTCCAGCAACATGCGGCCAAAGCGAGGATCGGGCTCATCGATGCGGACGGTGTACATCAGCTTCTTTACGTGGTGATACATAAGCTGCTCTCCCTGAGTCGGTAATGGAATCGGCGAAACGCCCCACGGCGCGTGTGATAGACGATCGCTCAGCGATCGGGCGATGGCAGGATTAGCTGCATAGTAGGAATCGCTCGTCTCACAGGAGGTTGCTGGCGAGATTTGCACACGTGAAGCGGCGTGCTGCCCTGGATGATCAGCGGGCGGGAATGTGGCCCGGCACGTGCGACGTGATCCCGCGCAGCACAAATTCGCGGATCAGATTGGTCCCCGCCATGCCGCCAATCTCAATCAACCCGTTCGTGAAGATCAGGGTCGCGCCTTCGTTTGCTTCCGGATAATAGAGGTTCGACAATCCCGCCGCCGCAAAATCTCCCCCGATATGCGAGAAGTCGAACTCGGGCTTCCCGTTATCGCCCCGGCAAATAAAGGCCGACCGGATCGCGTACAGAGCGCGCGAGCGAATCGTCCCTGTCCCTTTGTAGAAATAGCGCGGGTCCTGATGGAAAAGCGACGGCAGCAGCGCGCTCCCGATCATCCTGCTGTCAAAGTCGTTTGAGTATTGCGCTGCAAACCGCTTGCCGAACCCTCCAGCCTCCTGCCCATAACCCTGATAAATCCTTCTGGATTGTTCCGCGCCCGCGATGGCCGCCGCGCCCGCAAAGGTGATCGGGTCAATCTCCGAACGAAAGGCCAGCTGGAATTTTTGCTTTGCGTTCATCGGCACCGCGTGCCAGTCAAAGCTGCTGTAGAAATTGGGAATCACCCCCAGCACCCGCTGGTTCTCCTCCGCGTGCATCTGCTCGGTGGCCAGCTGCTCCTGGCTGGCATACACCCTTACTTCCTGCACGCCTCCGCTGAACGGCAGCAGCACCTTTTTCACGAAGCGCATTTCCCCGGCGCCGAGTTCCAGCTGCGGAGAGACCCAGGTGCCCATGCCGGCTCGGGTGACCGTCAGGCGATAGCTGTCCGGGGTCAGGCCGGTAAACGTGAACTGCCCATTCTCGCCGGAGATGAGCGCGCGATCCGGCTCGCCGTTCTCGCCCGACAAAACGATACGGGCGCCTTCAACCACATCGCCATTGGTATCGAGCACGGTGCCGGCGATCATCGCGGGAGCCGCGGAGCCGGGCGCCTGGCTTGCCGCATCCGGCAAAGAGCCCGCCACACCCGGCGCATCGGGCAAATTCTGCGCCGGCTCCGTGCCCGTCTGTTGCGCGTACAGAGTGGCGCACGCTCCCAGCAGGAAGGCCAACACGAGCCGCGGCCCGATTCCCTGCAGTGAATGGCGGCGAACGGGCGAACCGGAGATCGACACGTATTCTCCTCAGATGTTTCCAACAAGCAGGTACAACACGAGATGCAGCATGAAAGAAGCGTTCTTCTGGACGGAACGCCAACTCTGGCCCATACGACGGCTGGGGAGGGGCTTGCGTCAACCCTAACCCTCTCGTCTGACGATTTCTTCATTCTGGAAACACGCAGCCCCGGCGCCTGCCGAACGCCTGCCGTTGCTCTCCCCTTGACATTCGACAAGAGTCAGGATATTTCTATGCCTGTCGCTTCTTGTCGAATGTCAAGGGAAAAGAAAAATGCCGCCACCCGCTGACCTGCTCCAGGGCACCCTGGACATGCTCGTCCTGAAAACCGTCGCGCTTGAGCCCCAGCATGGCTGGGCCATTGCGCAGCGCATCCAGCAAACGTCGGAAAACGTTCTGCAGATCGGCCAGGGCTCGCTCTACCCCGCCCTGCACCGCCTGGAATACAAAGGTTGGATCCGCGCCCAGTGGGGCTCCTCGGAAAACAATCGCCGCGCGCGCTTCTATTCGCTCACCGCCGCCGGGCGCAAACAGCTGGAAGCCGAGCTGGCCAACTGGGACCGCCTCGCCGGCGCCATCAACCTCGTCCTGGCCCGCATTTAGTCAGGCGCAACGGAGCCATTATGCTGCGCGAATCCTTCACTCGCCTGCGCTTCTTCTTCACCGGCAAAAGCCGCGCCACGGTGGACGAAGAGATTCAGTTCCACATCGACCGGGAGACCGAGGCGAACCTCGCCGCGGGGCTTTCTCCGGCAGAAGCGCGCCGCAAGGCTCTGGTTGCTTTCGGCGGACGCGAGCGCGCCCGCGAGCAGTGTCGTGAGCAGCGCCCCTCGTGGAGTCTGGAATCCTTCGTTCGCGATCTTCGCTACGGCCTGCGCGGCCTGCTGCACAATCCCGGCTTCACCGCGGTTTCCGTTCTCACCCTGGCGCTCGCCATTGGTGCCAACACCACCATCTTCAGCCTGCTCGATCAGGCGCTGCTGCGCGCGCTGCCCGTACGGGATCCCGGACGGCTCGTGGTCCTGAGCTTTGCCGGCGATCAGGATGGACACGTCCATTCCGAGGGTGGCGACAGCGATGGCCGTGCGCACGAATTCAGCTATCCCATGGTCCGCGACCTGCGCGACAAGAATGATGTCTTCAGCGGCGTCATCGCCTCCGCCACTCACGAGGTTGGCATCACCTGGAACAACCGCGCCGAGAGCGTCTCCGCCGAGATGGTCACCGGCAATTACTTTCAGACGCTGGGGGTCCGTCCCGCGGTGGGCCGCCTCTTCGTTGCCTCCGATGAAACCGCTCCCGGCGCCAATCCTGTCGCCGTTCTCAATTTCGACTACTGGCGCACGCATCTGGACGAAGC
>DASXFH010000225.1:0-19442 GCA_036489655.1 Acidobacteriaceae bacterium | reverse complement strand
TCGATCTCCTCGGCCAGATGGTCGGCGATGCCGGCGAGGCGGGCATGGCCGAACGAATCGACCTTGGAGCCTTTGGTGGCCTGTTCCCCGGAGCCCGGGAGCTTGGCGCCCTCGGCGACGACGACGATGCCGTACTTCTTGCCGTGGTCGTGGTTGTGTTTCAGGATGGCGCAAACATGGTCGAGGTCAATCGGCTTCTCGGGGACGAGGATAACGTGCGCGCCGCCAGCCACGCCGGCAGTGAGGGCGATCCAGCCCGCGTCGCGGCCCATGACTTCGCAAACGATGACGCGGTTGTGCGACTCGGCGGTGGTGTGCAGCCGATCGACAGCCTCGGTGGCGATCATGACGGCCGTGTCGAAACCGAAGCAGACATCGGTTCCATTCAGGTCGTTGTCGATGGTCTTGGGTACGCCCACTCCGGGAACGCCGGCCTGGATGAGCGCGTTGGTGACCGACTGCGTATCGTCGCCGCCGATGGCAATGAGGGCATCCAGCTTGTTCGCCTTCAGGACCTGGACGCACTTTTCAATGCCGCCTTCGACTTTCCGCACATTGGTTCGCGAGGTGCGCAGGATGGTGCCACCTTCGGTGAGGATGCGGTCGACCTTTTCCAGGGTCAGAGGAGTCGTGTTGTTCTCCAGGACTCCACGCCATCCTTCGAGGAATCCAATGAACTCGTCGCCGTAATGAACAATGCCTTTTCTGACAGCTGCACGAATCACCGCATTCAATCCAGGGCAGTCTCCGCCGCCCGTCAACACACCGATACGCATCTTCCTGTCTCCTGATGAAAGAATTGGCAGAATTGCCGGAAAACCGATGAAATCTGACCGGGTGCAGCAGCCTCCAATTCGCCAGCCGGCTACCGCGCCCACGCGTGAGTCTTCACTCTCATGATAATGGCCGCGCGCGGCGGGCTTCAAATGACCAAAATAACGGTGACCCTGCGGGAAACTCGCGATGTCCTGCCGGGGACCGGCGGTATTCGCTGGATTCCGATGCGTACCCGGTAGAATCTCCCCATATGTCCCTACTCCAGGTGATTGTGCTCGCTGTTATTCAGGGGCTTGCCGAACTTCTGCCGGTTTCCAGCTCCGCCCACGTTGTGGTGGCGGAGAAGCTGATGGGGCTGGACCCCTCTTCGCCCACCATGACTCTGCTGCTGGTAATGCTGCATACGGGGACGATGTTTGCCGTGATCGTTTACTTCTGGAAGCAGTGGAAGGAGACCTTCTTTTCCGACCGCGAAGCCTTCAAACGCTTTGCCTGGCAGGCGATCATCGCCACCATTCCCACGCTGGTCATCGGCTTTGCGCTGATGAAGATTATCGAGCACACGATCTTTCGGGGCGCGCCGAAAGCACAGATCGAAGATCTCTTCGGCCATCTTGAAATCGTGGCTCCTGCGCTGTTCGCCGCCGGCGTTCTGATCCTGGTTGCGGGCCTCGCCGAAGGCCGCCGCCCGGACTCCGAAGAGTCCGACCAGATTGGATTCCGCCAGGCCGGCATCATCGGAGCCGTCCAGGGGTTGTGCCTTCCCTTTCGCGGATTCTCACGATCCGGCGCCACGATTTCGGTTGGGATCCTTCAGGGAATCAAAAAGGTCCGCGTGGAGTCGTTCAGCTTTGCTCTGGCCGTCATCATTACGCCGCCGGCCATCGGCCGCGAAGTGCTGCGCCTGCACCATGCGGATACCACCGGGTTTGCGCACGCGGCCCTTCCGAGTCTGCTGGGCGCCATCTTTGCCTTTCTGGCCGGGCTGCTGGCCCTGCGCTGGCTGAGCGCCTGGCTGGAACGCGGCCGCTGGTTTTACTTCGGGATCTACTGCCTGCTGGCGTCAGGCGTAGTTTTCTACCTGCACCATATCGGGTTCTGACGGGCACATCTCGGCTCGAGACCACCCGAGCCAAGGTTGCCGACGATCGTTCATTCGCAGTAGGGTTGGCTCCATGTGGATTCGCAGGCTGCGCATTGAACGTGTTGCTGCGGATGGGTCGGTGCACCTCTGCCCGATTGCCTGGATCGACAACTTCGCCATGCGCAATTTCACGAACGATGCGGTCTTCGACGACACCCTGCCGGTGGGCGACGGCCGGATGGAGGCGGGACTGCGCGTTCCTCTGGAACGGCTGCGAGCGGCAATGGAAGACTGGTTCCGCCGAAAGGGCTATTTCTCGGGGGGAGACCGCCTGCGCATTCAGGAAGAGCCGCGCTGAGTGACCTGACTGAAATCCGGCGAGTGCTGGATGTACATGTACTGCTCAAACGGAACCGCGACGCCATTGGTTATCTGGGGCGCGAATTTCACATTCTTCGAGAAGCGTTTGGCGTCCCCGATCAGGTCGTCATCGTCCGCGTCGATGATCTCCGCCTTTTTCACTTTGCCGTCGGGCTGGACCAGCATGCGCATCAGCACATTCCCGTACAACATATCCACAGCGATGGGTTTTGTGCTGACGATCCGATGGGGAGTCACACCGTCCTCTTCCGGCTCACCCATGTCCGGCTCTCCGGCGGGAATGACAAACAGATTCGGCGCGAAGGTCTTCACCTCCTCCGCTTTGCCGGAGGCTTCCACAATCAGCCGGGAACCGTCGTAGATGCGGAAGCGGCGGGGCACGCTGTGGGTGCCCAGCGGCTGCCAGTCCTCCCAGGTGACGGTCTGGTTCATGATCTGAGCAAAGGCCAGAACGTGGGCGAGGGGATCGAAGCAGACGCGCATCTCCAGAAGTTCGGCGGTGCATTCGAAGGGCGACCCTTCAATCTGCTGGAAGGTAACCTCCGGATTCGGGTTGAGGATGTGATTCGTGAAGAACGAAACGTCCTGCCCGGGCTGCGCATAGTTCTGCTTCAGGTCGAGCAGCTTCAGGGGAAGAACATGATCGAAGTGCCGCCACTCGCGATGCCGCGCCAGGTCCTCGATATGGGTGTAGTGAAAGTCCCCGGCCACAATGTCGGTGCGCACATAGTGCAGCGGATCGCGCCAGACATCCCAGGTGCCGGTCGTCAACTTATGGTGGCGATTGTAGAGCTTCAGATCATAGTGGACGTGGTGCGGCACGTCGGTCGCCGTGGCTCCGGCCTCCAGCGCCAGGGCTCGCGCCAACTCTGTCGCGAAGGGGTGGTTAGCCAGAACCTGCGCAAGGAGAGCAGGCGCCATGATCAGGAGAAGAACTGCGGACAGAAGTTTAAGCATGACGCTGGACGGCTTTTCTGTGTAGCGCGACAGGATAGCAGACTCACCCGTGACGACGGTGGTGGGAAGAGTCAGCGAGCCGCATTCAATCGCTTACCGGCTCCTGGACTGTTTGGGGATTCTTTTTGGACCGGGAGTTAAGCGGCGCGGAGTTCGGCAATTGCAGGCAGGGGTTGAACAGTGAGACGCGAGCGCAGTTGTCAGGACAGCCGTGCGGCTATTAAAGCTTCCTTACACTCGCCACCATTCAACCCTCCGGCTTATAAGGCACTGTGGAGTCACATCCATTTGGCGCCGCTTTCCCCGACCACCGTGAAGACGTCGAGCATGTGGGTGATGCCCAGCAGATTACGAATCTGCTTATTCAGGTGCATCAGCTCGAGGCTGCAGCCGGCGGATTTGGCGGCAACATAGAGGCGCGCGAGGGTGCCGAGACCCATGCTGTCTGTGTGCGACAGATCGGAAAGGTCGAGGACGATGCGGCGTGTGGCGGGGATCAGTTCCCGCACCGGGGCGTAAAGGATCTGTGTGGCGCCCGCCACCAGGCGGCCGTGGCAGCGGACGGTGACTTCGCTGCCCGAACAGTGTTCTACGTCGATGGTGAGGACAGGCGACAGGGATGCAGGAGACATCGGGATTCTCCTCTTGCTGGTTATTGAAGAGCCGGGGGAAAGGTCGAGCGATTATCGCACGGCGGCCCAGCCCCGAGTCAGGCGGCAGGGTCGGCGACGATGGGCAGCGCAGCCGCGTCCCAGGCGGCGAGACCGCCGGTCATTTCCACAACTCGGGTAATTCCCTGTTGCTGGAGCAGGCTGGCCGCGATCGAAGAGCGGTATCCCCCGGCACAGTGAACGATGACAGGACGGTCGCGGGGGATCTCACTGAAATTTTCGCGGAGACGGCTGAGAGGCAGATTGCGGCTGCCCTCAATGCGTCGCTGCGTCCATTCCCGCGGTGCGCGGACATCGAGAAGAAACGGCGGCGCGGAGCCGGCAAGGTCAGCCGCGACTTCCGGAGCCATGACACGCGAGACAAACGAGAGAAGCTCAGGCCGGCCGGCGAGCGCGGTCATGCCGCCCCCCAGATAGCCGCGTACATGATCGAAGCCGATCCGTCCAAGGCGGATGGCGGCTTCCTGCTCCCGGCCCGGCTCGGCAATGAGCAGGATGGGGCGGGCGGCATCGAGAATGGTGCCGGCCCAGGTAGCATACTGGCCATTCAGGCCAATATTGAGCGCGCCCCGCAGGTGTCCTGCGGCAAATTCGTCGGGCTGGCGGACGTCGAGAACCTGCGCGCCCCCGGCAGCCAGGACGAGGAAAGCTTCGAGGACCAGTGGCCGCAGCTCCTGCTGCAGAGTTGCGTCGAGTGTCGCGCGCTCACGGGTGTTCAGCACGGCATCCATGGTGAAATACGGCGGCGCATCGGGCTGGTCGGCGGTCACGAGGGCGATGAACCGCTCGCGGGTCATGGGGCGGAGGGCATAGTTGAAACGGCGCTGCTCGCCCATCGTAGAGACGGTTTCCCGGGAAAGATTTTTGCCGCAGAGAGAGCCGGCCCCGTGCGCGGGATAGATCAGGGTTTCGTCGGGGAGCGGGAGAAGCTGCTTGTGGATCGAGTCGTAGAGGTGGGCTCCGAGGTCGGCTGCGGTCCATCCCAGAGAGGCCCGGAGGTCGGGGCGGCCGACATCGCCAATAAAGAGGGTATCGCCGGTGAGGACGGCGTACGGATGAGCGGCATCGCGTTCGAGGTCAAAGGCCAGAAGGCTGATCGACTCGATGGTGTGGCCGGGCGTTTCAAGGACCTGAAGCCGGAGCCCCGGAAACTCCAGGGAAGAACCATTCGGCATCGGCGTGAAGGCGTATTCGGCCTGAGCGCGGGCGCCAAGATGGATGACGGCGCCGCAGCGGTCACGCAATTCGAGGTGGCCGGCAACGAAATCCGCATGGAAATGGGTGAGGAAGACGTGGCGGATGGTGAAGCCGTGGGCAGCCGCGTCGGCCAGGTATTGCTCAACGTCCCGCTGGGGGTCGACAACGATGGCGGTCGAGGTGGCCTCGTCGGCGAGGAGGTAGGAGGCGTGCGCAAGGCAGCCCAGGTAGTACTGTTTCAGGAACATGGGTGCCAGAAGCTTCTCGCGAAGAGGCTACGGCGGTCAAGGGGGAAACCGGCAGTGCGCCGGGTGAGTTTGTATCGATGAGGCTGGAGCCGATTCTGCCGCGGTTACTGCGGGTGCTGCCAGCTTTTGTAGACAAACTCGATGCTGTAGCCGTCGGGGTCCAGCACATTGGCGGCGTAGTAACGGGGGTCGTAGTAGCGTCGGATGCCGGGCGCGCCGTTGTCGGTGGCTCCCGCCGCGATGGCGGCGGCATAGGCGGCGTCCACCTGATTCCGGCTGTTGGCTACAAAGCCGACATGGGCGGCATCGCCATGCGCCGCGCCCTGACGGAGCCAAAGGTGGAAGCGCCCGTTTGCGCCGAATCCCCTGAGATCCGGATGCTCCGGCGGCCCATCTTTGCCGTCGTAATCCACGCGCTGGCTGATTCCGAGAGGCGCCAGCGCCGCTTCGTAAAACGAAGTCGAGCGCTCCATATCGCTAACTGTGAGAAAGACATGGTCCAGCATGGGGTTCCTTCTGCTCTCGAAACTGGCGTCGCGGCGATCTCAGTGACGGAGGTCGGCCATGGCGGCGGCGACTTCGGCCTTCTGCTCGCCGGTAAGCGGCAGAAGCGGAATGCGCGGAACTCCACCGTAATAGCCGTTGAGGTCGCAGGCGTGCTTCAGGCCTGGGATGCCGTACTTCCCTGCCACCAGCCGCGAGCCGGCGACAAGGCGCTGCTGCTTTTCGCCGGCGATGCGCGGATCATTTTCCTTCCAGGCGGTAAACACCTCCTGGCAGGCCTGAGGCGCGGGAGCGGCAAACGCAAGGATGGCGCCGGAAACGCCTGCCTGCAATGCATCGAGGAGATTTTCCGCGGAGCCAGAGAGGACCTGGAAGCCAACTTCCTTTTTCCGCACCGAGCGCACGCTGGGCGGCGCAACCGCCAGGGTCTCGATGGGAGGACCGCCGCCAACGGCATCGATGGAGACGAGCTCAGAGGCGAGGGTTGCGCTGGCTTCGGCCTCCGCCATCATCATGCGGTTGGTGTAGGCCGCGAAGACCGGCGTGACCAGAACGCTGCGCTTCGGCGCTTTTCGGGTGGCGGCGATCAGCTTGACCAGGCGCTCGAGGCTGCCGGAGGAATCCTTGATGCCAATCACGTTGGGATGCTGCGCCAGTTCTGTGACCACTTCAACCGGGATCTCAATGTGGGTGAATTTGGGAATGCTGTAGATCATGACCGGCAGGGGCGACTGGTCGGCCACTGCGCGATAGTAGGTGAGCAGCTCCGGGGCGCGCATCAGTGGACCGTAGTAGTGCGGCGTGCGGACGAGGACCGCGTCGTAACTGTGGGTGGCGGCAAACTCGGCCAGGCGCAGAGTCTCGCTCAGGCTTTCGCGGCCGATACCGGCGATCAGCACCTTGTCCGGCGCGGCGCTGTGGGCGGCGTGACGCAGGACATCCCGCGTCTCGTCGTCGCTCAGCATAACCGCCTCGCCGGTGGACCCCAGAATCACCAGACCGGCGGCCAGCGAGCGCGAGTAACGCTCCACGTTGTGCTCCAGCTTGCGGAGATAGAGGCGCCCGTCGGGGTAAAAAGGTGTCGTAATTGCCGGAAAGATGCCTTCGAGGAGCATAGACCCATAATAAGATGGCCCCCTCGGGCGGTGCAGGAAAAAGCTGCGCGGGAGCGCAGGGGCGCGATAGTCTGAGGGGTGATGCATCTGGATTCGAGCGTCCATTCACGGCAGGCGGAAGCCCTGGGACCCCGGGAGACTCGCGTTCTGTATCAGGCGCTGTGGTTCTTTTTTCACCTGACGGTGTGTCTGGTGGTCTGGGGACTGGCGCTGCTGGCGATCACCATGTTCCATCCGGCCTTCGTGCCCCCGGCCGTGACCCTGGCCGTTTCCTTCGCCGCGCCGCTGATAGCGGCGATCGGCGTGGTGAAGATGTATCCCAGCGAAAGCGCGACGCTGCCCTGGATGATGGGGCTGATCTGGTGGTTCCTCTGGGCTCTGCACGTTCTGGATATGCCCACCGGGCCTCTGGCCTGCTATCACTGCGGGGCCTCGGAGAAGCTGTGGCTGACCTTCTTCAGTCTGGATCACGACAGCGGCCTGCTGGATGGGCAGGGACGCTTTATCGCGATGTGGCCGGCCGTGGCCATGATCGGCTATTCAATCGGGGCGAAGCTGGGGTTGCACAATGCGGACATCCCCTTCGAGAACGAATAAAAAACGGGCTTGCGGAAATCCGCAAGCCCGGTGAGGTCGATCCATCCAGCCGCGGACTGTGCCGCGACCGGATTCGGATGCTCTGGAAATCAGCTACGCAGAGCGGCGCTCCCGCTCCTTTTGGTCCTTGTAAGCGTCAATCTTTTCGTTGGCGCGATCCTTCGCGTCCTCGACCTTGCTGGTGACGTTATGGCGGGCCTGATCGGCGTTGCGCTCGGCTTCCTTTTCGTGGGTTTTGCTGGCTTCGTGGGCAGCGTCCTTTACGTTGCCCCACGTCTCCTGTGCGGCGCCTTTCACCTGGTCGGCGACGCCCTGATTGGCAAGCCGATCGTTACCGACCGCTTCTCCGGTACCCTGCTTGACCTTGCCAACAACCTGGTTGGTCTTGCCTTTTACCTGATCTGAATTCATGGAACCCCCTTGGGTGGACTGCGAAACAAAACAGCGCAGACTACAGCGTGAGTTTTTCCTAAACCACCGGCCTTCGCCCGCTAATCAGCTGAATGACGAGAACCACAAGCGCCAGGATGAGCAAAATATGAATGTACCAGGCGACAACGTGGAACCCGATCAGGCCGACGAGCCAGGCGATCAGCAGGATGACAAATAGTGTCCAGAGCATCCGGCGATCTCCTTTCTTTCTTCTTTCTGGTCAATCCCCTAACGGATGGATAGAGGCGCGCGGGACGCCATAGGTTGCCGTTGAGATACAAAGGAATGCGGAGGTGAATCAAGGTGCGTATCGCCATTCAGGGAGAACCCGGTTCCTTCAGCCACGAAGCCGCTCTAAAAGCCGATCCGGAGGCAACCCTTCTGCCCTGCGCCTTGTCCGCGGAGGTCTTCACGACGCTGGTGGGGGGAGCGGTGGACGCGGCCGTGATCCCGATCGAGAATTCGCTCGCGGGGTCGGTGGTGGAGCACTACGACCTGCTGTTGTCGCACGCCGTAGGCGTGGAAAGCGAATGGCTGCTGCGCATCCGGCATAACCTGATCGGCGCGCCGGGAACCCGGCTGGAGAAGATTCGTCAGGCGTATTCGCATCCTGTGGCCCTGGCGCAATGCCGTCGCTTCTTTGTGGAACATCCGAAGATCGAGGCCGCGCCCTTCTATGACACCGCGGGCAGCGTGAAGCAGCTCATGGAGCTGAGGGATCCGGGCGTGGCCGGGATCGCCAGTGCGCAGGCTGCGCGGCATTACGCTGCGGAGATTTTGCTTTCGGACATCGAGGACAATCCTGAGAATTACACGCGATTCTTTCTGATCCGGAAACGGGAGCAGGTCCGCCCCCAGCCGCAGCCCAACAAGGTGAGCCTGGCGTTCGCCGTGGAGAACCGCCCGGGAACGCTGGTGGCCGCCCTCGAGGTCTTTTCAGGAATGGGGACCAATTTGACCCGTCTGGAGTCCAGACCGGTTCCGGGACGGCCCTGGCAGTACGTTTTTTACGCCGATTACCAGCTGGCCGATCCAAAAGTGGCCGATGAAGCCTTGAAACGGCTTCCCGAGCACTGTTCCATGGTGCGGGAGCTGGGGCGGTATCAGGCCGCGGTACCAGCGGCATAAGAGGCGTTCCCAAAGCGATGCCTTGCTCGCCGGGGGGCATCTCAACCGGTGCGGGGGGGGCGAGAACAGGCTGCGGAGGCAGAACGTACCCATGAGGTGGGGAATCCCAAATAAAAGAGGGACAGGAAGTTGCACCGGTTTGTGGGCGAGCGGAAAGGTCGCAGAGACGAGACGGCTGAGACTTTTCCAAGCTTGCTGAATCTAATGAGGAATTATTTGATATAAGGACACTCATGGCTAGCGATTTCATCAGCATCATTCAACCGGGCGACCCGCGGCAGCGGGATGGGGGCGAGGAACGCGTTCTGCCTGTTCTGCCGGTGCGGGATACGGTTCTGTTCCCCCACGCCGTGCTGCCGCTGACGGTGGGACGGGAGAGCTCGATCCAGCTCATCCAGTCACTCGGAGAAGAAAAGAGCATTGTGGTGGTTGCGCAGCGCGATGCGCGTGTGGACGCACCCCAGCCCCAGGATCTGCACACCTTTGGCACCCTGGCAACCGTCCACAAGGTCGTCAAGATGCCGAACCAGAGTCTCTTTGTCTTTACTGAAGGCAATGAGAGGGTGCGGCTGGGCGAGTTTTCGAAGATCGAACCCTTCATGATGGCCTCGGTCGAGACGGTTCCGGAGACCGCGGCGGCGAAGAATCCCGCTGTCGAGGCTCTGCAGCGGAACGTCGTGACTCAGTTCCAGCAGATTGTGACTGCCTCGCCGACGCTTTCCGATGAGCTGCAGACCATCGCGATGAACATCGATGAGCCGGGACGGCTGGTGGACTTCATTGCCTCTTCCCTGCCCTTTCTGGCCACCGCGGACAAGCAGGAGTTGCTCGAGACCCCCGATGTGACGGCCCGCATGGAGCGGATCAACAAGCATTTGGCCAAGGAACTGGAGGTCCAGCAACTCCGCAACAAAATTCAGAGCGAAGTGCAGGACCAGGTGCAGCAGTCGCAGCGCGATTACTATCTGCGCGAGCAGCTCAAGGCGATCCAGAAGGAACTCGGCGAGATGGACGAGGGCCAGAAGGACATCGAGGAGCTGAAGGAGAAGATCGAAGCGGCCGGGATGCCGGAGGAGACCAAGAAAGAGGCTCTGAAGGAACTGAGCCGGCTCTCGCGCATGTCGCCGATGGCCGCGGACTACTCGTTGACGCGGAACTATATCGAGTGGCTGGCAGTCCTGCCGTGGGCGAAATCCTCGGGGTCGGAGGTGGACATCACCAAAGCCCGGGAGATCCTCGACGAAGACCACTACGACCTGAAGAAGGTGAAGGACCGCATTCTGGACTACCTCGCTGTGCGGCGGCTCAAGGCCGACATGAAGGGGCCGATCCTGTGCTTCGTGGGGCCTCCGGGGGTGGGAAAGACGTCGCTGGGGCGCAGCATTGCGCGGGCGCTGAGCCGGGAATTCAGGAGGATTTCCCTGGGCGGCATGCACGACGAGGCCGAGCTGCGCGGGCACCGGCGTACCTATATCGGCGCGCTGCCTGGGCAGATTATCCAGAACCTGCGGCGCGCAGGGGCCAACGATCCGGTGTTCATGCTGGATGAAGTGGATAAGCTGGGACGCGACTTCCGCGGGGATCCGGCCTCAGCGCTGCTGGAGATTCTGGATCCGGAGCAGAACAACACGTTCCGCGATAACTATCTCGACCAGGGCTTTGACCTGTCGAAAGTCCTGTTCATCTGCACGGCAAACATGCTGGACACGGTACCGGAACCCCTGCGCGATCGCATGGAGATCATCGAGCTGCAGGGATATACGGAGGAGGAGAAGAAGCACATTGCCTTCCGCTACCTGATTCCGCGACAGATCAAAGAAAACGGCATCCAGCCGGAGAACATCGAGTTCGAAGAAGACTCGGTGAACTTCATCGTGCGGCACTATACCCGGGAGGCGGGCGTGCGCAAGCTGGAGCAGCAGATCGGGACCATCTGCCGCAAGCAGGCTCGGCGCATCGCCGAGAGCAAGACCGAGAAACTCCTGGTGACGAAAGAGGTCATCCAGGAATTTCTGGGCGGGATCAAAGTTCGCGTCGACACCGAGATTGCCGAGCGCACCAAACGCGCCGGCGTAGCGGTGGGCCTCGCGTGGACGCCGGCAGGCGGCGATGTCCTCTTCATCGAGGCCAACCGGATGAAGGGCAAGGGCGGCTTCACCATGACGGGCCAGATCGGCGAGGTCATGCAGGAATCCATGCAGGCCGCGCTCACCTGGGTTCGCTCGAATGCAAAGTCGCTCGGGCTCGAAGAAGACCTGCTCAAGGACACCGACCTGCACATCCACGTGCCTGCCGGCGCTATCCCCAAGGATGGTCCTTCGGCCGGAGTGACCATGGCGACAGCGCTGGTGAGCCTGCTCACCGATCGGCCGGTGCATCCACTGACCGCGATGACCGGCGAGATCACGCTCAGCGGTAATGTGCTGCCGGTGGGCGGGATCAAGGAGAAATTCCTTGCAGCCAAGCGTGCCGGCGTCAAACAGGTGATCCTGCCCGCGGAGAATCGCCTGAACGTGGAAGAGGATCTGATGCCGGAGCAGATCGACGGCGTGGACATCCATTACGCCAGCCGCATCGAAGACGTGCTGGCAGTAGCTCTGCCGCGCTCATCCGCCGAGGAGCACCACGACGAAGTCGTCCGCGAAGAGGTGCTGCAGCACACGGCGTGAAGGCCGGGACCAGGGAATAGAAAAGGCGCCGGGGATTCCGGCGCCTTTTTGTTCCGGCGTGTCAGCCCCTCTGTTCCCTGTTGCCAGCCGTTACCAGATGCGGATACGGTTCTCCGGCGCGAGATAGAGCGTCTCGCCTGGCTTCACGTCGAAGGCCTTGTACCAGGCATCGGAGTTGCGCACGGTATCGGCGCGGAACTGCCCGGGCGAATGACTGTCCGTCAGCACCTGACGTCGCAGAGCGGCCTCGCGCGCTTTCGACGCCCAGTTCTGGCCGAAGGCAATGAAGAACTGCTGATCTCCGGTGAAGCCGTCCTGTTGCGGCGGTCTCTTACCGCGAAGCGATGCGCGATAGCCGTCGTATGCGGCCGCCACGCCGCCCAGATCGGCGATGTTCTCATCGATGGTCTGTTTTCCGTTGACATGCACACCGGAAAACAGCTCATAGGCGTCGTATTGCTCCACCAGCTTCTGCGCCTGTTCTTCGAAGTGCGCGTGGTCCGCGGGAGTCCACCAGTTGCGCACGCGACCTTTGGAGTCGAAGTCGCTGCCTTCAGCGTCGAAAGTATGGCTGATCTCGTGGCCGATCACCGTTCCGATGGCTCCGTAGTTGTGGGCAGCGGGCGCTTTGGGATCGAAAAACGGCGGCTGCAGGATCGCGGCCGGAAAATTCAACGCATTCTGCAGCGGCAGATTGACGGCGTTGACGGTCTGCGGCTCCATGGACCACTCGTGCCGGTTCACCGTCTTGCCGATGCGGGCCGTCTGTGTGTGATATTTCCAGAGCTCGTAACGCCACACATTGCCGAAGGCGTCGTCGGGCCTGACTTCATAGGCGGAGTAGTCTTTCCAGGTCTCGGGATAGCCGATGCCCACGTAGAGGGTGTCGAGCTTGGCCTGCGCTTCGGCCCGTGTCGAGGCAGCCAGCCAGGGAATCGCCGCGATGCGCTTGTGGTAGGCGGCAATCAGGCTGGCAACCATGGCCTGCGCCTGCGCCTTGGCTTCGGGTGAGAAGTATTTCCGCGCGTAGATCTGACCCACGGCATCGCCGAGACAGGCATTTACCAGCGCGACGGCGCGCTGCCAACGCGGGCGCTGCTGCTCGACACCCGCCATAACCCTGCCTGTGAAGCTGAAGTCCTCGTCGTCCACGGCGCGGGGCAAGATATCGGCGTAGTCCTCGATGAGGTGATAGGCGGCCCAGTCCTTCCAGGTATCCAGCGGCGTGGAGGCCACCAGAGCCGCTTCCCCGGTGAAGGCCGTCGGCGTCCAGACGATGAAGTTCTGCTGATGGCTGAGTCCGGCCCCTTCAAAGTAGGCCTCCCAGTCGAGCCCAGGAGCTTTGGAAGCGAAGTCGCTGTGCGTCCACGGATTGTCGGCTTTGTGGATGTCCTCGATATCGGAGAGCGGTACGTGCACTTCGGCCATCGCATGCTCCAGCGCGACCACGCGCTCCGCACGCGCATCCGTATTGTCGAAGCCGGCCAGCTTCAGCATCGCGGCAACGTGCGTGGCATACTTCGCGCGGATCTCTTTCATGCGGTCGGTGTCGTCCAGGTAATAGCTCCGGCTCGGCATCTCCAGACCGCCCTGGAGAAGATACGCGGCATAGTGGTCGGAGTCGCTGAAGCCTGGAGCAATCCACAGACCGAAAATATTCGGCGTGGAGAAGACCGCGTTGTTCAGCATGTCCACATCGGCGCGGAGTGTCGTCCCGAGGTACCGGGCAAGCTCCTTTTTGTCCTGAATCGCCGCAATGGCTGCGAGATGCGGTTGCAGCGGCTTCAGGCCGTGCGCCTCAATGGCGGATTCATCCATGAAGGCGTTGTAGAAGTCGGCGATTTTGCGATCGCTCGACCCGGCAGGCGGGTTGGATTTCGCCAGTTCCTCAATGATGGCAGCGACATTTTTATTGCTGCGATCCAGCAGAACCGAGAAAACGCCCAGCCCCGCGCGGTCCGGAGGAATCTGCGTGCGCGCAATCCATCCACCGTTGGCATACAGATAGAAGTTGTCGCCCGGCTTCACGGCGGAATCCATGTTGGCCACGACGATCCCGTGAACCGGGCCGGGTTCCGTCTCAGAGCTGGCTTTCTGTGCGAAGGTGTGAGCGGGAAGCAGGAGAACGGCGGAGGAGAGGGCGGCCGAAAAGGCAGCAGAGCGCAGCCGGAAACGACGCGCGGAAGAGGGATTCATGCTGGTGGCTCCTTGTACGCGTGCACGGCGGACCGGATGCGCGCTCCGCACGCGAAGGTGGATAATAGCATGCGCTGGCGCTTAGTCCCGCTGTGCGTGTTCTGAGGTCACCTTGTCGAGCTCGCTGTAAATTTGCTCGTTGCGCAGAATGGACTGGACGTACTCGCGGGTCTCGGTGAAAGGGATGGATTCAACGAATTCGTCCATGCCGTGATAGTTGCCGATACTCTGCCAGTCGCTCACCCGATAGTCGCCGGCGTTGTAGGCGGCAAAAGCATACTCGGGCTGATTGTTGAACTTATCGAGCATCTGGCGAAGATACAGCGTGCCCAGCCGGATGTTCATCGCGGGATTGAGCAGTTCGCTGGTCTCGAAGTGCCGGACGCCCTCTTCCCGGGCCATCGCTCGGCCTACAGACGGCAACAGTTGCATCAGGCCGTAGGCGCTCTTATTGGATATGGCGTTCGGGTTGAACTCCGTCTCCTGACGAATCAGCGAGGCGACCATATAGGGGTTCAGACCGTTCTTTTCGGCGTCAGCCTTGATGTCGACCCAGTAATTCTGGGGGAAGAGGATCCGCCAGTAGGCCACCGGGATCGCTTCGATGGGCGCCGACGTGTAGAACGGGATGGCCCGCTTGAGCAGGCGCATGGCCCGCCACGCCTCTCCGCCGGAGGCGTAAATGTCGGCTTCGGCAAAGGCGCCCCACTCGTCGCTGCCATCCGCGGCCTGGATCTCGGGTGCAATATATTCGTTCAGGCCGGCATTGGCCAGCAGCCGCGCTTTCACCACGTGCGGATCGTCTTCCGGCACATCGTCGCTGAGCTCGGGTATGGGCTGGGGCTGCAGCGCGTCGAGGGCAGCGATGGAATCGGGCGTGACGCTGCCCAGCTTGTTCAGGCGATCCTGAGCCAGCATTGCGTAGTAGTAGTGCGGGTAAACGCGCAGGATCGTCTTGTAGTATTCGGCGGCCGTCGCAGGCCGGTGCTCCTGGTCCTCGTCAATGCGGGCCCGCCAGTAAAGCGCCGAGGGCACTTCTTTTCCACCGGCGTAATAGTGAATCTGCTCATCGAACAGTCGCGCGGCTTCGCTGTACTGGCCGAGGCGATAGTTGAGCCAGCCGGTCCGCCAGTGGGCGCTGGGTGCGTAACGGCTGGTGGGGAATCGCTTCGCCACCTCGCCGTAATAGGTGATCGCGTTGGGGTAGTCCTTCAGGAGCAGAAACATGTTCCCGCTGGAATAGAGGGCCTCGGCCAGCCAGGGACTGGAGGGGAATCGCGTTTCCATCTGGCTGTCGATCGACTGCACCGTAGCGGTGTCGCCGTCGTCCCGGGTCAGTTCCATCAGGAGATACAGACGGCGCGCCCCGGCCTCGTCGTTGGAATCGGGGATCGCCTGCAGTTCCCTCTTCGTCAGTCGCTTGAGCTTCCAGTCGCACTCCGCGGCCGCCACCAGCAACTCGGCGCGGATGGCAGGGGGCACATCGGATTCGCCGGCCAGCGAGCGATATTCGGTCCCGGCATCGGCATAGTGTCCCGCGCCATAAAGGGCATCGGCATGACGGCGCCGTTCTGCGGCGGCAATCGAATCCAGCGCGCCTGAAGAAGCCAGCTGAGCCCGGGCCACTCCGGCTTCAATGCTGAGGGGATAGTCAAGATAGACGTGTTCAAAGAGGTGCTGCGCCTCCGCTGTCTGCCCGGCCAGCTGCTCGGCCTTCGCCTGAGCGAGCTGGAAATCGGCATGGCCGGCAATGGCCTCGGAGCGATGACGATCGAGCACCTGGAGAGCCGACTGCGCATCGTGCTCCTGGACGAAGAGGTTGGCCTCGAGGATCGGGATGCCGGGCACGAAGATGCTGTCCGGATATTTCCGGACATAGCTGCTTAGGATCTTTTCGGCCTGAGGATATTCGCTGCTCTGCAGGTAAGCCTGGGCGGTAAGGTAGTCGGCGTAATCGGCCAGGGGACCGTCGAGGCTGGCCTTCGTGGCATCGGCAGTATGGGCGTCGTGCAGCGCGGTTACCGCGTCAGGGAATTTGTGGTCGAGCAGATAGGCATGGCCAAGCGCCAGGTATGCCGCGGCGGCAGCGTCTCCGGTGTGGCGATGAGCAAAGGAGGAAACGCCGGCGAAGGCGGCCGGAGTGGGGTTCTGCGCGAGCTGCTGGGCCATCGGACGCAGCTCCGAGGAGGCGACAAAGGCTCGGCGATACCGGCGGCTGCGGGAGATTTCGCGCGCCGTCAGGCGGTGGCGGCGGTGATGGCGATGGGCCACGCCTCGCCGATGGCCACCGTGGCGGGTGGACGTGCTCGACGCCCGATGCGACGTGTGGGCGTTGCTGGGAACGTGGTGATGCTTCGCCGTTGTATGGTGCGCGGGCTTATGTGTCGAGTCGGTTTGACCGTGGACTTCAGCGAACCCGGGGACCGTCGGGAGAAGAACAAACGCCGCAAGGGACACGATGCAGCAAAGCGCAGCCGCAGAACCGCGGCGAGGCCATGAGGCGAAGGGGAAATGCAGACGACACGAAAGCACGAAGAGCTAGCCTCTCTGGTTACTACTGTAGGACGAAACGAGGCCCGATTCGGGAAGGAAAAGAGTCGCGGAACGCAAATGTTCTTACTTGTGTACTGCAACTTTCGGGCCAGGTGTGATGACGATGACGCCGGTCATCTTGTCGTGACCGCGGCCGCACAGAATACTGCAGCGCATCGGATAGGTGCCGGGCGTTTGAGCGAGGAAGCGGACAACGGCCGGCTTGCTGGGCTGCACCGGTTCGTTGATGCCAAGGGCGGGCACTGCGATGCCGTGCTCAACGTCGATGGTGGAGACGACCATCTCCACGCGCGCACCCTGGCGGACGACGATGCGGTCCGGCATAATCGCCCACTTTTTCATCACCACGGAAAGAACCGTATCGGGCGGACCCGCGTATGTCGGAGTCTTTTTGCCGCACCCGGGAATCAAAAGCAGCAAAGGCAATGAAAACAGGACCAGGGCTGTGCTCTTTGCCCCCCTGCGGCATCGCCGTTTATTATGGAGGTCGGGCTGGTTGTCGGCTGCCACTACAATTCTGAAGCCATTCATGTCTTCTTCCATCCAATCACAAGGAACGGGTGAAGTTCATCCTGACGTGCTGCTCGTCGCTCGAGCGCGGCAGGGCGACATGGCCGCGTACGAGAAGCTGGTGCGGCAATATGACCGCCAGGTTTTCCGGATCGCGCAGCATATCGTCCAGAACCGCGAAGACGCCGAGGATGTCGTTCAGGATGCGTTCCTGAAGGCGTATCAAAAGCTCGACCAGTTCCAGGGGAATTCGAAGTTTTATACCTGGCTGGTGCGGATCGCCGTCAACGAAGCTCTGATGCGGCTGCGCAAGCGGCGCACCGGCAGAATGGTTTCGATTGACGAGGATGTGGAGACCGAAGAAGGCTCGATGCCTCGGGATCTGGCGGACTGGAGCCCCGATCCGGAGGCGCTGTACGGGCAGTCGGAGATGGCCGACATCCTCCGCAAGACAATCCAGGGATTGCCCCCCGGCTTTCGCGTGGTGTTTGTGCTGCGCGATGTCGATGGGCTTTCCACGGAGGAAACGGCTGAAACGCTGGGACTGAGCATCCCGGCGGTGAAATCGCGGTTGCTGCGGGCGCGCCTGCAGTTGAGGGAGCGGCTGAGCCGCTACTTTAAGCGGCGCGAATCGAAGCAGGCCCAGGGTGGTGCGAAGTGACATGCACGGAGTTTTTGGCGCAGCTGGATGACATGCTCGATCAGGACGCGGCGATTCCGCTCCGGGTCGATCTCGAGGAGCACCTCCGCAGCTGCGAGCACTGCGAGATCACGCTGAACACGACACGAAAGACGATTGAGATCTACCGCAGTCACGAGCTCTACGAGCTGCCCGACGACCTGCGCGAGCGCCTGCACACAGCCATTCTGGCCAAATGCCGGAAGTGCTGAAGGACAGGAATCGGACCCAGGGCACATTCATTTCTTTGCAGTTCACTCAACTCCGGCTTGCCTGAAGTGACCCGTCTCCATCCGTAAGTTATCCCGGCGAATACCCTGCCCGAAACGTGGCATCGGCCTAGCGCGTTGAACTCCGTAGAATGGCGGCCATGGCCGAGTCTCCGCCCGCCGCCCGCACTCACCGCAAATTTGATCCTGCGCAACTGATCCTTGGCATAGCGTGCGCGGTAGGCCTCGTCTCCACGGGCGTGATTCTTGCCCTGATGCCGGTGAATCGCCACTTTGCCTCGTCGCGCGACTTTATCGTGTACTGGGCGACCGGCCAGCAACTGGCCCACCACGGCAATCCCTTCGACGCACAAGCCATGGGAGCGACGGAGCGACGGGGTGGATTCGACCGAACGGGTTCGTTTTACATGCGGAACCCGCCCTGGAGCCTTCCCCTGACCGTGCCCCTGGGCTACGTTGGGGCGCGGGCGGCTTCCCTCCCCTGGTCGCTGCTGCTCGCCGCTTTGCTTGTTCTGTCGGTGCGGCTGCTGCGACCGATGCTGGGACTCGCAGGAACCCAGCTGGAGTGGCTGGGATACTGCTTTCCTCCGGCGCTGCAGTGCATCCTGATGGGGCAAACGTCGTTGTTCTTGCTTCTTGGACTGGTCCTGTTTCTCCGCTTCCATCGTTCGCGGCCATTTTGGTCTGGATCGGCGCTTTGGTTCTGCACGCTGAAGCCACACCTGTTTGTGCCGTTTGGGCTGGTGCTGCTGGTGTGGATTGCTTCCGGGCGGCGGTGGCGGATTCTGGCCGGCGCCGCAGCGGCGATGGTTGTCAGTTGCGGGCTGATCACCGGGATCGATCCAGCGGTGTGGTCGCAGTACGCTCACTGGGCGCAAACGTCGGGGATCTCCCACGAGTCCATTCCCTGCCTAGGCGTGACGTTGCGCAACCTCATCGACCCGGCGGCAAACTGGCTGGTCTTTGTGCCGTGCGCCCTGGGCAGCGTATGGGCGCTGGTGTATTTCTGGCCGCGACGGCATGCCTGGGACTGGATGGAGCACGGAGCGCTGGTCGTGCTGGTGTCGCTGCTAGTGGCGCCGTATTGCTGGGTCCTCGATCAATCCCTGGCGTTGCCGGCCCTGTTGTATGCGGCGGTGCGCACGCGCTCCCAGGCCACGCTGGCGACGCTCGGGGTGCTTTTCCTAGTGCTGGAGCTGCAGCCGATGTTCCTGCCTGCCGGACTGAACTCGGCCTGGTATCTGTGGCCGGCGCCTGCATGGCTCGCGTGGTATTTATGGGCACGCCGATCGGCGGCGGTCCAACCTCTCGCTCCGACGCCCGCCGCCGCATAACACGATGACCGAAAGTGGTATGGGGAAGCGCCTGTCGCGTCTGTAAACTCACCGCCAAATGCGCTCTAGCGGCAAGCACAAATTCGAGTTCGCCAAAGCCGCCGTCGCAATCAACTTTGCACTGGGCGCCATCACCACGGTCCTCTTTCTGGCGATGCTGCCTCGGGCCGGGCATCCCCC